>NZ_JBWXVC010000035.1:0-257 GCF_059901175.1 Fructilactobacillus sp. X3R5C2
CTTCAGCAGTAATTCCTTCAATCGGCTGTTCGCTGGCAGCATAAATGTCGAGGATAAAGAGAATATCTGCGTTGTTAAAAGCCAAAGCGAATTCATCCATCAGCTCTTGAGTGCGTGTATAGCGGTGCGGTTGAAATACGACTACTGTCCGCTTCCCGCCCGAACCGCTCTTGGCCGCCGATAAAGTAGCCAGAATTTCTGTCGGGTGATGGCCGTAGTCATCAATTACAATAATGCCGCGAGATTCACCCTTAAAT
>NZ_JBWXVC010000036.1:0-256 GCF_059901175.1 Fructilactobacillus sp. X3R5C2
TGATTGGGCTTTTCTCCCAATTTTTAGCTTTAGTCAAAATAACCCCCTTGTGGGTTTCGCGTGCCGGTGTATCCCAAACGTATGGCGTTCGCGATGCGTGCGTCTGACACCGACCAACGAAACGAAAGGGGGGAAGATGTTCATTGGATTCAGACTGACGACGCGGCTTGTCGTCAACGCCGTGGTTGTCCTGGTGCTGGCGCGATTGCTGTTTATGGGCATGGACGGCTTGGACCGGTTTTCCGACACGTGGAAC
>NZ_JBWXVC010000037.1:0-254 GCF_059901175.1 Fructilactobacillus sp. X3R5C2
GGCCAAGGCCGAGGTCAAGGCCGACGCCCTTGCAGACCAGGGCACCCAATGGCGGGCCACTGCCGGCTCGCTGAAGATCGAGGCGCAGCAACATGATTTGCGCGCCGCCAGGAACAGTGAGGAAACCAGCGTACAACGTCTGGCCTATGGCGGCGACGCACGCCTGGACACCAGCACCGGCAAGGACCTGAATGTGCGCGTGGCAGGCAAAGGCGGGTCGCTGGATAAAAAGGCTAGCGCCAGCACGGCTGTGC
>NZ_JBWXVC010000010.1:0-3258 GCF_059901175.1 Fructilactobacillus sp. X3R5C2
GCGTGGCAACGTCCTACCCTTGCAGGGGGCGATCCCCCAACTACTCTTGGCGTGCTGAAGCTTAACTTCTGTGTTCGGCATGGGAACAGGTGTATCCTTCAGGCTTTCGCCACCACACTTAGAAAGAACTTCGTTCTCTCAAAACTAGATAATATCTTCTCTGCCCGATTAACTTCCACTTCTTTTTGCTTGGTTAAGTCCTCGACCGATTAGTATTAGTCCGCTTCACGTATCACTACGCTTCCACTTCTAACCTATCTACCTGATCATCTTTCAGGGGTCTTACTTCCATAAAGGAATGGGAAATCTCATCTCGAGGCGAGTTTCACACTTAGATGCTTTCAGCGTTTATCTCATCCATACATAGCTACCCAGCTGTGCGCCTGGCGGCGCAACTGGTACACCAGCGGTATGTCCATCCCGGTCCTCTCGTACTAGGGATAGCTCCTCTCAAATTTCCTGCGCCCGCGACGGATAGGGACCGAACTGTCTCACGACGTTCTGAACCCAGCTCGCGTACCGCTTTAATGGGCGAACAGCCCAACCCTTGGGACCAACTACAGCCCCAGGATGCGATGAGCCGACATCGAGGTGCCAAACCTCCCCGTCGATGTGAACTCTTGGGGGAGATAAGCCTGTTATCCCCAGGGTAGCTTTTATCCGTTGAGCGATGGCCCTTCCATATGGTACCACCGGATCACTAAGCCCGACTTTCGTCCCTGCTCGACCTGTATGTCTCGCAGTCAAGCTCCCTTCTGCCTTTACACTCTTTGAATGATTTCCAACCATTCTGAGGGAACCTTTGGGCGCCTCCGTTACTATTTAGGAGGCGACCGCCCCAGTCAAACTGCCAACCAGACACTGTCTCCGAGCACGTTGAGTGCTCAGGGTTAGAGTGTTCACATAGCAAGGGTAGTATCCCAATGACGCCTCCGCCGAAGCTAGCGCTCCGGTTTCAATGGCTCCTACCTATCCTGTACAAGCTGTGCAAACACCCAATATCAAGCTACAGTAAAGCTCCATGGGGTCTTTCCGTCCTGTCGCGGGTAACCTGCTTCTTCACAGGTATCTTAATTTCACCGAGTCTCTCGTTGAGACAGTGCCCAGATCGTTACGCCTTTCGTGCGGGTCGGAACTTACCCGACAAGGAATTTCGCTACCTTAGGACCGTTATAGTTACGGCCGCCGTTTACTGGGGCTTCATTTCGGAGCTTCGCCGAAGCTAACTCTTCCACTTAACCTTCCAGCACCGGGCAGGCGTCAGCCCCTATACGTCATCTTACGATTTTGCAGAAACCTGTGTTTTTGATAAACAGTCGTCTGGGCCTCTTCACTGCGGCTGTCCGTTAGGACAGCACCCCTTCTTCCGAAGTTACGGGGTCATTTTGCCGAGTTCCTTAACGAGAGTTCTCTCGCTCACCTGAGGATACTCTCCTCGACTACCTGTGTCGGTTTGCGGTACGGGTAGTTATTAACTCGCTAGAAGCTTTTCTCGGCAGCGTGACATCAGTTGCTTCCCTACTATAATTTCGGTCCTCATCGTCGCTTGTCAACTCGATCAAAAGCATTTCTCTCTTGACCTGACTTACGACTTGAACATCCATCTCCATCAGGATGCACAACTTAGCCTTCTGCGTTCCTCCATCACTCAAACGTTAATAACTAGTACAGGAATCTCAACCTGTTATCCATCGTCTACGCCTCTCGGCCTCGACTTAGGTCCCGACTAACCCTGGGTGGACGAGCCTTCCCCAGGAAACCTTAGTCATTCGGTGAATCAGATTCTCACTGATTTTTCGCTACTCATACCGGCATTCTCACTTCTAAGCGCTCCACTAGTCCTTACGGTCTAGCTTCATTGCCCTTAGAACGCTCTCCTATCACGCGACAAAGTCGCGTCCGCAGTCTCGGTAATATGCTTAGCCCCGGTAAATTTTCGGCGCAGAATCACTCGACTAGTGAGCTATTACGCACTCTTTAAATGGTGGCTGCTTCTGAGCCAACATCCTAGTTGTCTATGCAACTCCACTGCCTTTTCCACTTAGCATATATTTAGGGACCTTAACTGGCGGTCTGGGCTGTTCCCCTTTCGACGATGGATCTTATCACTCATCGTCTGACTCCCGGATATAAATCAATGGTATTCGGAGTTTATCTGAACTTAGTAATCCAAGACGGACCCCTTGTCCAAACAGTGGCTCTACCTCCATGATTCTAAACTCCGAGGCTAACCCTAAAGCTATTTCGGAGAGAACCAGCTATCTCCAAGTTCGTTTGGAATTTCACCGCTATCCACACCTCATCCCAGCACTTTTCAACGTACACGGGTTCGGACCTCCGGTGCGTATTACCGCACTTTCATCCTGGACATGGATAGATCACCTGGTTTCGGGTCTATGGCAACATACTTCAACGCCCTATTCAGACTCGCTTTCGCTTCGGCTCCGCTTTTTCAACTTAACCTTGCATGCAACTATAACTCGCCGGTTCATTCTACAAGAGGCACGCTATCACCCTTAAACGGGCTCTAACTGCTTGTAGGCACATGGTTGCAGGAACTATTTCACTCCCCTTCCGGGGTGCTTTTCACCTTTCCCTCACGGTACTGGTTCACTATCGGTCACTAGGTAGTATTTAGCCTTGGGAGATGGTCCTCCCGGCTTCCGACGACGTTTCACGTGTGTCGCCGTACTCAGGATCCTGAACTGAGGGAACCTGATTTCGTCTACTGGGCTATCACCATCTATGGTTCAGCTTCCCAACTGATTCGACTATCAGATTCTTTTGTAACTCAAATGTTCAGTCCTACAACCCCGACCAGTAAACTGATCGGTTTGGGCTGTTCCCCGTTCGCTCGCCGCTACTGAGGGAATCGAAATTTTTTTCTACTCCTGCGGGTACTTAGATGTTTCAGTTCCCCGCGTCTACCGCACGGCAGCTATGAATTCACTGTCGTGCAATCATCGACTAAGATGATTGGGTTTCCCCATTCGGAAATCTCCGGATCAAAGCTTACGTACAGCTCCCCGAAGCATATCGGTGTTAGTTCCGTCCTTCATCGGCTCCTAGTACCAAGGCATTCACCATGCGCCCTTAATAACTTAACCTGCATCACTTCGTGATGTAAGTTATTGAGTATTTGCGATTTAAACTATTTTAAAAAACTCAAATAACGTAGTGGTTATTTCTCGGTTAAAATTATAATTAAAATATAATTAATACAGAAAATAATATTATCTAGTTTTCAAAGAACAAAGT
>NZ_JBWXVC010000038.1:0-254 GCF_059901175.1 Fructilactobacillus sp. X3R5C2
TCATAGAGATGTAACAGCTGCTCTGCCTCTCCCTTTTCCGCGAGCTGCATCGCATAAGATACATCTCTTTCCGAAAGAGTAATGCCACGGCGGACCAGTTGCAGTAGAATATCAACCAAGTTTGCCAGCAGATCCACTTCCGCTTTATCGCCGCTGATCACCAATTCTCCGCTTCTCGTGGCGATTTTTGCCGACGTCTTTTCCTCAAGCTGCTTCAGGTAGGAATCGTGAGGACCGAATAGCAGCAATGCTTC
>NZ_JBWXVC010000039.1:0-254 GCF_059901175.1 Fructilactobacillus sp. X3R5C2
CTTCTACACGCCGATTCTGTGCTCTTCCGATGTTTGTATCATTGCTGGCGATTGGATGATACTCCCCGTAACCACTAGGTGTGAACTTGGAAGGATCAAGCTGCGGGTTCAGCAACAGGATTTTCAGAAAGTTCAGAGCACGATCTGCACTCAAATCCCAGTTATCCTTATATTGGTTATTGGAAATGGGAATATTATCGGTATGGCCGGATACGACAACTTCATACTCAGGGAACTCTTGCAGCATGCTAGAG
>NZ_JBWXVC010000040.1:0-252 GCF_059901175.1 Fructilactobacillus sp. X3R5C2
AGTAGATGGCGTCGAATTCCGATGACACTAACGCTTGCGGACTTGAGGTGTTGGCAAGACGTGCCATTGCCGCCGGGTCGTTCAACCAGGCTTTGGCCGTGCTATCGAGCAATGGCCACTTGAGTGAACGAGGTTCGAGAGGCGCTGCTCCGCCCAGCGGACTTACCAGATGTTGTTCGTAGCCTCTGCCAGCGAACACATGCCATGCATGCGTCAACTCACTCAACCACAATCCCGTGGGATGACTTGGGT
>NZ_JBWXVC010000041.1:0-252 GCF_059901175.1 Fructilactobacillus sp. X3R5C2
TTTTAGGGCCTGTGTTTTCTCTTCAAGTGGCGCTTCTGGCCTGTCCCGCAGGGTCATCAGAGCTATCAGCAGGGCATCAAAAGGCGTATCCGCTGGAAGGCCAAGCATTTCAAGAAAAGAAGGCGGATCACGCTCAATAATGCCGTTCTCCGAACCAATAATCTTTCCTCTGGTGTACTCCACGTCCGTTCCATGCGAAACAGAAATGGCGGTCTTGAAACCTATTATGTCCACATCTGAAAGCTTCAGTAT
>NZ_JBWXVC010000042.1:0-252 GCF_059901175.1 Fructilactobacillus sp. X3R5C2
GTGTTGAGCTTAATCAGATTCATAGACAGAATGATGGATCGACGATTGTGGAATTGGCCCATGACATTAAAAATGGAGTGATGCCCCAAACACTTTTAGTAAATCAACGGGATCGCAGCTTTATTAATTGTAATACGCAACAAGTTGAATCAGTAATTAAACAAGTGGTTAATAAAGCAAAGGTTAAGGGATTCAGTTCGACTGATGTCCAAGTTCTTGCACCAATGTATCGGGGATCGGCTGGGATTGATC
>NZ_JBWXVC010000043.1:0-252 GCF_059901175.1 Fructilactobacillus sp. X3R5C2
TCCTTCCACCGGTCGGTTCTGAGGTCAAGCTCAAAATCCTCGGCGAGGAAAAGCCGATTATTGAAGTATCGGCAGAGGTTATCCGCGTCGAACGTGATCCGAGCAAGCCGCTTGCCGCACTGTCAATACTCCAGAATCTTAAAAAATGGAAGACAACGGCAATGGAAGCCGCGCAGGCATGGGTCACGCGGCACTGGCAATTGAACTACGAAGAGGAATGGGTTAACTAAACCGTTATTATCTGTCGTAGCC
>NZ_JBWXVC010000011.1:0-1801 GCF_059901175.1 Fructilactobacillus sp. X3R5C2
GAGAGTAAAACTCTCAAAACTAAACAAGACTTCAATAATGTAAGGTTTCCGAATTTTTCCTTAGAAAGGAGGTGATCCAGCCGCAGGTTCTCCTACGGCTACCTTGTTACGACTTCACCCTAATCATCTGTCCCACCTTAGGCGGCAGGCTCCAAAAGGTTACCTAACCGACTTTGGGTGTTACAAACTCTCATGGTGTGACGGGCGGTGTGTACAAGACCCGGGAACGTATTCACCGTGGCATGCTGATCCACGATTACTAGCGATTCCAACTTCATGCAGGCGAGTTGCAGCCTGCAATCCGAACTGAGAACGGCTTTAAGAGATTAGCTTGACCTCGCGGTTTCGCAACTCGTTGTACCGTCCATTGTAGCACGTGTGTAGCCCAGGTCATAAGGGGCATGATGATTTGACGTCATCCCCACCTTCCTCCGGTTTGTCACCGGCAGTCTCATTAGAGTGCCCAACTGAATGCTGGCAACTAATGACAAGGGTTGCGCTCGTTGCGGGACTTAACCCAACATCTCACGACACGAGCTGACGACAACCATGCACCACCTGTCATTCTGCCCCCGAAGGGGACACCTAATCTCTTAGGTTAACAGAAGATGTCAAGACCTGGTAAGGTTCTTCGCGTAGCATCGAATTAAACCACATGCTCCACCGCTTGTGCGGGTCCCCGTCAATTCCTTTGAGTTTCAACCTTGCGGTCGTACTCCCCAGGCGGAGTGCTTAATGCGTTAGCTGCGGCACTGAAGGGCGGAAACCCTCCAACACCTAGCACTCATCGTTTACGGCATGGACTACCAGGGTATCTAATCCTGTTTGCTACCCATGCTTTCGAGCCTCAGCGTCAGTTACAGACTAGACAGCCGCCTTCGCCACTGGTGTTCCTCCATATATCTACGCATTTCACCGCTACACATGGAGTTCCACTGTCCTCTTCTGCACTCAAGTTTCCCAGTTTCCGATGCACTTCTCCGGTTAAGCCGGAGGCTTTCACATCAGACTTAGAAGACCGCCTGCGCTCGCTTTACGCCCAATAAATCCGGACAACGCTTGCCACCTACGTATTACCGCGGCTGCTGGCACGTAGTTAGCCGTGACTTTCTGGTTAGATACCGTCGCGACGTGAGCAGTTACTCTCACGCCCGTTCTTCTCTAACAACAGAGTTTTACGAGCCGAAACCCTTCTTCACTCACGCGGCATTGCTCCATCAGACTTTCGTCCATTGTGGAAGATTCCCTACTGCTGCCTCCCGTAGGAGTCTGGGCCGTGTCTCAGTCCCAATGTGGCCGATTACCCTCTCAGGTCGGCTACGCATCATCGCCTTGGTGAGCCTTTATCTCACCAACTAGCTAATGCGCCGCGGATCCATCCAAAAGCGATAGCACAAAGGCCATCTTTCAAACGAAAACCATGTGGTTTTCGTTGTTATACGGTATTAGCATCTGTTTCCAGGTGTTATCCCCTTCTTCTGGGCAGGTTATCCACGTGTTACTCACCAGTTCGCCACTCGCTGCTAACTTAAATCTAGTTAATGCAAGCATCAACTATCAATAAGCGCAGCTCGTTCGACTTGCATGTATTAGGCATGCCGCCAGCGTTCGTCCTGAGCCAGGATCAAACTCTCATTTTAGAAATGAGAAATTTTACTAGCTCATTATTATTTGTTGTTATTCTTTTTCAAAAGAATTAAAAAGCGAATTGACTTCGCAAATGTTTAATTTTAAGTTCTACAACTTAAAATTACCTTACACTTGTAATCAAAATCTTGTTCAGTTTTCAAAGATCTACTCT
>NZ_JBWXVC010000044.1:0-250 GCF_059901175.1 Fructilactobacillus sp. X3R5C2
TAGAGATACAGTATCGTATAGGCCATTCCTGGCGCCGAGCAACTGCCGATGGGCGGATCAATGAAGAGGCGGCAGATCCGTGCCCCGGGCCTTGGCTATGACGCGAAGCTGGTAGTCGGACACCGCCTGGAACAGTGACTCGGCAAGCAAGTGCAGGCGCTCGACCTCTTCAGCTGGTTCGCCACGATCTTGGCCTCGTGGTAGGCACGGAATGCGTCCACCGCCTGCTGAATCAGTGACTCGCCGGCCT
>NZ_JBWXVC010000045.1:0-249 GCF_059901175.1 Fructilactobacillus sp. X3R5C2
GGTGGATCCACCATGAGGGGCAGTAGATCCGCACCATGCGTGGATGCTACCCGCGCGGCGCGTGACAGCCGCAAAGATGAACAGTATCAGCCACGTAGCGGTGAGGTGATGCCCGATCAAGTTCGCATCTGAACTGTGATAGCTGGCACGCAATTTCACCTATCGGATCAGTTCACCACACGGCAGACTGCCTGCGCAGAACCGCATATCCGCAGTTCCTGATCCCTTTTCCAGGAGTGCCGTATGTCC
>NZ_JBWXVC010000046.1:0-248 GCF_059901175.1 Fructilactobacillus sp. X3R5C2
GTCGTACACAGCGCGAGCGTTACGGGTGACGGAGATCTCCTGATCGCGCTCGAACTGAGAGGAACCGACGTCGATGGTATCCATTCCAGCACCGTCATTCCCCTGCTTCATGAGGTCAGCAAGATCATTCTCGGCTTTGGCAAGGGCCGTGCCCATCCTCTGAACATCGGATTCAAGAGTGCCGACGATTTCGCTAATCTCATCGGCCGTCCACGGCTCATCGCCGTCACGCACCGGCAGGAATGCAG
>NZ_JBWXVC010000047.1:0-248 GCF_059901175.1 Fructilactobacillus sp. X3R5C2
TTCATAATGAGGTAGTGAAAATTTGATGGGTAGACGCTTTTTATTGAAGGGTTTAATAAGGAGGAAAAGTGAAATGAAATTACTGGGGATTTCAGGAACGATAATAGGAACAAAGACGAAAGTTGTTATTGAAAAGGTTTTAGAGGAAGTTAAGAATAACCATCCTGATATCGAAGTAGAATTGCTTGATTTGAAAAAGTATGATGTTCAATTTTGTGATGGCCGTAATCCGTCAACATACACTGGAG
>NZ_JBWXVC010000048.1:0-248 GCF_059901175.1 Fructilactobacillus sp. X3R5C2
GTTGCAGACAGTCAGATGTCAAAAAAGGCGGTGACAGCCGCCACCATTGGTACAGCGTTGGAGTGGTTCGATTTCACCCTGTACGGTGCTGTTTCCGCGACCGTGCTACCGAAACTGTTCTTTCCCGCAATGGAGCCGACTTCAGGGCTGCTCGCTTCCTTGGCGACCTTCGGCGTAGGTCTGGCAGCGCGGCCATTAGGGGCGATCACATGTGGTTACCTCGGTGACAAACTCGGGCGCCGCAACCT
>NZ_JBWXVC010000049.1:0-247 GCF_059901175.1 Fructilactobacillus sp. X3R5C2
GATATACACTGAACGCCGAGCCGAAATCGTTCAAGACCGAATTGTTGGCGGAATATTTCCACAAAACGCCAGGCCATCGCCTTATATGTAGTCCGCGACTGATTTTAATGTAGGAATATTCTTATAGTTGGCATTTAAATCATTCTGTTCCGCGCACAAAAAACCCGGGACTCAGCCCGGGTTCATCAGCAATGCAAACAGCTGTCAGTGTTGCGCCATGTCCAGTACCACCCGCCCACCACAAGGG
>NZ_JBWXVC010000012.1:0-1707 GCF_059901175.1 Fructilactobacillus sp. X3R5C2
TTCAAGCCATCAGTATGAATAACCTTGTTACCATTGTCTTGATCGATGTACTCAACTTGAGCCTTTTCATCGTTGGCATTGTAGGTAACGGTAACACTTCCGTCCGGTGTGTCAGCAGTGGCAGTTTCAGAACCAACACTTGCCTTATCTGGAGTGTATCCCGTGATAGCTGGAGAATCAACTTGTCCAAAGACGGAGTTCGTTGAAGTCCAATCACTGTAAGTTAACTTGCCCGTTACTTCGTCAAAGGTTGCCGTTCTTGTGAACGTAACCGTTTCAACTTGATCATCAGCGGCCTTACTACCATCGGCATAAACGTAGTGGATGGTTCTCGTAATTGACTTGGTTAAATTATCTTTACTAGTTCCATCTGGGTACTTCGGTCCAGTTGGGTTATTTGGATCAATTGGTTCACCTGGGTTTCCTGGATTGTCAGGGGTAACCGTCTTCATCTTGTGTTTCAAGACAACCTTGAAGGTTGGGTTGTCGGTATTAAATTCGTACCCATTTGGATAACCATCAGTGACTAACTCGTAACCCTGACTTTCTAAATCAGCAATTTCAGCTTTAGTAGAGTAATCCGACTTAGAACCAAACTTACCGTTTAAGCTATCAGTTTTAATAACTCGGTTGCCGTCGTCTTGGTCAATGTATTGAACACGAGCCTGTTCTTCATTGGCATTGTAGGTAACGGTTACAGATCCGTCTGGCGTGTCGGCTGTGGCAGTTTCGGAACCAACACTTGCTTTATCTGGAGTGTAGCCCGTGATTGCTGGAGAATCAATTGAGCTAAAGACAGCGTTAGTTGAAGTCCAGTCACTGTAAGTTAACTTACCAGTTACTTCGTCAAAGGTTGCCGTTCTTGTAAACGTAACCGTTTCAACTTGATCATCAGCTGCTTTACTACCATCAGCGTAAACGTAGTGGATGGTTCTTGTAATGTTCTTAGTCAGATCATTTACACTAGTTCCATCTGGGTACTTCGGTCCAGTTGGGTTATTTGGATCAACTGGTTGTCCCGGTTGACCAGGATTATCTGGCGTAACCGTCTTAGTCTTATGCTTCAAAACAACGGTAAAGGTTGGATTGTCAGTGTTGAAAGTAAAGCCATCAGCAGGGTATCCGTCGGATACCAACTCGTAGCCCTTAGCTTCTAAAGTGGCAATTTCATTTTTGGTTGAGTAACCAGATTTACTACCAAACTTACCAGTTAAGTAATCAGTATGAAGAACGGCATCACCGTTATCTTCGTCAACATAGTTAACTACTGCTTTTTGTTCGTTGGCATTGTAGGTAACGGTAACACTTCCGTCAGGTGTATCAGCGGTAGCAGTTTCAGAACTAACACTGGTCTTATCAGGGGTGTAACCAGTAATTTCAGGCGAATTGATTTCACCAAAGACAGCATTAGTTGAAGTCCAGTTACTGTAAGTTAACTTACCAGTTACTTCGTCAAAGGTTGCCGTTCTTGTAAACGTAACGGTTTCTACTTGATCATCAGCTGCTTTACTACCATCAGCGTAAACGTAGTGGATGGTTCTCGTAATTGACTTGGTTAAGTTATCTTTACTAGTTCCATCAGGATATTTTGGTCCAGTTGGGTTATTTGGATCAATTGGTTGTCCTGGAGTTCCTGGGTTGTCAGGGGTAACCGTCTTCATCTTGTGTTTAAAGATAACTTTGAAAGTTGGGTTGTCGGTATTAAAT
>NZ_JBWXVC010000050.1:0-246 GCF_059901175.1 Fructilactobacillus sp. X3R5C2
GTAAAAGGGAAGCAGTGTAATAAAATTCAGTGGGTAAGAATACAAAATTCGGAATTTTCTTGAAAGTGATTCATACACATGTTAAAATTCATTTCAGGTAAGAATATTATAAATAAGATGATATTGGAATTATAGTTAAACTCAGTTTCTTTATAAGCAACGAAAAACCAATAATGTAGGACTAAAGAATCTATTTAGGAAATAAAGTCTACCGGGATTTGAAACATTAAACGACGCCTTCTTGCC
>NZ_JBWXVC010000013.1:0-643 GCF_059901175.1 Fructilactobacillus sp. X3R5C2
TAGAAGCGCAAGGATATGAATTAGTATCCGACGGATACCCTGCGGATGGCTTTACCTTTAATACTGATGGCCCAACCTTTACGGTTGTGCTCAAACACAAGACTAAGGAAGTTACGCCAGACAATCCAGGAACTCCAGGTCAACCAGTTGATCCAAACAACCCAACTGGACCAAAGTATCCTGACGGAACTAGTAAGACTGATCTCACTAAGAACGTTACTAGAACCATTCACTACGTTGATAAGAATGGTAACAAGTTAGCTGATGATGTGGTTCAATCAACTACCTTTACTAGAACGGCAACGTTTGATCAAGTTACTGGTAAGGTAACTTACAGTGCATGGACGACTAAGAGTGACGTCTTGAGTGGGGTTAACTCGCCAGTTATCAATGGTTACTACACCAACACTGCTTCAGTTGGACAAGCAACGGTTAACGCTGATTCTAACGACTCCGAAGTAACGGTCGTTTACTACGCCTTAGGTCACTTAGTTCCTGATGTTCCGGGCAGTCACCCGATCGTTTATCCAAATGATCCCAACAACCCAAGTGATGCCGGTAATCCACTTATCCCTGACATTCCTGGATACACTCCAGTTGATAAGAACGGGAACAAGTTGGTCCCTGGCACACCATATCCGAT
>NZ_JBWXVC010000051.1:0-239 GCF_059901175.1 Fructilactobacillus sp. X3R5C2
TTCCAGAATTCATCGCCAGGCCCACATCGGCCTGCGCCAGAGCAGGAGCATCATTGGTGCCGTCGCCTGTCATGGCGACAAGTTTACGCTCCTGCTGTTCTTTTTTGATCGCCGCAATCTTGTCCTCAGGCTTCGCTTCCGCTATAAAATCATCCACACCCGCCTCCAGTGCGATCGTCGCTGCTGTCAGCGGGTTATCGCCGGTGCACATGATTGTCTTGATACCCATGGCACGCATC
>NZ_JBWXVC010000014.1:0-581 GCF_059901175.1 Fructilactobacillus sp. X3R5C2
ATTAATTCTCCCAAAATTACTGGTTACACACCAAGTCAAGCTAGTGTAACGGGTGATGCTGCTGAAGGAAAAGACGATGTTCATACCGTTGTCTACACTGCCAATGAAGAACAAGCTCATGTTGAATACATTGACCAAGATAATGGCAATAAAGTTCTAGTAACTGATAACTTAAACGGCAAGTTCGGTAGTCAATCTGATTACAGCACTGCGGATCGAATTGCTAGTTACGAAGCTCAAGGCTACGAATTGGTATCCGACGGATACCCAAGTGGTTACAAATTTGGTGACAATAATCCCACCTTCCAAGTTGTCTTAAAGCACAAGACCAAAGAAGTTACGCCAGATAACCCCGGAAACCCAGGTCAACCAGTGGATCCTAACAACCCAACGGGACCGAAGTATCCTGACGGCACTAGTAAGGACAACTTGACTAAGTCCATTACGAGAACCATCCACTACGTTTACGCCGATGGCAGTAAAGCCGCAGATGACAAAGTAGAAACGGTTACGTTCAACAGAACCGCCACCTTTGATGAAGTAACTGGTGAGATAACTTATGGTGCTTGGACATCTGACAA
>NZ_JBWXVC010000052.1:0-238 GCF_059901175.1 Fructilactobacillus sp. X3R5C2
TTATAGCCTTCATCCGGCATAGTCAGCAGGTGCTCCAAGGCTGTAATTGGGAATTTTGTGCACATTTTTTGGGTAAGGTTGTTACCACTCGCACCACGGCTGGCCGTGCGCCGGGCCGGCAGCTTTTACCCGGTGTATTGAGCGGGTGGCTTTGCGGATGATGTTCCGACTAAGCTGGGGGCAGGGATATATGGGGGCTATTGGATGTTGCGTGTACCGCTTGGGCTGAGTCTGTTGC
>NZ_JBWXVC010000053.1:0-238 GCF_059901175.1 Fructilactobacillus sp. X3R5C2
GTTACTGGGCCACCGCTTACGGCCGGCCACTGGACGAAGAAGAGCGCATCAATGCACTGGCGATGGCCGAGCAGGCCCTGAAGCTGTGCGATCCTCTGTAAGCCGGAGCCCGCGATGAATCCCTACGCCTATCTCGCCGCCGCGATCGTGCTGGAAGTGATCGCCACGTCGCTGCTGAAGGCCTCCGACGGTATGAGTCGACTGGCGCCGACACTGGGCGCGCTGGTCGGCTACGGAC
>NZ_JBWXVC010000054.1:0-233 GCF_059901175.1 Fructilactobacillus sp. X3R5C2
GAATCAACATGCAGGGAAGAGACTGGGATACGTTGCTTCGTGCGGCGGAAGGTCAGCCTGCAGTTGCTCATTTGCGGAGAAATGATGGATATACACTGAAATATTCAGTAGATGAAGCATTTTTCAAACACTGGGTTTTGTATACCAAAGGAGAATCCGATCAATTCTTGTGTATTGAACCTTACACCTGGTTGCCGGATGCGCCGAATCTGCCATTGACTGAGGATTTAACT
>NZ_JBWXVC010000055.1:0-233 GCF_059901175.1 Fructilactobacillus sp. X3R5C2
GAATAGTGAATCGCTGACCTCCAGAGAACGCCGGGGACATCAAGAGTAAAACGAAACTCAGAAAAAACACGCTTTACCGCAATTAAATAACCTATTCCCAGTGCGGCGGAAAGAAAAAGACTCCATATCTGTAGTCCGATAATGCCTGCGTTGTATTTGACAAGCAGAACGTTGCCGACTCCAAAAAGGACTGCATAAACAGTCGAGATAATTACAAACCTTCTGAATTGCTG
>NZ_JBWXVC010000015.1:0-433 GCF_059901175.1 Fructilactobacillus sp. X3R5C2
TTGAGCCGTTAGCTCAGTTGGTAGAGCATCTGACTTTTAATCAGAGGGTCGGCGGTTCGAACCCGCCACGGCTCATTATTTATATAAATAGCATGTATGCCGACTTAGCTCAGTTGGCAGAGCACCTGTCTTGTAAACAGGGGGTCGGAGGTTCGAATCCTCTAGTCGGCATTTATGCGGAAGTAGTTCAGTGGTAGAACGCCACCTTGCCATGGTGGAGGTCGCGGGTTCGAATCCCGTCTTCCGCTTATGTCAATTTATAATGCCGGGGTGGCGGAATTGGCAGACGCACAGGACTTAAAATCCTGCGGTCAGTGATGACCGTACCGGTTCGATCCCGGTCCTCGGCATATTATTATGCACCTATAGCGCAATTGGATAGAGTGTCTGACTACGAATCAGAAGGTTGTAGGTTCGACTCCTACTAGGTGCA
>NZ_JBWXVC010000056.1:0-232 GCF_059901175.1 Fructilactobacillus sp. X3R5C2
GCAAATCCTCTGCCTACATATGCCAACCCACGGCCTACGGTAGAGAGCATCTCGTCCAACATCGTCAAATCCATGAACGTATTCCCCAATAACCGGTGAGTGTCACGTGGATAAGTCCGCATGTAGTGGGCTACTTCACGTGCTGCGGCAAAATTTCCTGTCAAACCACCGCTCAGATTTGTGACCGTATTTCCTAGCGCGATGAGATCCACAGCGCTCTGAACGCTTGGGG
>NZ_JBWXVC010000057.1:0-229 GCF_059901175.1 Fructilactobacillus sp. X3R5C2
CCTTCAACGACAACTTCGCGCTCGCCGGCCGCGTCGAGTACATCGCCCAGACCGGCGACCGCTTCGCCGGCGGCACCAGCCTGCTCTACGGCGCGGGCAGCTCGGCCCTGTCCTTCACCATCACCCCGACCTTCACCTTCGACCGCTACTTCGTGCGCGGCGAGTACTCGCGGGTGCAGCTCTACGACATCAGCCGCGGCGACCTCGCCTTCGGCACGCTGGGTACCGG
>NZ_JBWXVC010000016.1:0-422 GCF_059901175.1 Fructilactobacillus sp. X3R5C2
TATGGAGGATACAGGGATCGAACCTGTGACCTCCTGCTTGTAAGGCAGATGCTCTCCCAGCTGAGCTAATCCTCCAAAATGACCCGTACGGGATTCGAACCCATGTTACTGCCGTGAAAGGGCAGTGTCTTAAACCACTTGACCAACGGGTCATACTACAAAAATATACGGAGAGTGAGGGATTCGAACCCTCGAAACAGACTTTAATCCGTTTACATCATTTCCAATGATGCTCCTTCGGCCAGCTCGGACAACTCTCCATAGTACTCCGGCAGGCGGGCTCGAACCGTCGACAACCTGATTAACAGTCAGGTGCTCTACCAACTGAGCTATGCCGGAATAATCGCGTGGCAACGTCCTACCCTTGCAGGGGGCGATCCCCCAACTACTCTTGGCGTGCTGAAGCTTAACTTCTGTGTTCG
>NZ_JBWXVC010000017.1:0-413 GCF_059901175.1 Fructilactobacillus sp. X3R5C2
CAAGACAATGGTAACAAGGTTATTCATACTGATGGCTTGAACGGGAAGTTCGGTTCTAAGTCGGATTACAGTACGAAAGATGAAATCGCTAAACTAGAAGCCCAAGGATATGAATTAGTATCTGACGGCTTCCCAGGTGATGGTTACACCTTCAATACTGATAACCCAACCTTCAAGGTTGTGCTAAAACACAAGACCAAGGAAGTTACTCCAGATAATCCAGGAAACCCAGGACAACCAGTGGATCCAAACAACCCAACGGGACCAAAATATCCTGATGGTACTAGCAAGACGGACTTGACCAAGACCATTACTAGAACCGTGCATTATGTATATGCTGATGGTAGCAAGGCTTCAGATGATCGCATTGAAACGGTTACGTTCAACAGAACGGCCACCTTTGATGAAGTAAC
>NZ_JBWXVC010000001.1:0-384306 GCF_059901175.1 Fructilactobacillus sp. X3R5C2
CTTATCCCTGACATTCCTGGATACACTCCAGTTGATAAGAACGGGAACAAGTTGGTCCCTGGCACACCATATCCGATTGATCACAATGATTTAGGAAAAGATACCCCAATTCATTATGTGAAGAATGCTGAACCATCAACTCCGGTAGCTCCAAATAAACCAGAGAAACCTTCAGCACAACCGGAACCAACTAAGCCAAGTGCACCAAAGGAAGTTCCGGCCGCACAACCGGAAACTCCGAAGGCAAAGCAGGCCCCACAAACTCCTGCTAAAGCACCGGCTCAACCAGCTAAGCCCAAAGCAAAGCAAGCTCCAGCAGCTAAGCCAGCTAAAAAGTCTGAAAAGAAGACGACGTTACCACAAACTGGTCAAAGTTCTGATAGCTTCTTAAGCCTGATCGGAACCATGCTTCTGTCACTTCTCAGCTTCTTTGGCTTAGGAAAATGGTTTAAAGACCGAAAAGAAACCAAGTAAGTCAGTTTGTGATTTAAAGATTAAGCGAGATTAATAAGTTTAAAGGCTAATATCCATTTTGGGTGTTAGCCTTTTTTATATATTTTTAATAATTAAAAAATTCAGCAATTTATTAAGAAATGAATAAATTGCTGAAAACGTGTCGGCACTAGCATAGTGAGATTTAGGCTTAAAAATTCACAACTGAAATTACCTAACTAATTGACGAGTTTGCTAAACAAGATGATTGAGTTATCGTATTTTTTATGTATAATGAGTCTCCGTAATAATGAATAATAAGTATAGTTTGTGATTTATTATTTTGTAACCGCCAGGGTACTAAGGAGTGTTTATTTATGTTTAGGGATTCAAAGAAACGTTTTAAGATGTATAAGTCTGGGAAACGTTGGATGGTTGCTGCCCTTGTCACCACTTTTACAATCGGTGGAATGACGCTTGGGGCAAGTGCTGACACCACTTCAACGCAGGCCAATGCAGGAGCCGTTCCGTCTGAACAAAAAGCAGACCAGACGAGTACGGCGACGCAACCGGGTACTACGTCATCTAGTCAAAATGATGCGAACCCAAGTAGTTCAGACCAAGCTGTCAGTGCAACAGATGGTCAGACAAAGGATAACCAGAGTCAAACAGCTGATTCGCAAAAGCAGGCGGATCAAGCAACTCAACCAGCGACTGATTCACAAACTCAGACGCAAAATGACCAGTCGAAACAGGATGATAGTAAACAAGAATCACAATCATCCACGAATAATTCTAATCAAGCACCTCAGGACCAGAAAACTGAGCAATCATCACAAGATAGTAAAACTGATCAATCGAAGACTGACCAGTCCAGTGATGTAAAGAAGCAGACTGAGAACCAACCAAGTGATACTTCTGATAATCAAAATCAGACCCAGGATTCATCAAACCAAAATGATGCAACAGCTAAATCCGATTCACAAACTGATCAGACAAAAACTGATAATCAGAAGGATCAAGGAACTGATACCCAAGCCAAACCAGATGATACTAAGCAGGCTAAAAATGATGACGCCAAAAGGGCCAATCAGCCTAATCCTGATGTTGTAAGAAGTAATCAACAAATGAATGCTGATACCACTAGTGACAGTAGTACGTTACCAAAAGGTATCAACATCACAAGTGACGCATCTCCGGACAATACTAACTTTAACCAGTTTGGGAGTATGTCAGTTCGAACCGACATTAATATTACCGATGCTGACGCTACCATCAATGCTGGTGACAGAATCGTCTTTAACATTGCCAACAGTACTGATCCGGGTAGTGATGTCATGATGAAAAAGGTTATTGATTGGAATAAAATTACAATGACTGGTGGATCGGAATATGGTCACTTAGAATTTGATCCTAACACGGGTCAAGCTTATTACATTTTCGATAAGAATATTGCTTTTACAACGGGTTCGTTCTCGTTTACTTTGAACATTCCGTTTCAAGCTGACCCAACTGTTCCACTAGTTGGAGTTAACTTTTCAACTGAGTTTCAGCAGGGTAATTCCACTTATTTGATAAACAAATTTTACTATGGATACGTTGCTTCTAATAATAATCAACCATCACCTGACCGTGTTCAGGCACCCAACTTGGGAGCAGGAATAGGTGGAGTTGGATTTGCTGGTGTTGGTCCAAATTATGATGGACCTACTGCTAATAATCCGATTTCAGTTCCTACTTATGGTGATGCAATCTATGATCCAGCCAAGGGTGATCAACCTAGCTTTACTAATATCCTTTATCCCAATCAAGATCCAGACCCTAATCTAAATAACCTAACTGGCAGAACCTGGACCGTTGACATTCAGGGTGACGGGGCTTCGTTTGATTTAAACGGACTTCGGTTTGGAATTCCTAAGGCAGGAACTCCTTATACACCTGGATGGGCCGGACAGTATGCTGGTCAGTGGATTACGTTAGATCAGTTAAGACAGGTTTTGCCTGGCGTTCAGGTTCAAGTTGACCAAATTGATGCGAACCATGCTAGATTATCGATTACTTTCCCAGATGGGGTAACCATTCAATACTTACAGTTTACTGGTAATTTTATTGCTCCAAATACTGGTGGCAGATATTCCGTTAACTTTGGTTATCATGATGATCAGGGAACTTCGAGAAATAATAGTATTCCCATGGGTTTTGTTTACCAAACTAATGACCAACAAGGTTTCTTCCCATCCATCACGGCCAGTGATAAGTCATTAAATGCTGACACCTTCAACATTGATAATTTGGACAGTTACCTGTTAGATGGTGTAAGTTCAAGTGATGTTCAAGACGGAACCAGCGATAAAGTTGAAATCTCCGATGATGCCGCTTTAAGAGAAGCCATTGCTAACAAGCAGGCTGGTGTCTATAACGTGACTTATAAGACAACCAATTCGAAAGGATTGACGAGTTATAAGACGGTGAGTGTCACAGTCGTTCTTAGTCAAGAAGTTACAGACTCAACCACTGGAACATTTACCATTCATTACGTTGATCAAAATGGTAATACCCTCCAACCAGATAAGGTCATCACCGCGCACTTCACCCGGACTGGTCAAAGAGATCCATTGACAAATAAGGTTATTAGCTGGGATAAGTGGACAAGTACCGATAACACTTATGACATTCCATCACCAAGTGTTCCTAACAGAACTCCTAGTCAGGATTCAGTCAGTGGAACCATCAATCCTGACGAAAATGGTTCAACAAAAGTGGTTTACACTGATAATACTGAAGATTTAAAGGATGAAGCCACTGGGCAAGTAACCATTAACTATGTTGATCAAAATGGCAATCAGGTTGCCCCATCGAATACAGTTACTGCCCACTTTACTCGGACTGGAACTAAGAATTTGGTAACTGGTAAAGTTACTTGGAACGATTGGACAAGTACTGACAACACTTACGACGTGACATCGCCAAATGTTCCTAACAGAACTCCTAGTCAGAAATCAGTTATCGGAACGATTAACCCAAATGATAACAGTGAAATAAATATTACTTATGCTGACGACACTACGGAAGTAAGTGAGCAAGCTACTGGTCAAACAACCATCAATTACATTGACAAAACTGGTGGTAATCAAGTGGCACCATCAAAGGTTATTACTGGTCATTTCACCCGGACTGGGACTAAGAATTTAGTAACGAATGATGTTACTTGGAATGATTGGACGAGTGATGATGCTCATTACAATGTTGATTCACCTAAGGTTTACAACATGGTACCCGATAAATATCAAGTTATTGGAAACGTTGTTCGTGGGGAAAATAATACAATTAATGTTTACTACACCCATGACACGGCTTCAGTAACTGGTAATGCAATTGGTCAAAGAACCATTCACTATGTTGATCAAAATGGTAACCAAGTGGCACCTTCAAAGACTATTTCCGTTAAATTCACTCGAAATGGGACGAAGGACTTTGCAACGGGTGAACTTACCTGGGGACCATGGATGAGCGATGGAAGTGATACTTACAACGTTGCCTCACCAGAAATTGCTAACATGACTCCTGATAAGGACTCAGTTAGCGGAACTATTACTCCAAATGAGTATGATTCAGTAAATGTTGTTTACACGCATAATACCCAAGCAGTAACAGATCAGACAACTGGTCAAGTTACCATTCACTATGTGGACCAAGATGGCAATCAAGTAGCACCATCAAAGACGATTACGGCTCACTTCACTCGAACTGGAACCAAAGATTTGGTAACTGGCAATGTTAAATGGAACGATTGGACGAGTGATGACAACACTTATAATGTTAAGTCACCAAGTGTTGCTAACATGACGCCTGCTCAAAGTTCAGTTAGTGGGACCATTGCTGCTGGTGATGATACTTCAAGAGAAGTTATCTATTCTAAGGAACAGACAGGTGAAACTAGCCCAACGCTAAATCATCCAGAGGACCACAATGGTGGAAACCCAACGGAACCAGAGAATCCAACTAATGGAAACAATGGTGAAAGTGGGAACAACGTTGAACCAAACACACCAAACAACAATGGTGGAAATGGTACAATGACACCAAATGATCACAATGGCAATGCGGTTCCTGAAAGTAATGGAAGTTCAAATAAGAACAACTTGAATTCTTCAGAAACAACCGCCCCAGAATCCTCTACTTCAGAAAATAATACCTATGTTAAGTCACAAAAACATGGGACTAATGAAGCTAAGGAAAATGCAACCAACACTAATAAAAAGGGTGAGTTGCCACAAACTGGTCAAGAAGATAACGGTGTCCTAAGTGCCATTGGAATTATGTTACTTTCAATTCTTGGTATCTTTGGATTAGGAAAATGGTTTAAAGATAAAAAAGAAACCAAATAAGCTTTAAATTAAATTGAATGGTCGACATCTATGAAATGGATGTTGGCCATTTTTTTATGGCTAATTTATGAAAAGTTATTTAACAAAAGCCGAGTTTAATCAAACTTTTAAAATTAATTTGGTGCGGGAATAAAAAAATTTTTGCAAATATTTTTGTGAATTTTACTCACACAAAATCGGTCAAAAAAAGAATTGACAGTAGACAAATTGTGAACGATTGGATAAGACTCGTGTTATTTTAATCAATTAATTAAATAAGAAACGTTTTTTGGCAAGATTAGCTATAATTACCGGCAAATCAATGATAAATTGACTAATCATTCATAAGAGGAAATTTAAATATCGGAAATTCGATAAAAATTACGGGTTGCTAGATTTCGCACGCTATTTTTACGTAGTAATTATTATTTTATAAACCCTCTCTGCTAGTACGTTTTACAAACATTGTGAAACATATTAAAAGGTTGATTGCTGACATCATCGTGTTTACAATGTCAATTGTGAATATATAAACAGCAGTTTTACTATATATTCTGATAATTCACAAGATGTATTTTAGAACGAGAGGGGAAACCTTATGCAGAACAATACCAAGAAACATTACAAGATGTATAAAGCCGGAAAGCGGTGGATGGTCGCAGCCATTGTTACCGTCGCTACCGTCGGAGGATTGACGGTTGGCGCAAGCGCTGATACTAACGGTCAATCTAATAATAATAATCACAATATACAAATTATTCAAAAGACAGCGTCCAGTCAACCAGTAAAGGGTGACCTAGTCACGACGTCTGCTCAATCGCAACCAGAAAATCAAAGTAAGTCGAATCCAGCCGTAACTCAAACGCAGGATAATGCGGCTCAAGCTAATACTAATCAGACCACTGGGACACCTCCAATGGTCAGTGCTCAACCAGGACAAACTGATTCATCTAAACCGACGACTAACACTGCGCAGGTGGACCAATCGTCAGCAAAGAATGGAAACGGGCAAACCGAAAAAGCAGCTCAAACAAATTCACAACCGACTGACAACCAAGCCGCTACTAGTCAGAACGATGCGCAAAGCAAAAATCAATCGAGTCAACCAGAGCCAAATAATGGCCAACAAAACACAACCGACCAAAAAACTGCCCCAGCACCCGCTAATCAAGCTAGTCAAAAAACTGATAATCAAGGTGCCAATTTTAATAAACAAGTAGTTGCTCCAGAAAAGCAAGCACCGAAAACCACCAATAATGCTCAGACTAACCAACCAGCGGTAATTAATCAGCAAGCAAAACAGGTTAGAGACAACATTCAAGCTGACCATATAATTTCTAATTCGATTGCGGTTAAAGTCGGTGATCCTGTTCCTGATGATCCAAGTTCATATGGAATTGTTGCAACTGATGATCAGGGTAATCCTCTAAAAGTTACGTCTATTGATATTTCAGGAGTTAATAATCAGGTGCCTGGACGTTACTACGTCCCATTTACTCTTTCTGATGGCACGACTTCTCAAACATTTGTAGATATTGTTAGTTTTACAGCCAAGAATATTTCCATTTTTACAGGTAATCCGACTAATATCGATTTAGGAGATCCTGATAGTTATGATGCTCAAATGACGAATGGCACTATTCCATTTGCAGTTTATGGAGTTAATTATAATAGTGTTAACCTTAATAAACCTGGAAAATATGCAGTTGTAATCTACGGTCCTCTTGACACTTTATCAGGTCCAACCTTGATTGCTTATGTCACCGTTGTTCCCATTCCCGCTGACGCGATTACCGGTCACGATATCAGCATTCGAATTGGGCAAGCCGTTCCAGACGACGCTAAATCCTATGGTGCGACCGCTCTGAACCCAGATGGTAGTCCAGCAACAATTACTGGGATTGACACTTCCAAAGTCAATAACACTAAAGCGGGAGATTATCCGGTTGTTATCAGTGCGTCAAACGGTTTAACCAAGACGGTCTACGTTCACGTACTCTTTAACCACACGAGTTTAAGTGCGCATAACCTGACTATCTACACTGGCGACCAGGTTCCAACTGACCCAGCTGCGTATGACGCTAAGGCAACCGATTATGATGGTAATCCGGCTAAAATCACTAAGATTGATGTGTCGAAGGTAAATAATCAGGTCCCTGGAGTATATCCAGTTTGGATTCACGCTGACAATGGTGAGACACTAGGTGTCACCGTCACGGTCGTTAAGAGTCGGATTAGCATTGCCGCTCACGGAACCAGCATCAGAATTGGCAGACAGGTTCCAACGTGGCCAAGTGCATATGGTGCTAAAGCAACCTACAAAAACGGTAAGCCCGCTAAGATTACCAAGATTGACGTTTCAAAGGTTAATAACCAAATCCCTGGTGATTATCCGGTCACCATCACTTCAGATAATGGCGAAAGTATCACCGTGACCGTCACTGTCTTGAAGAATCACACGCGTTTAAGTGCTAACAACATCAAGATTTACGTTGGTCAAAAAGTTCCAACCGACCCGGCAGCTTACGATGCTCAAGCAACTGATTACAACGGCAATCCAGCCCAGATCACAAACATTGACGTATCCAAAGTAAACAATGAGGTTCCTGGTGTTTATCCGGTAACGATTACCGCAAACAATGGTGAAAAACTGGGTGTCACGGTTACAGTGCTCCCTGACGAAGCAACGTTAGTGGGACACGGATTAACTATTTACGTTGGTGATCAGGTCCCAACTGACCCGCAAGCTTATGGTGCCAGTTCCACTAACACGGACGGTACAGAAGCAAGTATCACTAGCGTCGACACTTCCAAGGTTAATAATAAGGTGCCGGGTCAATATCCAGTCACCATTATTTCATCAAATGGCAAGAAATTAGTAGTAACGGTGACCGTCTTAGCGGATAAGACGAGTCTTGAAGGTCACGGAATTACCATTCACGTTGGTGATCTAGTTCCTACCAATGCCGCTGCCTACGGTGCTAGAGCAACTAACGCTGATGGTACGGAAGCAACGATCACAAGCATTGACACCTCGAAAGTTAATAACCAAGTTCCTGGTCAATACAAAGTTATCATTACCGCTTCAAACGGGGACACATTGGTAGTAACGGTCACGGTTTTGGCTAAGAATGCACCAACCCCGAACCACCCAAGCAACAATGGTGGTAACGGCACTAACCCGATTACACCAAGTCATAACGGTGGAAACGGTAATGGTGGCAGTTCGGTAACTCCAAACCAACCAAGTGGCAATTCTGTCATGCCAGGTCAACCAACTAACAATGGTGGATCTGCGGTAGTTCCAAATAATGGCAGTCAGACCGGTACACCAGAAGCTTCAACGAAGCAGAACGGTAGTCAAGTAGTCGAACCGCAAAGTACGCAAGCCATTCACCAGGCTTTCAATTCTTCAGAAAAGAATGCTAAGCAGAATTCCAAGAACTTGCCACAAACTGGTGAGAACGACTCGTTAATTCTCGAGTTAATCGGTCTTGGCTTTATTGCTTCAGCAATGGCTTTGGCACTTCATGATTTGAAGCATCGGGTCAAATAACTTGATATCATGGTTAAATACGAGAAGTTTGAAAAATTTGTTTAATTAAGTTAAATTAGTTCAAAAAAATAGCCTTCAGGAAATTTCCTGAAGGCTATTTTCATTGGTCCCACTTCGTCGCTAATGAGTGGCCCACGGTCACGATTGGTTGATAGCTCAGCACTTGATTGGTCTTGGTGTTGTACAGCACGTCACCCAGCTTGTCGACGTTATCACCGCCGTTTTGGTTGTACTTGGTTGCGTACGTGACGATGACGCGAATCTTTTTAATCGTTTCGGGACTGTTGGGATTGTCGTACATCTGTAGCCCGACCATTTTACTCTTGATGCCCATACTTTTGACCTTGTCTTTAGTCTGCTTGTTTCCCTGTTTACCAAAGACCTTTTGGTTGCTGGCGTAATTTGGTCCAATGAGTCCAGCTTCCCTTAGGACTTGAGGACGTGCCAGAAATTGATCGTCGTTGTTGTAGGTATAGAAAATCTGGAAGAATTCGTTTAGGTTCTTGTAGGTCGTGTCAGCCATGTGTTGGTTTTGCAGAATACTGCCGGCCTTTTGATTTTCGGTGTTTAAAAGACGATTCTTATAACGCTTGTTTAGGGAGTTAAACCGTTGGTTGTACGTCTTCTGCTCGGCAGAAAGAGTGGCCTGATTAGTTTTAACCTGGGTGTTAATGGTGTCATTATGAATCATCAGGGTGAAGATGGCGAGGAGCAAGACGACAATGATTACGAACATGATTGCTAGAACACTGACGTTTTTATTGAGGTGAAATTTGTTGTTTTTAGCCATTGATTTCTTGACCTCCTAACGCCACGAACGTGCTGGTCCATGAAGTCCCAACGAGGGTTGTCTTTCGTTTCTTAACGTTGTAGTTAACGACGTAATTCAAGACGTTTGGCTTCTTATTCTTCCTTGAGGCAAAGGTAATGGTGATCATCGAGTTGTAGGATTGAGACTGGCTGTCGTAACGAGCGTTGTTGACGGAGACGTCCTCAATCTTTTGGTTTAGGTATTTTTGGTTGTGCCCCTTGGTGCTTAAAATGGTCTTAGTAAGGGTGGGATCGAAACGATCCTTTTTAAACTGCTTACTAACGGCTTGACGCTGTTTGCTTGATTTGGCCATGTATGCCATCTTCATGGCCTTTTGGTAGACCTGGTCGTTATTTTTCTGAATGGATGTGATGTCGACTCCGGTCTGGTGCTGCTTTTGAACTTTTTGCGTGGTCTTTTTGGCGTTTAACGTATTGGTTTCCTGCCGGGTTGTCCTAATCTTAGTCATAAGTTGTTGGTTTTTAGCCTTGGCGTGATGAGTTGAGACTAACAGACATCCTATCAGGATCACTAAGACGAAGATGATGCAGGATGCGACCGTCACGCAAACTAGGTTGACGTCATGTTTGGACTTGTTCATAAAATACCCTCGAATTCTGGAAAATGTAGTTACGTTAATTATAGCGGCTTTCCGTGAGAAGTGTAAATCAAATTTCCGTTAAGTTTCATTGGTTCTAAAGTTGTGATAAATTGTTAAGCAAAATATTTTCCCTGAAATTTCATTCCATGTAAAATTATAGGTAAGGAAGTGATAAGAAATGGCTAAAGTAGCTGTACTTGTAACTAATGACGTTGAAGATGTTGAATTGACTTCACCAGTCGAAGCATTGAAAAAAGCTGGTCACGATATTACGATCATCGATAAGAAGGCTGGCGAAGAGATCATTGGTAAACACGGACACAAGACCAAGGTTGACGCTGGAATTGCCGATGTTATGCCGGAAAGTTTTGATGCTTTGCTAGTTCCCGGTGGTTTTTCACCAGATCAACTGCGGGGTGACCCACGGTTTGTTAAATTTGTGAGAAGTTTCTTGTTAGCTGACAAGCCAACGTTTGCGATCTGCCATGGTCCCCAATTGTTCATGCAAACGGGACTGGTTAAGGGTCGCACGATGACCGCTTATAAAACCGTTCAGACTGACATTTACTACGCTGGTGCCATTGTAAAAGATGAACCGGTAGTAAAGGATCATCACTTGATTACGAGTCGAACTCCGGATGATTTGGATCAGTTCAACGCTGCCATTGTCGAAGACTTAATTTAAACTAGCAATAGTAAAAATGCTTTACGTATTTAATTACGTAAAGCATTTTTTTAATTATGAGTGATAAACGATTTGGCCGTTAACAAAGGTCATGAGGTTCTGCGCGTCGACTTGCTTGCCAATAAACGGCGAATTAATTCCCTTTGATTTCATGTTTTTGGTTGTAATTTGATGCGGCGCATTGAGATTCCAGACTGAGAAATTGGCGTGATTACCAACCTTGATTTGGTTTTCTTTTGAGAGATTGAAGGAGGCGGTTGGCTTGCTACTCATCCATTCCATCAATTGACTGAGAGTGACTCGCCCAGTTTCAACCAGTCTGGTGTACAGCAGTGGAAAGGCCGTTTCGATGCCGGTAATCCCGAAAGCTGAATCGTTAAAGGAATGCCCTTTGTCAGAGACAGTGTGGGGAGCGTGGTCGGTCGCAATCATGTCAATGGTGCCATCCAATAGTCCATCTAGTAACGCTTGCCGGTCTTTTTTGGTTCTCAGTGGCGGATTCATCTTGTACATGGGGTCGTCACTGGTAATCATGGAATCGTCTAATAGCAGGTGATGGGGAGAGACCTCGGCGGTGACGTTGACGTCATCCGCTTTAGCTCGTCGAATCAGTTCCACACTGCGCGCTGTTGAGACGTGACAGACGTGGTAATGAATGCCACTAGCGCGTGCTAGTTCGAGGTCGCGAGCTAGTTGGCTGGTTTCCGTCACTTCAGGAACGCCCTTTAGGCCAAGTTTTTGAGCTGCTAATCCTTCATTAATGACGCCGCCGTTCATTAACGAGCGGTCTTCGACGTGGGCAGCCAGAGGCAATCCAGTTTGAGCGATCTTTTTCATGGCCTTGTACATGGTCTGGGCGCTCTGAATCCCAATCCCATCGTTACTGAAGGCCACGGCTCCAGCCTGTTTCATCTCGGCAAAGTTTACGAGTTGGTCACCACGTTCGTTGTAAGTGACGGGGGCGAACTGTTTCACGTTGACAACGCCCTGTTGCAGGTTATGTTCAATCATTGATTTTAGTTTATCAGGAGTATTGGGGACGGGCATGACGTTTGGCATGGCACAAACGGTCGTGTAACCACCGTGAGCGGACGCTTCACTACCGGTTTTTACGGTTTCCTTTTCCGTTTGACCGGGGTCTCTGAAGTGAACGTGCACGTCCACCAAACCGGGCAGTACCACCTTATTCATGGCGTCAATGACCCTGTCGGTTTGCGTTGGCTCAATTTGAGGTTTAATTTGTTTAATAACACCATCATCTAACAGTAAATCACACCGTTTGAGCGCTTGATTTTGAAAAAGTTGCCCGTTTTGAATTAAAATTTTCATCGTTCGTCAATTCCCTCAATATCTGCTTTATTCACAATGCCCTTATTAACGAGGACGTCGGTCAAAATGGCCATGCGCATGTACATCCCATTCGTCATCTGTTTAAAGATTCGGGACTTGTCGGCTTCGACGAGGTCGGAATCAATCTCAATTCCCCGGTTGACGGGAGCGGGGTGCATGATGATGGCGTTATCCTTCATCGTTTGGTAGCGCTCCTTAGTTAAGCCAAATTGTTCGTGGTAACTGGTGGCGTCAAAGTTCGCCAGTTCTTTTCCGAGGCGTTCCTTTTGCACCCTGAGTAACATCACGATGTCGGATTTGTGGGCCAGTTCGTCAACGGTTAAATGCTTACCGTACTCCTCAAATTGCGGGTCGTACCACTGGTCGGGACCCGCAAACGACACGTGCGCTCCGAGTTTAGTTAAAAGTTCCATGTTGGAACGGGCCACTCTGGAGTGGTTTAAATCGCCAATGATGCCGACGTTTAAATCCTTGAAGGTGCCAAATTCCTGGTAGATGGTCATCATATCAAGCAGTGATTGCGACGGGTGTTGACCGCTTCCGTCACCACCGTTAACGACGCTGATTTTCAGGTTGTCGTCCAGTAGTTGTCGGTAGTACTCGTTTTCGGGATGCCGAATCACCGCGATGTCAACGCCAATCGCCTGAAGCGTTTTGATGGTGTCGGAGAGGGTCTCACCCTTGGTGACTGAACTAGTGTTGGCGTTAAACTGAAGGACCTGGATTCCGAGTCTGCGTTCCGCCATCTCAAAGCTGGTGTGCGTTCTGGTACTGTTCTCAAAGAAGAGGTTCATTGCGTAGGTGGGGCGGTTTAGGTGCACCGACTTGCCCTCTTTGAAGAGTTGCGCCAATTTAATCTTATGTAAAACTTGTTTCTCGTCCATGTCAGAGACCGTCACTAAGTCATGCTTGTATGAATATGCCATTTGATCCTCCTAGATTTTCACTTGGTTGAATTGCATAAATAAAGGGCCTACTACAAATTAACGTAGCACGCCCATTTTTTGACATAACCAGTTAACTTTTCAATCTCTCTGGATTGAATTAAAGTAGTCTCGATTTATTTGATAAATACTCTAACTAAATTGACGTAGAAAGTCAATTATTTTTTAGGCAGGTTTTCTAAGTTGACAATTGAGGGTGGGGGTCGTTATGATAATGACAATCAATCTTTAATTGGTTCAGAGAATCCAAAAGATTATTCATCCTAATTAAACTAATCGCGGTCGCAACTATGACAAATGGGAACTTCTCTGAATGCCCACAAGTAGTTGTGACTTTTTATATACCAAAGGAGTTATTTACAATGGATCACATTTCAATTGCAACACAGATCGGTAACGAAACGTTTGCCCATCCCTTTTTAAATGCCGCTGGAGTCTTTGACGAAACCGCCGAAGAGATGAATCAAATCCTGAAATCCGAAGCTGGTGGCGTGACGACCAAGAGTGCCACGTTAGAGCCACGTAAAGGAAATCCCAAGCCGCGCTACGCTGAAACAGAATTTGGCAGTATCAATTCCATGGGACTGCCAAACAAGGGACTGGCATACTATCTTGATTACATTGAACAGAATCAGATTGATAAGCCAATCGATTTATCAATCTCGGGAACCTCCCTTGGTGACAACATCACGGCTCTAAGAAAAATTCAAGACAGTAGCTTTACTGGTCTCTGTGAGCTTAACTTGTCGTGTCCAAATGTGATTGGCAAGCCTCAGATTGGTTACGATTTTGCGGCCGTTCACGCGGCCATGGAAGCCATTTTTAGTTTTTACACCAAGCCACTGGGCCTCAAGTTACCACCGTATTTTGACCTACAACAATACGACGCCATAAGTAAGATTTTGAACCAGTATCCCTTGACCTACATCAACACCATTAACAGTGTTGGTAACGGCTTAATTGTGGACGCTGACACCGAATCAGCAGTCATTTCCCCCAAGGGTGGTTTTGGCGGAATCGGTGGTTCATACGTCAAGCCCGTGGCGTTAGCTAATGTACGAGCTTTCAGAAAGCGTTTGAAGTCAGAAATCAAGATTATCGGAACTGGTGGCGTTCGTACTGGAAAGGATGCCTTTGAGTTAATCCTGTGTGGTGCTGATGTGGTTGAGGTCGGAACGGCCCTTTTAAAGGAAGGCCATGAAATCTTTTCACGTTTGGATTCTGAACTGACAGATATCATGCTTCACAAGGGCTACCATCAGTTGTCTGATTTTCGGGGGAAGCTTAAGGAGCGGCAGGATTAGTTTGGTTCTAGAATGATTTTAAATACTGTTATTAACGAAAAGGGTGACCACACGATCGAATCGCGTGATCACCTTTTTAATTTGAACCTTAAACTGCGTTTGAAATTTCACCAATTGGACCGGGAATTAACAGTACTAACGCCATGCAGACGAGTAGTACGATTACAAGTACAACAGCGATGGCAATAATAATCTTAGTTGACTTGGACATAAATCTCCTCCTAATCATTTTTGATTAGATCAGTCAAAAAGATGAGCTCCCATGAATTGAAACACACAATCTCGATCTTTTTGAGTTTGATCTTGTGTTCCTCATTTAAAATGGGGTCAAACGGATCGTCAACGGCTCGTGAAATCAGTGAGAAATTGGACGGTTCTCGATTTTTCATGTAGCCGATGCGGTCTTTTTTCTGGTTCTTCTTGTTAATTGTGACGACTTCAAAATTCACTTCACTCCGTGACAGATAATCAAGGACCTCCTGAAGTGGATTCTTAAAAGGAAGGTCTTCAATTGTTTTAATTTGTGGTGTATCCTTAAGCCCATATTCGGTCGCAAGGGTCCGATACTCGATCATCTGTTTTAAGTACGGAGTTCCCGTGTTAAAAACCGGAACTTCTTTCGTCAGATCGATTAATTCGTAGTTATCAAGACGACCTTCGAGGTCAATGGTCCTCATCAGCGCATACTTGTCGTTATGTTTTAAAATGTAACCAACGTCGAATTTATTTTTCCGTTCATTTTCAAAGTATTCCACCATCGTGGTGGGATTGAGTTCATCAATATCAATGTCTTCCATTTTATTAACCTCCTGGGCTCAATTTCATCATACCCAAACGCTCACGATAGTACAAACATTTAGAAAATTGAGTTTAATTGGGTGTAAAATAGATACCAGAAGAACTAATAAAGGGGAATTTCATGTTAAAAAAACTTGTCAAGACGCGTCAATTCAAAACGTTATCGCTGGAATTCGTAGCGTATGCTTTCGTCATTTTAGACTTACTTTATTATGAAGCTTTTCACCTGTCGGCTGAGATTGGTCTAATCTTCATTTTTATGGCGGTTCCAATGGCTTTCTTTGAGTCAAAGGGGAAGGGTTATCAGTGGTCGTGGCTCGCGGCTTCGACCTTGATTTGTGGAGCAGCCGCTTCCGTAATGAATCGACCGTACTTTGTGTTAGCTGTGCTGTTCTTTACCGCCGTTTATGCCTTCATGATTTATCACCCGATTAGTCTGTATCCTAAGTTTTGGATGATGTTGATCTACTGGATGGTGTTCATCTTGGGATGCGACATCATCACGTGGACGGGACGCAAGATTAATATCGTGACCGAGAGTCATAAGCAACTTTTGAGTGCTAATCTCGAGATTATTGGAATTACCCTGTTAGTGATGGTGATTTTGACGGCAATCGGCTACTTCTTGATTCATCGGCAGTTAGAACCCTTACTCATTAAAAACAGCATCATGTTCTGGATTAACGTGGTGTTGAGCGTCCTGTTGGTCATTCAGTCAGCGGTCGTGGTTTTTTGGCTGAAATTTGGACCGTTTCACCTTCACCTTGGTCCGCATTCCGTCATTGGTGGTTTCACGATGGTCGGCGGTAGTTTGATTGCCCTGGTGATTTACATTGAACTGGTGTTTATTATCATTAATTCGATTTGGTCGAGTTACACGATGGGCAAGTGGCAGGTCGTAAGTAGCTTCGTTTACTTGGACCTCGTGCTTGTGTTTATCATGCTGCTTCTGGGCAACTCATTAATTTAAATAAAATTGACAAGAGAAAATGGCTTCACGTATTTGGGTACGTGAAGCCATTTTTGGTTTGCTTAACCTTTGAGATACCAATCAATTAGTGATTGGTCATCTGAATCGGGATCGATAATAATTTGACCCATATCATTAGTTTTAGTTTTTTGAGCCGTATTTTTACTCAACAGATTATTCCAAAAATGTTGGATTTTTTTATCATTATTTTTCATGTGAATCCTTTTTAATTAATCCCTAATTTAAAATGCCATTACCAATAACTTAATTCCTTCAACGATGAAGTAGATCCCGATGAAGATAATAACAACGGCGTTTGAAAGGTATGGGGTAAACAATAGGATAATTCCAATGATGATTCCGATGATGCCGGCCGTTACGATTAACCAGTAGTAACGTTTGGCTGACTTCTGTTGTGCTTTGGTTACCGAGTAGATGCTTAGACCAGAGTCAACGATGAACCAGATCGCAAAGGCGATGGCGATGAGGTAGAAGCCAAATGATCGGCTGAATAACAGGATCAGACCAATGATGATATCGATAATTCCATTGATGATAATCAAGTATCCCGAAACATCAAAGTTCTTTTGCAGTTGATGATGAAGCACCAAGTGGTACAGGCCAATGCAGAGTGCCACGATTCCTAAAATAACGGCTAGTGCCTGCAGTGTGGCAAATGGCTTGATGAAGACAAAGAGTCCAGCGGCAACAAAGATAATTCCCGCAATTAGGGCCCATCCATCAAAACCCCTTTCTTTTTCATTAAACATATAAAACGCTCCCTTTATTTAAAGCTATTACATGGTCAATTATAACGTAGTTTGTGAGGAATGGTGAAAATAAAAAACAGCTAACTGCACGTTGATAGTGTGTGATTTGGGAACAGTTATGCACCTAACTATGCAAACATTAATTAACATAATTCCACCTTAGAAGTGCTATTCCTTATAAAGGAGTGCTTTATTATTTTTCTGTCTACGTTATATTTAAATTAATAAAACTTAAAGGAGTACATAAATGAAAATTATTTTTGCTCAGCAATTACAAAAATTACGAAAAGAAAAGGGAATTTCTCAAGAAGAGTTGGCAAATGATTTATATGTGACCCGTCAAACAGTTTCGAAATGGGAACTTGGTGAAACTACTCCAAATTTAAATACAATTGAGAAAATTGCCAAAATTTTTCAAATTCCAGTAGAGGTGTTGTTATTTGGTAATAAACCAGATAAAAATTCATCTAATCAAAATGGATACAATTCTCCTCAAAACGTTAACGAAAGATATCATCCGATTAATAATGTGTGGGAATTCTTAGCTAGATATTGGTGGATTGTTTTAATTTTGATTTTAGTATCTGGATTTGTGTTTACCGTAGCAGAAATGTTCCATAGTTAAGTTTATAGAGAGGAATTGGTATGCTTTCAGTAAAAGATATTAGTATTTCTTTTGGGAAAAATCATGTTTTGAAAAATGTTTCATTTGAAGTTAAATCTGGTGAAATTGTAGGTTTAATCGGTCCTAATGGAGCCGGTAAAAGTACGATTATGAAAACAATTTTAGGTCTTCTAAAGTTTAAGGGGTCAGTTTCCTTAAATGGTCAAAGTGTCACCACTACTAACCATATTGCACTGAAAAAAGTGGGAGCGTTGGTTGAAAATCCAGCTATTTATCCATTTTTAACAGGGATGGAGAACCTTAAACTATATAGTAAAGATTCAACAGATATGCATCATATTGTTTCGTTATTACAGATGAATTCATACATTGACCAAAAATCTAAAAATTATTCTATTGGAATGAAACAAAAATTGGGGATTGCAATTGCTTTATTAAATAAGCCTGATTTAGTTATTTTGGATGAGCCAATGAACGGTTTAGATATTGAAGCTACCATTAGTGTTAGAAAGATCATTAGGGAATATGCCCAAAATGGGACTGCCTTTTTAATTTCTAGTCATATATTATCAGAATTACAGAAAGTCATGACGGATATTTTAATTTTAAAAAATGGCAAAATAATTTTAAGTAAGTCATTACAAGAAATTTTTGAAACTAATGATCAAAAATACCGATTAATTACACGAAATATGAATAAGACAAAAGATATCTTAAAGAAATTCAAAGTTGATTTTATTGATGAAAGTGATTTTTATGTAATTAATCGAAGCAATTTGGATAAAATTCAAGAAATTCTGGCTGATAATAGTATTTATCTTGAAGAGTTGACTCCTGATAATGGTAATTTGGAAAAGATTGTAGTCCAAATTCTGGAGAAAGAGGGGGTTCAATAGAATGATTGCCAGTTTACGACATGAATTTTATAAATTTGTTCACCAAAGATTACCCTTATATGGAATTGCGATTTTGTTTGTTTTAATGCTTTACAGTGCCATAACGGGAAATAATGACAATTTAGTGGTTACACAAGGCTTCGGTATGGGCCAATGGTCCATCGTGATTTTAATTGCGATTGCGTCTGATTTTATTGCCATTGAATACCGTAATCATACTATTAGTACTCTGTTTTATAAAACATCTAATAAATTCAAGATTTATTTATCTAAGTTTATGATTGTGATGTTTTATGGAATAACTTTATTAGGACTTGGTTCCTTTGTGACTTTGATATTTACATTCTTTTTAGCTAATCAAGAATTTTCCTGGTTTTCGCTTGTTAATGATCAACATACTGTTTTAATTTCCCTCTTATTGAATATCATTGGTTATCTATTGTATATGATTTTTGTGATTGCACTTACTTTTCTTCTTATTTGTTTAACCCAAAATGAATCGTTTGTAATTGCAATGGGACTATTAATCGTGTTTTTAGGATCGAATATCTCAACCGCCATCATGAAAAGCATCCCGACTTCAGTCAATTTTATAAAATGGAATCCGTTGAATATGATTTATGTAATTAATCAATTATCTAATAAAAAGTACTTCCTATTTTCAAATTTAAGTAATGTTCAGTTAATAATAGGCACGCTTATTTATGGACTAGGATTTTTTGTTGTTGGGTATTTTATTTTTAAGCATCAACGGATTTAAAATGGAGGGGATCTAGTTATGCTACGTTGTTTACATCAGGAATTTTATAAAAGTATTCACCGAAAAATTGTTTATATTGCACCATTTTTAATTCCCGTTTATACGGTCATTGTTAAGATGGCTTCTGGTAATCAACAAAATAATTTGTTAGCTATGACAAATGACGATTCAAATCAGATTATTCCACTAGTGTTAATCATTGTCTGTTCGACACTTTTTACGATGGAGTATCAGAATAATGCGATTTTAACGATCCTTTATAAAGCTCCGCAAAAAGCTGACGTTTATTTTGCTAAAGTACTGATTGCATGTAGTTATGCGATAATATTACATTTATTTTCAATAATTTGCTTTTTTATTTTCCAGTTAGTTCCGTTTACTTCTTTGTCAATAAATTGGTTAGATTTATATCAATATCACAGTCCGTTAATTATAAATATGATTATTTTTAATTTAGTGGATTTGGTTGCATCTTTATTGATAATTAGTTTGGTATTTATTGCATCGTGCATTATTAATTCAAATGCGGTAGTTATTACAACTAATATTCTCATCGTTTTGATTGGTCAATTCGTCTCAGGCAATTTAGTAGATAAAAGTAATTCATTTTCTAATATATTAAAATGGAATCCCTTTAATATGCTGAACTTGACTAATCAATACTATAACTACGGAACTTATCATTTAACAACTCTTTTGAGCAATGGTCAATTAATGATTGGAACATTGGGATGGTCACTCACATTTTTAGTGTTAGGGTACATAATTTTTCAGAGAAAAAGTTTTTGATTAATATTTTTTATAAATAACGAAAAATACCTTTAGATCGGATTGATAAAATCCATCTAAAGGTATTTATATTGTTTAACTTTTAATAAAATGAAGGTTTTGACAGATTCTCCGTACCAGGCTCAACCACGCCAATGTCTTCACGTTGGTATTTACTTGGGTCTTCGATGATGCTGATGATTAACTTGGCAATGGCTTCCCGGGTGACTTGCGCACCCTTAAACGGTTTACCAGCGGGAATAACTTCGTATTTTTCGTTGTTCTTGTCGTTATAAAGCCAGGTCATCTTCAAGTAGGTGTAGTCAATGTCGGAATCAAGCAGTTCCTTATAGGCTTTCTTGGGATCGGCGTAGGTACTGCCAATCATCTCGTTGTTCCACTTCTTAAATGGTCCAACGACCGTATCGTCAACGTCCAGGAGACCAGCGACGATTAAACGTTTAACGTCTGCCTGGTCCATGGACTTGATAACGGAACTCATTGCCTCAGCGTGGGGAACATCCGAAAAGACGATGTCTTGGCCCTTCATGACGCTTGTCAGGGTTTCATTATCATTGATGTCGCCGTCAACGACAGTTTCTCGTTTGGGGTCACTGACAGTTAACCGACTTTTAGCGTTACGCGCTAGTAGGGTCATGTCAACGTCGGTGTCCTTTAATAATTTTTGAATTACGATGCTAGGAATTTGTCCCGCGGCACCTAAGATTAGTACTTTTTTTGCCATATGCAATTCCTCCGTTTCTATTCATCACTTTTGACGCCCTTAGTGTGACGCATTTCGTAACGAACTACAAATGTTATGAACGCCGAAAACAGTAAAATAATGGCGACAATCGTGTAGGGATAGTGCGGGTTAATGTCCATTAGAACCCCGGAAAAGATGGGTCCGATGATGTTACCAACACTGGTTAGTGACATGTTTAAGCCGTTGATTAATCCCTGGTTATTCTTGCCAAAACGAGTTAGAAGTGTTGTAATGGCAGGTCTGAGCACGTCAAAGGCACAAAAGACCACTAGGGTGGCAATGATGACTTCGATTTTGCTGTGAGCAAACAGAATCCAGACGATACAGATGGAACTAAGAACGAAACAGTCGCGGATGAGACCGAGTTCACCGCGCATTCGGACTAAGCGATCGAAGAAGACGACCTGAAGGACGAGAGAAATCATCCCGTTGATGATTAGGACGACAGCAATGTTATCAAGGGTAAAGTGAAAGACCTGGTTCACGTAGATCGTGTAGATACTTTCAAAGCCCTGCAGGCCAAATGATGAGATTAAAATCATGGCAAAAAGGGCAATCATGGTCCCGTTTAAGATGGACTTCAGGCCCTTTTCGGTGATGTGGACTTCCTCCATGACGGGATTTTTTTGATTGGTCTGTTTGATGTGCTTGGGAAGTCCTATGACAAAGAAGATGACGGCGATGATGCCAAGGACGCCCGCAAACCAGAACGGCGTCTTGTACCCAAACTTGGCGAGTGCACCACCAATCCCGGGACCGATGATTAAACCACCACTAAAAGCGGCTGAGAGCAGGCCAATGACCTTGGCCCGTTGTTCTGAAGACGACAGGTCAGCGGCCATTGCCATGGACGTTGGCACCACCATGGCGGCTGAAATTCCACCAATTAGTCGGGAAATATCGAATAACAGCAGCGTGTTAGATGCCGCAAACATCATTTCCGAGACGGAATAAAGGATTAGACCTCCAGCCAGAATTGGTGCTCGTCCAATCTTGTCTGAAATCCGGCCCACAAACGGCGATCCGATGAACTGAGCTAAGGCGTATAGTGAAGTCATGGTTCCCATCTGAGCGGTGGTTAGATGATATTCGTTTTTAATGAAGGGTTCGACTGGAATTACCAGACTCATCCCTAAACAAATGATAAAATTCGCAATAATCAGGATGAAAATTGCTCGTTTGGCAGCTTTTGACACGTCGATCCCTCCCGTTTCGTTAAGTAATATCATCCATTTTAGCACGGTATCACGCGCTTGCTCCAGTCCCTTTCTGAGAAATTGTGAAGTCAGATAAGTTGAAAAGCCGTGGTTTCGGACTTACATTCCGTAAGTTAAATTTTGATTGCAAAGCGTTACACTTATTAATTGTAATTGAAAATAAAAATCAATAGAATGGATGCAACGAGAGAAGAAGGGATGATTACATGAAGAAGGAAGAATTAGATCGTAATTTAAAAAAGTATGCGGAATTGATTGTCAAGGTCGGAGTAAACGTCCAACCGGGCCAGACGGTCGTTCTGTATATCTCTGATCATCACCAGGACTTGGCCCACATGATTGTGAAAGAAGCCTATAAAGCTGGGGCCGCCGATGTGATGGTTAAGTGGGACGACACCTTTGTGTCGCAACAATTTTTAGAACATGCCAGTGACGACCGGTTGGAAAACATTCCCCAATACATGATTGATGAGGCCAACTACATCGTTGATAAGCATGCCGCTCGGATCTCAGTTTTGTCGGAGGACCCGGCTGCTTTTGCCAAAATCGATCCCAAACGAGTGGCCAAAAACACGGCGGCCATGGGGAAGGCCACGAACGCGGTCCGGGTTGCTACGCAGAATAACGACTTAACCTGGACGGTCGTGGGTGCCGCTGACACAGCCTGGGCGAAACAGGTTTTTCCTGACTTGCCGGATGACGAATCCGTTGATAAGTTGTGGCGCGAGATTTTCAAAACCGCTCGAGTTGATAACGACGACCCCATTCAGGCTTGGAAGGACCACAAGGACCAACTCCAAGAAAAGGCAGCTTGGTTAAATGAGGAACAGTTTGACACACTGCAGTACCATTCCCCACGAACTGACATGGAGGTCGGATTGCCCAAGCACCACGTCTGGGTAGGGGCTGGCAGTACCAGTGTTGATGGCATTAAGTTCATGCCCAACATGCCGACCGAAGAGGTTTTCACCGCTCCTGACAAACGCCGCATTAACGGTCACGTCACTTCGACGAAGCCGTTAAGCTATTCTGGCACTTTGATTGAAGACATGGAGTTCACTTTTAAGGACGGACAGGTCGTAAAGGCTACCGCCAAGAAGGGGCAAAAGACACTTGACCACTTCCTTGCCACAGATCCGGGAGTTCGTTCGCTCGGAGAAGTTTCACTGGTGCCGGATCCCAGTCCAATTTCACAATCGGGCATTATCTTCTACAACACCCTGTACGACGAAAATGCCAGTGATCACATGGCCCTGGGCGCTGCTTATCCATTCAGTGTTGTTGGAGGGACCGAGATGAGTCCGGAAGAACAAGACCAGGCTGGCTTAAATAGCAGTCAAGAACACGTTGATTTCATGATGGGTTCTGACGACATGAACATCGACGGTGTTAAAGCTGATGGGACGGTCGTTCCCGTCTTTCGTAACGGAGACTGGGCCTAGTGAAAAAACCAATTGAAGTGGCTCATCCACTGACGATTGCGTCCACCACTGACAACAACATGGCACTGCCGCTGGCGATTAATTACACTTCCATCCTTTTAAACAATCCTGACGCTGACTTTGAGTTTTTTGTCGTCAACGATCATCTAAATCCCAAAAATCAGAACTTAATTGCTACCCTCCCGAAACTTTTTAGAAATTGTCGAACGGTGAAATTTTTAAAGCCCCACGAGGATCGCTACCAGAAGGCCAACACGGACGCCCCAAACAGCATCATCAAACGCAATACTTACTATCGCATTGATATTCCAGAAGAAATTGACCGTCCCAGGATTCTCTATCTTGACGCTGATATGATTTGTGTGGGAAACATTGATGAACTTTATCACGCTGATCTAAATGGGAAAGTAATTGGCGCCGTTGAAAATGCTGGTTATTTGGACCGCTTACGTGAGATGGGAATCAGTGAGAAAACTGGCCATTACTTTAACGCCGGCCTGTTACTAATTGATACCAAGAAATGGCGTAGCGCCGGTATTTCACAAAAAGCACGGCGACTTGCGAATGACCATCCAGAAATGTTACGGTTTCAGGATCAGGACGCCTTAAATGCCATTTTTAACGGTGATTGGCAGGCATTACCCTCCAAGTACAACGTGCAAAGTAACCTTATTAAAGGCAAGTACCGCAAAAGTGAGACGACGGACGGGCAACGTTCTCAAATTGAGGCGTTGGATCATCCCGTCATTGTGCACTACACAAACTTCGATAAGCCGTGGATTGTCAAGGTGGATCATCTGCATCCCTTGAGAAGTCTGTATGATGAGTACCAAAATAAATTACTGAATCAACTAGCGTGGTACGTTAGTAATCATCATTAGTTTTAGATCTAAAAAAGCACTTCAGAAAATTCTGAAGTGCTTTTAGTTTATTTAAAGAAGTGCTTTTGGTTTATTTAAATAGGTAGATGATAATGGTACCAATCATGTACGTCAAAATGTACAACATGACGATCAGTGAAACGTTTTTAACGATGACGTTATAAATTTCCCCCTTGTTTTGATTGAATTTGAACACTTTGACTTTGGTCCAAACGTAGGGATAAATTAGAATGGTCAGTAGGGCAAAGTAAGGAACGATGCCGACTGCCAAAGAAAGAATCGGAATTACGATGATTGAGAGCCAGTAGACCAAGTCAAACACCTTAATGGCGTTCTTTTTCCCGATGTAGTCGACTAGTGTATGACGGTTATTTCCAATGTCTTGTTCGAGGTCACACGTGTCGTTTGCGAGTTGGATGATAAAGAAGAGGATAAACGGTAATAGTGTCACCAAAAAGGCGTCCAGCACACTCATAAGGGTGAAGTTCCATCGGTGGATGCTTCCCATGTACATGTAAATCAGCGGAACAAAGAACGGAATTAACGTGGCGACCGCTAACTCACAGAATGGGGTGGCGTCTAAGGGCTTTGGTCCTGCCGAGTACGCCAGTCCCAATAGAAAACCAATTACACCGATGACCAGCGTGGGCCATCCGGTAAAGTAACTCAGGATCAAACCGGCGATTATAATGAAAGCGGCAAAACCGTACAACCAGTGCCGAATCATCGTGAGACTCAGATGATTACTCCCAATGGTGCTCGTACTGTGCTTGTAGTCCGTCTTGTCGGTGGCGTGTTCGTAGTCTTCGAGGTTGTTCTGCATGTTTAAAAATAGGTGCAGGGCGATGACAATCACGAAGGCACAGATGGCATACAGCCAGTTAAACGAGCCGTAGTAATAATAAGAAAAACTAGCCGCAAGTATGAGCCACGTCACGTCCAGCGGTGTTGTGTAAATCTCAGTTAGTTGATAAAAATACTTCCAGGTCATGATTTACCTCCAGTGTAAATGAATTAAAGAAAGATTTTGATGATGGTTCCGATCATGTATGTAATGATATACAACCCCATTAACATTGTCACCCCACCAACGATTTGATGATAGACTTCTTGCTTGTTCTGGTTGGTTTGAAAAACTTTAACTTTCTTCCAGGCCAGCGGATAAGCCAAAATAATTAAATTTGAGATGATTGGGACGTATCCAAAGAAGGATAAAATTGGTATGATTAAGATTGTCAACCAGAAAACAATTGTAAATAATTTAATTGCGTCTGATGGTCCGATGTAATACACCAGGGTGTAGCGATGATTCCCAATGTCTTCTCTTAGGTCACAGGTGTTGTTGGCGAGTTGGGTGATGTAGGCAAGCACAAACAGGAACATGGTGACCAAAAAGACGTCGACGATACTGTCCCAGGAAAAGTGAAAGCGATGAATGCTTCCTAGATAGACGTAGACCAGCGGGTCAAAAAACATGATGAGCATGCCGGTCGCAAGTTCACAAAATGGGGTGGAGTCCACTGGTCTCGGACCCGCCGAGTAGGCTAGTCCGAGGCCAAAGCCGATGATGCCGATGATTAGTGTCGGCCAACCGGTGAGGTATGCGAGCGTGAGTCCAAGGACGGCGACAATTATCCCCATTATTACGACCCATTTCCAGATCATCCGGGTACTTAGGTGGTACTTACCAATGATACTGGTAGCGTGCTTGTAGTCGGTCACGTCGGTCGCGTGTTCGTAGTCTTCCAGGTTGTTATGTAGGTTTAAAAACAGATGCATCAAGAACACGATGAAGAAAGCCCAGATGGCATACAGCCAGTTAAAAGAACCGTAAAAGTAGTACGAAAAGCTGGCACAGAACAGTAGGATTAAGACGTCGACTGGGGTGGTGTACATCTCGGTTAGTTGATAAAAGTATTTCCACTTCATTGTTTTGCCTCCGAAAGTCATTGTTAATGTTATTATTATTAAGGATAATGCTGTTATTATAGTACCATGAAAATATCGTAAGGTTACCATAAAAAAGGAAAAGACATGAAAACAACCATTTGGAATAAATTTCCTGAAATTGAATCTGAACTGGTTCAAGTTCAATCACTCATAAGTAAAGAGATTCAGGTTCCTGAGGCCGAGTTTAAACGGGGAATCGAAGAACTAATTAACGGAAACGGCAAGATGCTAAGGGCGGCGCTCCTGTTAATCGCGGGTAACTTTGGCACGGAAGCAGTTGAGCGAGAGAAACTCCTCCAGGCCGCCGCTTCAATTGAGGTCATTCATTTGGCTTCTTTGGTCCACGATGACGTCATTGACCAATCGGACCTAAGACGGGGGGAAGATACGTTAAACGCTCAATTTGGCCAGCGCGAAGCCATCTACCTGGGTGATTACCTGTTCACGAAATACTTTGAAATGCTTTTGGACTATGCCCCGAGTTTTGATAATTTGCGTTACAACGTTGAAAGCATGAAGGACGTCTTGTTTGGCGAGTTGGCCCAAGACGAAAGTAAGTATGATTTAGACCGAAGTGAACAGGACTACTTTGATTCAATTCAGGGAAAGACGGCGGAACTCTTCAAAGTGGCAATGGGGGAGGGCGCCATTCTTTCAATGGCTGACAATAACACCGTCCAGATTGCTGAGCAGATTGGTTTGAACTTTGGGATGGCGTTTCAGATTCGAGACGACCTCCTGGACTTTGAGCCAGACGTTGAAACCGAAAAGCCCACTCTGCACGATGCCAGTGAGGGCGTGTATACCTTGCCCGTCATTGAAACTTTCAAGACCGCTGACGGTCCGAAGTTAAAAAAAATCCTAAAAAAAGACCAGCTTAAAAAAGCTGATCTAAAAGAAATTGCTAAAATTGTGAGTGACAGTGGCGGAATGCAAGCGGCGCGTCAGATTTATACGCAGTACTTAGACGACGCTTTTGACCTAATTGCGCAGTTACCACAATCTGAGAGTACCGCTGTCCTTAAAACCATCATTTCGGAATTGTTTCAGTATTCTAAATAACCGAATAATTATTTCCCAACGTCCATTGCGTACAGTCTACGATAACGGGCGTTATTTTTATACAATGCTTGCGGATTTCCTTCCATTTTGATGACGCCGTTTTCAAGGAAGATAACCTCATTCATTTCGTCTAAGCCTTGAAGGTGATGGGTAACCCAAATCATGGTTTTGTCTTTTAAAACTCGACTGATGGTGTTAATCAGGTTATTTTCGGTAATCGGGTCCAGTCCCACCGTAGGTTCATCTAGTAGGACAATTGGATTGTCCTGCAAAAGAATGCGGGCGAGCGCAATTCGTTGCCGTTGTCCGCCAGAGAATCTGATTCCGTTTTCCTTGACGTTCGTTTCATAGCCGTCTGGTAGTGATTCAATGTAATCAGACAATCCTACGGCCTTGATGGCCCTTTTGACGTCTTCGTCAGTAGCAGTTTCGTTTCCGATTCGGACGTTGTTTAAGACCGACGTGTCAAATAGAAACGGACTCTGATCCAGGACACTGAACCATTTATAGCTGTCAGACTCAAACTTGTAGGCGTCGATGTTGTTGATTAAGACGTGTCCAGTCGTTGGCGTAAGCGCTCCGGTTAAAAGCTGCAAGAGGGTTGTCTTTCCAACTCCGCTGGGTCCGATGATTGCTAACTTGTGGTGTTTATCAATCTTAAACGAGACGTCTTTGATGATGTCACTTGGATCATCTTGGTAGTGAAAAGTCACGTGATCGAGTTTAATGGAATTAAAGTCAGATGGGGCGGGCAACTTTTCGTCTGAGACGTACGGTTTCCTCTCTTCGTCTGAAAGTTGATTCAAGTGGACCACCGAATCACTGTACATTGGCCACTCTTCTAAGGCTTGAGATACTGGGACGAAGGCATCCATCAGTGGGAAGATTCCCATGACGAAGGCGGCCGCGTAGTTAACGAGTTCCTGTGACCCCTTGAAGTACAGGTTAGACCAAAGCAGGGTCCCGATGATGACGATTGCGAAGACCACTTTAATGAGAAATTCACGATTCCACTCAAATAAGTGGGTCTGATCGTTAGACTTGGCAATCTTCGGGTCGTTTTTTCTGACATGATTAAGAAAGCCCTTTTCTCGACCGGAAATCATCCAGTCCGCGATTCCAAGGGTTGAATCCGTCAGATTTTCATAAGACTGGTGGAGTAGCGACTTTTGGTATTCCTTAGAAGCCCCCCGCATGGCCTCAGAGGCAAGTGGGACAAAGAACAAAATGATGGTAAACGCAACGAACATGAAGATGGCATAGGGCCAACTAATGATGCCTAAGGCTACAATGATGATGATACCCGTGATGTAGGCCACAAGGGTTGGAAATATGGTTCTCAGGTACAGGTTTTCAAGGTGGTCAATGTCGTCGGCTAGGACGCCCAGTAAATCACCGGTCTGAAATTTCTCACTCAAAAAAAAGGCGGATGATTCCAGGGTAGTGTAGAGCCGTTTTCGAAGGGCGGACGTTACCTTTAAGACCCAGTTATGACTGTTTAGTCGCTCTAAGTACTTAAAGACCGGTCGGCCAATTCCGAAGGCCCGCGTTAAGATGACCGGGACGTAAACGATCAGGATGTTGTAGGGATGAGTGGCCGAACGACTAATTAAGTAGCCGGCAACGAACATCAATCCAATCCCACACCCAAAGGTCAAGACTCCGAGAAAGAAGACCCAGAATAACAGGACCTTGTACTTGGTCAGGTATGGTTTAATCCACGTATCGTTTTTAAGTAGTTTACGCATTGTTTCCACCTCGAATCTCACTAATCAATTGCTTGTAGGCTCCGTTTTGGTTGGATAATTCAGTTTGAGTTCCTTGTTCAACGATTTTGCCGTCTTCCATGACTAGAATGTAGTCCATTTCGTTCATCCAATGAAGTCTGTGGGTCGCAAAGATGACGAGGTGGTTTTTGAAGATCGGAACCATGGTTTGTTTCAGTTGATATTCGGTTTCAATGTCCAAATGGGCGGTTGGTTCATCTAACAGGAGAATCGTTCGCTCGGTATCAAGCAGGGTTCGGGCCAGGGCAATTCTTTGGGCCTGACCGCCACTAATTCCTCTGCCACCTTCGCCAATCTTGGTATTCGCCTTGTCGGGAAGACTGGCGACAAACTTAGACAGACCCGCTTTTTCGATGGCCGAGTTAATGGCGTAAGCCTTAGCATCGGGTTTATAAAAGGCGACGTTTTGGGCAATGCTTCCGGCAAAGATGTATGGATCCTGGGGGATGTAACTGATGTGCTTCTGCCATTCCGATTGAGCGAGACTGTCAACTGCTTGACCGTCAACGTTGAATGGGAGATGACCGTTTTCGTTGGTTGGAGACAGCCAGCCTCCAAGGAGGTTTAAAAGCGTGGACTTTCCCGAGCCAGACCGACCCACGATTCCGATGTTAACGAATCCGTTCAGATTGAAATTGGCATCAGCGATATTGTCCTCCTTTTGGTCGTAACTGAAGTTTAAGTCACTGACCTTTAAGGTACTGTCCTTAGTCCAGTTGTGAAAGTTGGTTAGTTTAATTTTGCTGGTTGGACTTGGTAAATCCAGAATCTTGTTAATGTCAATCAGGGCATTTTTGCCGTCCAAAGTGGCATGGTAGTCATTTCCGTAATCTCTGACCGGTAAAAAGTAGTCCGGGCAGAGAATTAGGATGATTAGGGCTGGAAGCAAGGTCACCGTTCCATTAATTAATTTCACACCTAATAAGACGGCCACGATGGCAATTGACATGGTCGTAAAGAAGTCGAGGGCAAACGTCGATAGTAAAGCGACCCTTAACACGCTCATCGTGCTCTTTCGGTAATTTTCACTAACCCGATAGATGTTATCTCCGTAGGATTTACTGAGGCCAAAGAGCTTGAGGGTCTTAAGCCCCCGCATGCTGTCGATGAAGTTATTGGACATCTCTTTAAAGCCAGAATACTGTCGGTCAGATTTAGCCTGAGCGGCGAGTCCTAGAATAATCATGAACAAGATGATTACCGGAAAGACCAGTAGCATCACGACCGCTGAGAGCCAGTTAACGAAGAAGCAGTACAAAAGGATGATCCATGGAATGATCGCCAGGTTAATGGTCTTCTGCAAGATGAGGTTAAGGTAGTTTTCGACCTTATCAATCCCTTCAAGTGCTAGGGTTACCATGTGACCTGATCCGATGTTTGAGACCATGGCGGGTCCTAGTTCGAATTCTTTTTGTAGGAGTTGTTCTTTTAACTGACTACTAGCCTGACTGGCAAATTTATCGGTAATTTGATTTTCAATTCTTGTGATCAGGTATCTTAATGCGAAAGCAACAAAAAAAGATAGCACAGGTATGGTTAACGCTGCTATCTTTTTTTGTTCCCAAGTAAGCACCATTGCCTGTGAGAGAAAAAGGGCTTCTAGAATGATAGCGACCGATTGGACGACTGCTAGAATACTTAGCTTGGCAATTAATTTTTTGACCCCAGGAATTGATAGAAGTTGTTTATCAAACATGTTTTATCAATCCTTAATTTTTAATATCCAGAATTGGCATCTTCCATATCTTTAAGCGAAATGCGATGCCATTGTGAGACGTAACTCCAGGTAAAGTAGATCGCGATGAGCGGTAGGAGGATACATGCCACGATGGTCATTACAACTAACGTATATGGTGATGAAGAAGCGTTTGCGATTGAAATCGTGTGAACTGGATCATTGGCACCCAATACGTTAGGGAATAAACCAATAAAGATCAGGATTACTAGTAAGGCGAGGGTACTGGTACTTGCAAGATAAGCTTGTACTTCATGACCAGAGCCACTAGCAATTTGACCCCAAATAGTTGTAGCAACGATTAATGCTAATACTACTACAGTTGAGACCAAATGTGTCTCGAAAAAGTTGGTTTGGAAATATAAGGCAATCACAACTAGGATTTCCACTGGGTAAGCCAACCAGTATAGGTTGGATGCCATTGCTGAGGCGTGGTATCGAATTAAGCCCGCCGTGTGCAAGGAAATGTAGTGAAGGCCTTGGTAGAGACATAAGGCAGTTACCGTGATTCCACCAAGGATTGAAAGTGGGTTAACAACGTCGAAGAAGGTGACGTAGATGTTACCCTGACCGTCCATTGGCAAACTTTGAATCATGTCGGTAAAAAGCATTCCGAACAGGAAGGGGATGAAGACACTTCCGAAGAAGTTGGCCCACATCCATCGGTTTCGGCCCTTTTTGGTCTCTGCGTTTTCGGAGAATTCAAACGAGACTCCCCGAAAAATTAGAGCCACCAGGATAAAGAACAGCAGGAGATAGAATCCGGAGAACAACGAGGCGTACCACATTGGCATCGCCGCAAACATTGAACCACCAGCGGCAACCAAGAAGACTTCGTTTCCACTCCAGTGGGGTCCAATCGTTCGAAGTACCAAAGCTGCTTCGTCGTAATTACTAGCCAGCAGTCTTGTTGACATTCCGGCCCCAAAATCAGCTCCATCGAGAATTAAGAACAGTGCGAACAGTAATCCGATTAAGAAATACCATAAAAGTTGTAATAAACTCATTTCTCAAAAGCCTCCTTTGAAAATGGATCTTCGGTATCGTAGCTCTCGTGATCGCCGACACCTTCAGGCCCCTTGTAAAGTGATTTTCGTGCGTAAATAAACATGAAGACACCCAAAGTGGCAAATAAGAAGAAGTAAATAATAATGGTAAAGAGCACGGAAGCCGCCGTCGTACTTGGCGAAACCGCTTTGGCAATTGGCAGTAATCCGTAGACAACCCATGGGTCACGACCTCTTTCGGTAACCAGCCAACCACAGGTGTTAATAATGAACGGTCCAAATGTTCCAACCGTCAGCAGTAGCGTCAACCACCACTGCTTCCCAATCGTATTCTTCTTTTTCCTTGAGAACCACAGTCCACAGATGGCTAAGAAAGCTAGTGTCATTGCACCAAATACCATGATTCTAAATGAGTAGAACAAGGTGTTTACTGGTGGGTAGTAGTTCATATCTTTGCCAAACTGACTATTCCACTTCTTGTGTAATTTTGCATTAGTTTCATTCATACCGGTAACCGATCCACTTAGCTTGTGGTAGGTCAAGATGTCCATCATGTATGGAATCTCAATCTTGAAACTAGCACGGTGTTCGTTAGTATGAGCGAATTCAACGGCCGTCCAAGCAGCTGGACTTTTAACGTTTTCAAATTCACCTTCAGCAGCGGCGAATTTCATTGGTTGTTGATGGCTTAAGTAAAGCATCTGTTGGTCTCCACTAAGGAAGCTACCGCAGACAGCAATCAAACCAACGACTAAACCAATTCGCATTGATTTTCTGAAGAAGTCGGGCCACTTCTTTCTAAAGATCATCCAAGCCGATGCACCAGCGACGATGAAACCACCGGTAACACAGGCTCCGAAGATCACATGGGGAAATTCGTACCAGAGTTGTTGGTTAGTGAGAATGGCACTAAAACTAGTCATTAAAGCGTGCCCGGTCTTAGGATCAATCCGGTAACCAACGGGATGTTGCATGAAACTGTTGGCAGATAAAATCCAAAGTGCTGAAATGGCTGAACCAAAGAAGACCAACCAAATCATCAGGGCGTGCCAAGCAGGTTTTAATTTGTCCCAGGTGAACATCCAAACCCCGATAAACGTTGATTCCAAGAAGAAGGCCAACAGAGCTTCGATGGCTAACGGCGCCCCGAAGATGTCACCCATAAATCTTGAGTAATCAGACCAGTTCATCCCGAACTGGAATTCTTGAATCAAACCAGTTACAACTCCGACCGCGAAACTAAGTAAGAAAATCTTACTCCAAAATCTCGTCATCGTCTTATAGACTGGTTTTTTGGTCACCGCATAGAAGGTTTCCATGATTGCAACGATCAATGCCAATCCAATTGACATTGGGACGAAGAAGAAATGGAAAATCGTGGTTTCAGCGAACTGAATCCGCGCTAGCGGCAAAACACTTAAACCTAAATTAAGCATTGTGAATAGTTCCTCCTTAAATCAATTTAACTTTCTAACATGGTCCGAATGTTTCCGAGTTCAAGTCCGTTCTTTTTGAAGATCATGTTCTTAAAGATTGGGACAATCCATCCCTTTAACTTAAAGGTCATGCCGAACATGTAAATTTCGGCAATTCCACTGTATGGGCCAAGTGAACAAACGGTTCCCATTGATTTGTAGTCGAACTTAATGGCAGGTTTACCATTTAGTTTGTTTAAGAAATCATTGACAGCAACGTCCGCTTCGTAGATGGAAATCTGACCAGTCGTTGGAAACATCCGACCGGACTTGTCATCTTTAACGGCTGAGACGTCACCAATGATGTACTGGTTAGGAAAGTCGTCTAAGCTCATGTTCGTGTTAACGGCGACCCGGTTTCGTTTCTCGTTTGGATACTGTGAATCGGGAATAACGTCAGATCCCTTTACTCCAGCAGTCCAGAAGACTAAGTGAGATGGGATAAACTTGTTATCTTTACCATAGTAAGCACCATCAGCCGTAATCTTTGACACCGTGTCACCCATGATGAACTTAACGCCCTTCTTTTCAAGGAAGTGTTGCGCGTAGTCACCGAGTTTTTTGTTAAACATTGGCAAAAAGCCCGGAGCGATACAGGTAATTTTGAACTCTTCTTTTTTGAAACCATACTTTTTGGCCCATTTTGGCACCATGTGCACGAGATCCCCTAAAAGTTCGATGCCAGTAAAACCACCACCGACAACCACGATGTTCAAGAGCTTAGCATCCTTAAACTCATCGTAGGCATCCAGGGTGGTTTGAATCTTCTTGTAGTCAGCGACTGAGTTATCAATGTCACTGATCTGAAGACCAAACTCGTCTGCACCCGGGGTGCCAAACGTTTCGGGTTCAAATCCAAGCGCATTGAACAGGTAGTCGTAACTTAAATCACCGTTGTTTTTCGTTTGGACCGTGTTATCTTTACCATTTACTTTAATAACTTCATCCTCTATGAAATGAATCTTAGGATTGATCATGTCGGTAATTCTAAACATGAGTCGTTCTGGTGCTTCATCTCCTGATGCGACCTTGTAGAGGCCGGTCGAGTCATAATGATAAGCATTTTTATTAACCAAGGTAATGTCTAGATTGGCCTTACTCTTAGCTAAAAGCTTGCAAGCCCTTAATCCAGCGAATCCACCGCCTAGTATTAAGACTTTTTTCATTATTAGGATCTCCTTTCAATACACACCTATTATTGTGTAAATCTTAACATTATTTTAACGCTAATGCTGACATTGTGTCACTCTTTTTATGAGGAAATTTTAATAAAATATTTATTGATTGATAAGAAAGGGAGATAAAATCGTTTTAGTACCGTCATTTGGGCATTAATAAGTGATGTTCCTTGCAAGTGATTTTGAGTTAGGCGATTATGAACGTAGTCTCAAAAGCAAAATAAATTTTCCGCTTATAGGAGGCAAAAAATGGCTAAAATTGACAAAATTTTAAATCAAGAGGGGATTGACCGCATTGCGATTAGTCCCTATCAAAAATATTCACGGGGTTACATGGAGCCAGGAAATCTCGGGACTGGCTATGTTACTGGCCTAAAAGTTGACGCCGGGACCCGTGAAAAGACGGACGATGGCGTCTTGGATGGAATCGTATCTTACGACCGAGCCGAGTGTAAGAACGCCTACATCGGCCAGATTAACATGATGACGGCCTCCAGCTTCACGGGCGTTCAGGGTCACATTCTGGGATATGATCTCCTGAGAAATCCAGAAGTCGATCGGGCACAACCGTTGTTTAAGGTGACCCAGTGGGATGGTTCGAAACTACCAATTTACGATGGGAAACCACTGCAGGATTCGCTGGTAGAATTCTTTGGAACGGCTGACAATCGTCGGCACTATCCAGCTCCGGGGAGTTTCATTATTTGTGCTAACAAGGGCGTGACTGCCGAACGACCAATCGAAGACCGCCCGCTAAAACCGGGTGAAAGTTACGGCGTTTGGTCCGCCATTGCCATTTCAATTGCGAAGGATCCCGTTCATAATTCCTCCATGTTCATTGAGGATGCTGGAACCTGGAACACTCCCAACGAGGACGACCTCGGCGAATTCTTGGCCAGAAGAAGAGAAGCCATCGCGCGTTCGATTGCCCAGTGTGGTCAAGATGCGGGCACTTCGTTTGCCAGTTCGTGGATTGGCTTTGCCCACGTCATGATGAAACCGGGTGAGATTGGTAACGCGATTACCGTTGGACCCTACTTTTCGATTCCAGTTGATGCGGTTCCTGGCGGTTCGATTTTGACTCCAGACGTTGACATGAACATCATGGAGAACCTGAGTTTACCAAAATGGCTTGAAAAGATGAATTACCAGTCAATTGTCGCAGACCAAAATATTCAGTATTAATGTTGCGGTTATTTGAGAATCCGACTTAAAGATTGAGGAACGTGGCGCGGACCTCTGACGGCTTTGACCCCATGCTTCTTTAGGACGGCCACGTTAAATTCATTGGGATTAAATCTGCTAAGTAAATGAAGTAACATAACGTAGTGCATGGTGATGTTTTCATCGTGGTAGTAGTGCGGTTGATTCACCTTGATGGCCACACATTTATACGTGATGGCGGCAACTGGTGCCGTCACGTAGATGTAAACTAGGTCACCAACGTGAATGTGAGTGGTTTGTTTCCACATGATGGTGCCGTTTTGGGCGAAGTCTTTTTCTAAGTCAAAGTATTTCGGATTGGCAGGGATGAGCCACTTCGTTCCCGTTTTAACTGGGGCGTAGTCAAAACATTGCTGCGCAATGTTTTTTAAGATGGCAGTGTATCTCTGCTTGATGGTGCTGGCAAAGCCACCCTCTGGATTAGCGACCCGGAAGTTCGTATATTCGGCGTGATAATCATCGTCGATTACCTTTCCACTGACTTCGCCATTTTGCTTAACGGTAATGGTGACCGAAAAGTTGGTTTGTGGGAGGTGAGTGGTGTACGTTAAGACGTGATTTTGTTTCCTAAAACCAAACCGAATCAATTTAGAAATATCAGGTTTTAGATTAGTAAAGAGTTGTTCTTCGATTTTCATGACGATCTCCTTGTGGTTAAAGGCGTGACAGAAAAGTATGGATAGAAGGGATACGCAAATGCGGATTGGTTTAAATCAGTTTCATGGATTAAAAGCGGTGATTGGCTCAGAGTTTGACCAATATTTAACGGACCATTTGGCAAGAAAACGGGTCAGAAGCTTACTGGTTAATCAGGAAGATTCCGAGACGACCGTCTTGGTCACCACCGGGAACGAATTGATGATTTTTAGAAACGTGGCTGGTACTTTCTCAGACAGCCACTATTCTCAAGCCATGATTGAAAAGATGACGTTTGTAAGCGGCGTTCCAGATGGTGCCTTGAAGTTTCAGATTAATCAGTGCCAATTTGATTATCATCACATCAGATATGGTCGTGTCTACGATTTTACGCAGTCCATTTTAAAACGAAAGCTGACGGCTGCCAAATACGACCATACGATTCGTGGTGAAAGTAATTACCTCACAAACGTTGACCACGGAAAAGAAGTGGACCGCTTGCGAGTTGCCATGCAGACCGGCCAACTGAGTCAGAATGAATACGACGATTTAAACGGCTCAATTTCAAAAGCCGGAAAGTAGAGAAGTGATGAAATGAGGACGGAACGTGTTGACAGTGAGATTGAGTTACGCCTTCCTGACCAGCCAGAAGACGCAAAATTGGTCTATCAGTTAGTAAAGGGGTCACGCGCAATCCTTTCAAAGTGGTTGCCATGGGCGGATGCAATGCAATCAGTTGCCCAGGAGCAGCAATTTTTACACCAAACTTTAACCCATTATCGGTTAGGAAAGTCAGTTAACTTATTAATTATTTATCAGGATCAAATTGCCGGGATGATCAGTTTTAATTCGTTTGATCATGACCAAAAAAGCACGGAGATTGGCTATTGGCTGGGTAACCAGTTTACCGAGAAGGGGATCGTTTACCGGGCGCTTGACTTCATGATTGGCTTAGGTTTTCGTGATTATCAGTTGACTCAGATCCACATTAAAGTAGCCGTTGATAATAAGCGGAGTAATGCTGTTGCAAAACGTGCTGGATTTCGGCTGGAACGGGTCATTACCAATGGAATTCTCATTAACGGCGTAGGCCATGACGAAAATGATTGGGTGAAAAATCCCAACGAATCTAAGGTTTGAGACACCGCACGCATTAGGTCATTTAGATACGTGATAGCGACGCATTTAAGCTGAATGTACTATACTAATAGTGTAATGCTTTAATTACAGTGAACTTTTAAATAATAACTACCAAATGTTTAGTACGGTGAGGCGATTAAAATGGAATTTAGATACGCAAGCGGTGTGCCAGCTCATGTTAGTACGGTAACTTCAGATCTTTTTAAGGCGGCTTCCGATCCCAAGGTGATTTCATTAGGTGGTGGAATGCCAGCTCCGGAGTTATTCCCGGTTTCAGAGATCCAAAAGGCCGCAAACCAGGTTTTTGAACAGTATGGGCAAACGGTTCTGCAGTACTCGCAGTCGCTTGGTTACGAAAAACTAAGACAGCAGATTGTGGCCATTATGAAAGAACGTCACGTTGACACAACGGTTGCTAACGTTGGGATCGTGACGGGTTCGGAACAGGCCATTGACATTGTTTCCAGGATGTTGATTAATCCTGGTGACGTGGTTTTGACCGAGGATCCAACCTACCTCTCAGCCATCGACGTTTTTAAGTCCTATGGTGCCAAAATCGTTGGCATTCCCATGGACGAGGACGGGATGGAGACAGATGCCTTAGAACGGTTAATCAAAAAATACCCGCAGGCCAAGTTTATCTACACGATTCCCAATTTCCAGAATCCAACCGGACGGACCATGACGGAAGAGCGGCGGAAGAAGTTAGTTCAGATTGGTAAAGAGGCTGGGATTCCAATCCTAGAAGACGACCCATACGGTGCCATTCGTTACGCAGGAAAGTACTTACCACCACTCAAACACTTTGACCACGACGGTGGGGTAATCTATCTGAGCTCTTTTTCCAAGATTTTAGCACCAGGACTCCGGTTGGGGTGGATCGATGCACCATTAAACTTTATGGACAAGTTCATCTTGTTTAAACAAAATGCCGATTTACATACGGATAACTTAACCCAGTACATCGTGTCCCAGTACTTAGATGACGTGGATATTAACGACCACATCAAGAAGATTACCGATACCTACGAGCATCGGGCTAATCTGATGATGGACCGCATTGATAAGTACTTCCCAAAGAACGTGCGCCACAGTCATCCTGAAGGTGGGATGTTCATCTGGGTTGAAGTTCCCGGAGTGAACACGGAGGAACTGTATCAGACTTGTTTAAAAAACAACGTGGTGTTTGTTCCTGGGTCCTCCTTTTACGCGGGTAAGGTAAAACCAGGGACCTTCCGCTTAAACTTTTCCAACATGAATGACGATGAGATCGATGAAGGAATTAAACGGATGGCAACGGCCATTTCACAGGTATTAAATAAATAAAAGACTAAAATAGCACCTAACTCATGTGAGTTAAGTGCTATTGTTATTTGTCTAGGGAAGCTAGACTTGTTGACTTTTGGCCCAACTGCTTTTCGAGGCTTTTTTCGCGCTTCAATTCATGATTGTAGTGGTAATCTTTTGGATTAACCGGCTTAAAGCCCTTGGGATGATAGAAACGCAACAGGTTATCCTTGTTTAACTTGTCCGACAGTTCCAGTTCGTGGTTGACCTGGTGCTGATTCTGATTGATTTGGTTTTGCTGCTTCTGATCTGGATGAAGCTGACGTTTGGTCTGATTATCGTAAACCGTGCCGTTCGTGGAGGTGAACTGTGGTGAGACCCAGTCACGGTTTCTAAAGGCAACCACCTGATCGTGTTGTTTGGAGAAGAGGTCGGTTCCAAACTGAACGTATGGCTTGGAATTAATTCCCAACAGATGGAGAACCGTTGGCAGCACGTCAATTTCACCGCCGTACGTGTGGTGGATTTTCCCACCAGTAGTTCCTGGCATGTTAATCATAAATGGGACCTTCTGGATTTGGTTGTGGTCAAAGGCATTCCAGTCGTTTGGTTTGACGCCTAAAAGCGGTGCCAAACTATGCTCATCCTGGTCCATCAAACCATAGTGGTCACCGTAGATGATAATCATTGAGTTCTTGTCGAGTCCCGCCTGATGAAGGTAGTCGTAAAATTCTTTGACGGACTGGTCAAGGTAGTGAGCGGTGACAAAGTAGTTATTGACCTCCGGATTGTCAGTGTTGGTGGTCTTAAAGTGCATCTGCCTCTGGTCTTTTTGGTCCAGAACGTATGGCAAATGATTAGTGACCGTCAAGTACTTGACGTAAAAGGGTTGTTGAAGGTTCTCTAAATACTTGTTGGAATCTTGAAACAGATACTTGTCCTTTAAGCCCATGCCTTCCGTTCGGTCACCCCTCATGTTGTAGTCTTTGGAACTGAAGAAGTACTGGAAGCCGAGTCGTTTGTAGGTGTTGTTACGATTGTAGAAATTGGCGTCGTTGCCATGGAAGACGGCGGACGTGTAGTTTTGTTGCTGCTTCAAAATGGCCGGAGCCGCCTGGAAAGTATTGTCGTTTCCGTACTGAGAAAATAACGATCCCTCTGGTAGACCGTACGTACTGGTTTCAAGCATGTTTTCGGCATCGGCCGTTCGTCCCTGTCCCACTTGGTGATAGAAGTTGTCAAACGAGTCAGTTGACTGACTATGGTAGATTTTATTCAGGAAAGGCGTCACTTCCTTGCCATTGACCTTTTTGTCGATCAAGAATTGCTGGAAACTTTCAAGGTGAATGACAAGCACGTTTTTACCGCGCGCTTTTCCGTACATTTCTGGGGTAGGGGCAGCGTAATGTTTCCTCGTAAAGCCTAAAATATCATTTAAATCGGATTTCTTGGCGGTTGAGCGCGCGATGTTGGTCTGAATGGACTTGGTCCAGTCGTAGACGGTGTAGTTGTCGATTCCGATGTATTTCACGATATCATTTTGTTTACTTTGCGTACTTGACTGAGCAAACAGGTTGGGATTATCGATGTGAGTAAGAAAAAGGTTGAGAAACAAAAAAAGGACGCCAACTATGGTCGTTAGGAAACTAAATCTAAGTTTTAGGGGACGTTTGTCGATTTTAATAACGCGAAATACCAGCAGAAGGATAATCACGATTAAATCAAGCCAGTATAAGGCGTCCCATTTGTTGATAAGGGCGGTCGCACTGGTAATTAACCCACCGTTTAAGTTGGAATGACCGGTTGTCATCGTGTCGGCGGTCATAAAGCCCAGAAAACCCCGGAAGTAGACGATGTTTATGTACAGTAAGACGGTGTTTAAGAAGTCAATGAAGATGATAAAAGGATAAAAGAGCTTCGCGGGCTTGAAATACAACGCCAGACTCAGCGTGATGATGATCGCAGCCAGCGGATTGATTAGTAAAATGATGTGCTGCATGCGACTCGCTGGGATGAGGTAAAAGACGTGGTAGTAAGCGTAGAGGGTCTTGAACCAGAACAGGATCACTAACAGGAGAAAGAAGCCCATTCTGGTATTAAAAAGGTTGAGAATTTTCTTAATGATTTTCAAATTGAACGTTCCTTTGTAAGAATTTATGTAATTTATCACATAGGAAACATCTTATCACATTAAGAATTAGCAAAGTAGAATAAAAAAGCTTCAAATGGCTGATAGACACGCCACTTGAAGCTTTTTATTAAGATTTATTTTTGAAAATCCTGCATCATTTCGTCCACTACTGCTTGAACACTCTTGACGTCGTGAATGTTGTTGATACCAACGTCAATTGAAATGACACCGTCATCAAGTTTGCCGTCAAGCATGGCAGGACGAACGCCACCGGCCTTGCGGGTTTGTTCGTAGGTGTCTTTGACGCCATTTTGAAACTCCCTGGCCCACTTATCAGCTAGCGGATTCTTGATTGAACGTTGGTTAGGAGATACTAGGACCACGTCATCAACCGTGGAGTTGATGATTTTTTCTTTGGCATCGTCTGAAGTCCGGTTTTCGTCAGTCACAATGAACCGAGTTCCAACGTAGACTCCCTGAGCACCCAGTGCAAAGGCAGCGCGTACACCACGAACGTCCGTGATACCACCAGCGCCAACGACTGGAATGGAGACGGCATCCACAATGCGTGGAATGGTGGTAAACGTCCCAAGGCCTGTCGTTGGAATGATCCCACCTTCATCGTAACCAGTGGCAATCAGGATGTCGACGCCTAATTCTTCAGCTCTTTGAGCGCCCTTAACGGACGGATTGAGTTCGCGAAAGATTAGGGTACTACCGGATTCCTTGATTTCTTTAAAAAGTTTTGGATTGATGACACCAGAAATGATGAAGATGTTAACCCCAGCGTTAAAAGCAGCTCTAAAGGTCTTATCTGGGTAATCAAACTCATCTTCACTTCCGACAATCATGTTGACAGCAAAGGGTTTGTCGGTGAGCTGTTTGGCCTCTTTAATCTGCTTTTTTAACGTTTCCGTGGCATCTTGAGTGGGACTAGTCTTGCCAGCGTTTGGGCCAAACGTCCCGAGACCACCAGCATTTGAGACCGCAGCGACAAACTTAGCGTCAGTTAGCCAGTTGAGTGACGCCTGAATGATTGGATACTTAATTCCAAGCATTTTAGTTATTGGACTTGTTTTCAATTTAATTACTCCCTACTTATTATTAGTTAGTTATATCTTACATTTTAGTTGAAAGTTAGCTTTAAGCAAACTAAAACGATTTGTGATTAATATAATGACATTCAAATTAATCTGTAACTTGTCTGAAGCTGGCTAGTTACCGGTACCACGCGATGCTTAAAAATTAATCATGATTTGAATCGCTCTGCCCGTATAATGGCAAGTGTTGCAAAAAGGAGCGAAATTATGAAAAAAAGAAAGCTGAAGCGCTGGCACAAAGTTACAATTGCCATCGTAATTACCGTGATTATTTTAATCTTTGTGGGAACCTACTTCCTGTTTAACTTCGCGTTTAAACGGGGTGGATACAGTACGCAGGTCGGCGAAAAGGTTAACACCACTTGGATTAAAGAACAAAAGCCCCAGATTTGGCACCAAACGAACAAGGGTGGCCTAAAACTCACGGCTTACTACTTACCAGCTAAGCAAGCGACGAATAAGACCATGATCGTAATCCACGGTTACGGAAGTACCGGGCACAAAATGAATAACTACATTAGAATGTTTCATGATGATGGTTATAACGTTCTCGCACCCGATGACGAATCATTTGGTCACAGTCAGGGTGAGTACGCTGGTTATGGGTGGAAAGATCGGTCTGACATTGTGACCTGGATGAACATGATTAACCAGAAAATACCGAATGGACGACTTGGCATGTTTGGTGTCAGTATGGGAGCGGCTGCCGTTCTCTTTACTTTGCCAAAGGTCCCGCACAACGTTGACTTTGCGATTACCGACTGTGGTTATAACAGTATTTATGATGAGTTGAAATATGAACTGGGAACGTTGTTTCACCTGCCGACCTTCCCAATCTTACCCATTGCCCGCATCTACGGTGATATTTTTGCTAAGTACGACTTCTACGATGCCGACACGAAGCAGACGTTAGCGCATAATCAAATTCCACTATTCATCATTCATGGCAATGCTGATAAGTTTGTTCCCGTAAAAGACGCCTATATCAATTATAAAAACGACCACGGTCCTAAGAAATTGTGGATTGTGAACCACGCGACACACGCCGATTCTTTGAACAAAGAGGGACAGGTCTACGTTAATAAGACGAGGGCGTTCGCTGAAGAGTATTTTAAATAAACAAAAAAACTAGCAAATTATATTTATAAATAATTTGCTAGTTTTGATTCAGAAGCTAATGGCATAACACTAATGACTAATAATTTAATGCCTTTTTTCATGGTTATCTTCTTCTGTTTTTAAGAACCTATTTAGTTTTATTCCTAGGCGGATACACAAGTACAGTACTAAGATACCTAGTAAGATTAGAAGTACTGTTAACAACAAAGTACCAATCATAAAGAATAAATCAAACCAATTTATCATCTATTTTCCTCCCTTAAATAGAATAATCTAAGTATTACCAAAAATCCAAAAGAAAAAACCCTGGCTTCGCTGAAGAAGTCAGAGCAATTAGGAAGATTCGGCTAGTTAAGTTGACAGTACATTAGTTTGTGGATGCCTGACGCTTGTGAGTTATCGAGGTTTAAAAAGTATCTATATTAGTTAGGGAGTCCGATAAAAATGTTTCTTAACTAGTCGATGAGAGGAGTATATCACCAAAATAATAAAAAGAGACTAATTATGATTTTGAAATAATCATTAAACAAGAGTTAGGATAGCGGAAGTGATTGGCGCGGATGAGCTTGGCGCTGGTCTAAAGTTTTTTTGAGCCAAAATTAGGCTTAAGATAAGTTTCGTAAACGATTAACTAAACGTGATGGGTGGCGTTTTGGCAGTAAATCTTTCATTATTACTTTGAGTGGGTTTTAAACGACATCTGGTAAGGCATTTGGCCGTGTTATTCTTTAGTCGCTCCAAAAAAGATACTTTCACAATGCTTCCTACTTCTGGAGCACACATAGCTTCAAACTCCAAAAAATGCTGCTTCTCAGAAGTGGCACTTTTTATTTATTAGACAAAAACCGGCTCAGCATGGACTTAGTCGGTTACAGATATTATTCAAATTTGGCGTGGACCATGTAGCGTTTTTTACTTGGGTCCACTTTTTTGTTTAAGATGTCGTACATGAGTTGCGCGGCGTATTTTCCCATGGTGTATGCGTCTGTCCTGATACACTTCGTTTTTGGCTGAATTAGGTTAACGATGTTGGAACTCACAAATCCAGTGATGTTTGGAATCTTGTCGCGGTCAATAATGTTGTTACGCAACAACCGGGGCAAAAAGCTTAACAGCCACTTTTCCGTTAGACAGAAAATCAAACTGTTGGGTTGCTTTTTTAATTGGCGAACGATTTCATGATAGGCACGATGAAGTGACGTTTTGGAATAACCGGGCTTGACAATTGTAATATCAGGTTCGGGGTAGACGTATTTAATCCCGGCAACGCGCTCTCTGACGACCTTCATCTCGCTTTCGGCGTTAGTAACTAAGATTAACTTGGAAAGCCCCAGGTTGTTTTTAAAGTAGGCGGCGGCTTTCTGAGAAATCGCAAAGTTGTTGATGACGATATTATAAAAAAAGCCATCGTTAATGGATTTATCGGTCAAAATAACGGGGAAACGCGGTTTTAAAAGTTCGGCAATGTCCTTGATGTGGCTGTTGACGGGATGAATGATGGCGCCCCTGATGAGGCTAGTATCTAAGGCTAGAAAGAGGTCGCGTTCGTTTTTGTACTTACTGGCGGAATTAATCAGTAAGGGGATGTACTTGTAAATGGACAGTTGGTCCTGGATTCCTTCAAACATTCTGATTGAAAAGGGATCCTCGATGTCTGATACTCCCACCGCAATGATGCTCCCACTGTCATTTTGGCGGCTTAAGCCACGTGCCATTGAGTTAGGAACGTACCCGAGGTGTTTGATTGATCGTTTAATGCGATTCGCCGTGTTCTTGGACATTGAGTTCAAATGGTTGTTTAAGAACCGTGACACGGTGGCCGTTGAAACTTTGGCGTGTTTGGCAACTTCTCTAATGGTGACTCGTTTTTTGTTCATTTCTCATTTCCTCAAATTTTATTTCATAACTGCTAACTGCATGGAATTATCATATCTAATAAAATTATAAAAAGCAAAACGATCTCAATTAAGATTGAAATTAAGGTTATTGTTGTTATAAAATTGAGAAAACGGTTAACCGAGCATGCCTGTATGAGGATTAATGAGAAACATGTTTATTTTAAAAAATAAACATGAAATCAATTGAAGGGCTGGTATGACAGGCAACGGGGCCATTATTTTTAACCGTTCTTAAAGATTAGTGGGATTGTTTACAGTTTGAATAACATGTATCGCTTGTAGAAGGGGTCAAGAAGTTTGAGTGACTTTAGCTGTAATTGATCAACTTAATTTAAACAATTTGCGCAAACGCTTAACCACTTAATTAATCAGATTTTTACGCCATAAAAGGCCGTTATTTATGAAATAACTTGTGGAATTAAAGATTGAGAAGGTGGTTTCATCTCTATAATTAAAGATAAATCAAGTTTCGTTTGCGGTAATTTTGAATGTGAGAAAAGTATTTCATATTAATCAAAAATAACTAATAACAACAACTTAGATTGTCGTATGTATACATGTCAGGCCACAAGTATTGAGGGATATAAACATAAATAAATATTAAACACATAATGATAAAAAGATCCTGGCGGTTTCTTTAATATCAAATGAGTTAATTTTCGGGTGGGCCATTTCGGAATTAATACTTGTGGAAGATGTATATCAATCACCGACAATTGGGCATTTATGGCCTGATTGTTTTAATAGTAGGATTGCTGTCACTGATTAGTTTGGTAGCGATTGTTGGAGTTTTTTCGGTTTGCGCGGGGTGGTGGGAAATGCATTGCTTAAGCAGGTTTCACGGCCAATAACACTCCCAGTAACAGGTGGAATCTGCGAGACATTTGAGCGAATTGACAGGTTAGTCAATGGTGCTGGTATGCAAAAGAAGAAACGAAAGTAGTCAGAAGCAAATTAAGTCACGATTACGTAGTTCTACTGAATAGTGGTATCTAACGAAATAAGTCGAAAACTAATAAGTCACATTATATGTAAGACACTCTAACGTTAGGTATCCAAAAAGGACTCCCAAGTCGAAAGATTTGGGAGTTCCTTTTTTAGTTATCTTAATTTTTAATTGTTAGTGTCTAAAATGATGTGCTTTTCTTACGCGATACCAGACAAAAGCTCCAATTCCGACAATTAGAATGACAATAATACCACCGATCATCCATCCAGTGTGATCTTTTTTGGCTGATTTGTGGTTCCGCTTGTCTCTTTTAGCCTTTTGATTCTTGTCATTATGATGCTTGTTCTTCTGCTTTTGTTGGTCTTTTTTGGTTTTATTTTGTTGCTTAGCTTTATTTGCTTGCTTAGGTTCGTTACCGTTAGCGGCTTGTCCCTGGTTATTATTTGCTTGAGAGTTACCGTTTTTATTTATCGCTGCGTTTCCGCCACTTGAACCGTTATTCTGTCCATTTGCCGTCGTGCCGTTTGAAGGAGACGTTGCGTTTCCGCCCTGATAATTTCCACTCTGTTGTGGCTTATTGAGTGGTTGGTACGCAATGGTGACCGTCATTGACTGACCAGCAGCTGGATAAGTGTTACCACCGTTATCAGCTCGGTTACTTCCAGCAACGTAGCCAGGAATGTTTGGAACGTCGTTTGATAGGTCAAGCATACTGTTAGGAGCACCATAGATAACTTTACTGGCACGAATTGGTTGACCAGTTAAAGCATTGACGTACTGGACGACAACTTGACCTTGCGCAGTACCTGCCGCGACATTTGAGTCAGCGTGAACCATGTTTGGATGGGTTACAAACAGTCCACCGGCAAACATGGTAGTACCGACTAGAAGTGAAAGAGCGATTTTCTTGATATTCATAATAACCATCCTCGTTATGTATTTTGATATAAAATCCAAAGATAAGTATACATCAAAATAGGGGGTAACTAGTACAATCATCAAAAGAACCATTTCCAATTAAATATGGAAAAATTATTTTTTGAAATTTATTTAATTGTGATTGATACGTCATTTCTTAGAGCACTTCTTTGAATGTCTTTTATTAATTGCTTTGCATTTTCTTTATCCAAATATGATTCATCATAAAAATCTCTTAAATTCTCGTCTTTTAGGTCTTCCTTGACGTACCACACATCTATGTTTTTTAACATTGCACTAGGGTTATACTTACTATTTATTGCATCTAGATAACATTTACATATATTCCCTAACATTGCATCAGGAAAACCTTTACAAATATCTGTTAACACCGGATTAGTGTAATGAGAGCCAGGATAAATGTAATTATTATTTTCGATATATATTAAGGCATGCAAGATTGTATGCTCAATGAAATTACAATAAACAAGTTTACTTGGAGTTTGAGTAGAAAAAGGGGGACATTGGTTTTTGATGGATTTTGGTTTAGATAAATTATTATATGTATCTTCGTCAATATGATGACAATATAATCCTGGTTCTTCCTTGTTTTTGTAGTGTCCCTTATTAATTCTTTTTCTGGTACCATTATTATCATTTAAAAAGTTATTATACGAAATTTCTCCAAAATAATTACCCTTTACTTGTCCATACTTGTCCAACAGTTTTTTAACTGCATCGTTATAAGAAATTTTTAATAGTTGCTGGTATTCACTTAAATTATCGATGATATTCATCCTCCTAATAGTAGTTATGTATTCGTTGATTATGGTACTTTAGTTTTCGTTTAGTTTATCTACCCAAGCATCAAAATCACTTAATGATCCAATTGTGGTTACGTTATTAGTTTCAGCATCTTTTTTCGCATTTTGTGCCACAGGTGTATCTAAAAAATTATTGTTTGTTGTTTTGTTCACTGAATCTTTCATTATCAAATCTCCAAATGCCACATGTATTTGCTTACATCTTCATTATCCCCGCAATGATAATGATTTTAAAGCTTTTAATTATTTTAAATTTCAAACACAAAAAATGCTCTATAACCACTAGATTATCTACTAGTTATAGAGCATTTTATTTTAAAAGTTATTTTTATTGATACTCAATGGTTGCCGGTGGCTTCCCGGTAATGTCGTAGAGTACGCGGTTAATCCCGGGAACTTCATCGACGATTCGTGATGAGACCTTACTCAAAACGTCCCACGGAATTTCCGCAAATTCAGCGGTCATCCCATCAACCGAATTGACGGCTCGGATGTTGATGGCCTCGTCATAGGTTCGTTCGTCACCCATGACACCAACGGTCCGAATGCCAGGTAGGGCAGTGAAATACTGCCAAACCTTCTTGTCCAGACCGGCCTTTTTGAACTCATCACGCAGAATGGCATCAGAATCTCTGACCTTCTTTAATCGTTCGGGAGTCACGTCACCGATAATGCGAATGGCAAGACCGGGACCAGGGAAGGGTTGCCGCCAAACCATCTCGTCTGGCATTCCCAGTTTTTCACCGATTTCTCTGACCTCATCCTTGAAGAGTTTGTTTAATGGTTCAATTAACTTGAACTTGAGGTCTTTAGGTAGTCCACCAACGTTATGGTGGGACTTAATCGTTTGCGCGGTATCCGTTCCGGATTCAATTACATCGGTGTACAGGGTTCCCTGGGCCAAGAAATCAACGTCCTTGAACTTCCGGGCTTCACTTGAAAAGGTGTCGACGAATTCTTTCCCGATGATTTTACGTTTCTTTTCGGGGTCAGTTACGCCCTTTAGTTTGGATAAGAATTCATCACTGGCATCTACAAAGTCAATGTTTAAGCCAAACTCATCGCCTAAAGTGTGTAGGACCTGTTGGGCTTCATTCTTGCGCAACAAACCGTGGTCAACGAAGACGGAGATCAGTTGGTCCCCAATTGCCCGGTGTAAGAGAACGGCGACCACACTGGAATCAACGCCACCAGAGAGACCCAGTAAGACGCGTTTGTCGCCAACTTCTTCCTTGATGTTTGTAATGGCATCTTCAATGAAGTCGTCCATTGACCAGTTATCCTTAGCGTGGGCAATATCAAAGACGAAGTTGTGCAGCATTTGGTTCCCCTGTTTGGTGAGGTTAACTTCGGGATGAAATTGGACGGCATAGATGTCTTTGTCAGGGTCTTCCATGGCAGAAATGGCACACTGTTCACTAGTGGCAGTTACTTTGAAACCATCTGGCACTTTGGTCACAAAGTCTCCGTGACTCATTAAAACGGTTTGATCGGAGTCTAGTCCCTTAAAAGTACCAGAATCATTACTTGTGACCTTGATTTCTGCAGGACCGTACTGACTGTCGTCAGCGGTGGTGGTTTGACCACCCTTTAGGTCGTGGGCCAATAGTTGCATGCCGTAACAGATTCCCAGAATCGGAATGCCCATGTTTAAAATCTCGGGGTCGACGTCTAAAGCGTCTTTGCCGTTGACACTGTTGGGACCGCCAGAAAAGATGATGCCCTTAGGGGCGATCGCTTTTATTTCTTTGGCAGTGATGGTGTGTGGTTTTAGTTCTGAATAAACGCCCATGTCACGAATGCGACGGGTGATTAATTGGTTGTATTGACTCCCAAAGTCGAGAACTAAAATCTCATCATAATCACGTTTTTTTGTACCAGTTGCCATCAAATTCCTCCTATTTATCGATTGAATAGTTTGGTGCGGATTTGGTGATTTGCACATCGTGGGGATGTGATTCGCGTAGTCCTGCATTAGTAATTCTAACAAATTGAGCGTTATTAATTAAGTCGGAAATGGTGTGAGAGCCGGTGTATCCCATTCCAGAACGAAGGCCACCCGCAATCTGAAAGAGAACGGTTGAGACGTCACCCTTGTATGGGGTTTGACCCTCAATTCCTTCTGGGACGAGTTTCTTTTCTTCTTTGACCTTGCCTTGAAAGTATCGGTCAGAAGAGCCATTTTCCATGGCTGCCAGTGAGCCCATGCCACGGTAAGCCTTGTACTTCTTGCCATCAGCACCCGTATAAACGTCTCCAGGAGCTTCCGTTGTACCTGCCAGCATACTTCCTAGCATGACGGCACTGCCGCCCGCTGCGAGCGCCTTAACGATGTCTCCGGTGTACTGCATCCCACCGTCAACGATGATTTGCTTGCCGTAATCGGCGGCAACTTGGGCGGCGTCAAAGGCAGCGGTGATTTGGGGAACTCCCACACCGGCCACGATCCGGGTGGTACAGATGGAACCGGGACCAATTCCGACTTTGGCAATGTCAACACCAGCGTCAAAGAGGGCTTTGGCACCAGCACCAGTCGCAATGTTTCCGGCGATCAAAGTTTTGTCTGGGAACTTGTTTCTGATTTCAGCGATTTTTTCTAACACACCCTTGGAATGACCGTGGGCGGTATCGATGATGACGGCGTCTGCCCCGGCATCAAATAATAATTGAGTTCGATCGAAGGTATCGTTAGTTACCCCAACGGCCCCCGCTACTAATAGATGACCATTGTCATCAACCGCAGCATTGGCACCAGTAACTTCAGCATTTTTAACCGTTTTAACTTCAGCTGCTTGCTTTTTAGCGCTCATGTTTTTGTGAACTACGCCGAGTCCACCGTTTTGAGCCATCGCAATCGCTAAAGGTGCCTCTGTGACAGTGTCCATACTTGCGCTTAGAACGGGTAAGTTTAACTTTAAGTTCTTACCTAAGGTTGTTCTTAAGTCAACTTGGTTTGGTAACACGTCACTTGCTGCAGGAATTAAGAGAACATCATCAAATGTTAATCCTTGTTTCCCGAATTTATAATTCCAATCCTTCATCGTACTCCTCCTATTGTTCAGTTTTATATAAATTGTTAATAGAATACCATAAAAAACGTTGCAACATCAATGACAACTCGAACAATTTTTCTTTGGTTAACTTTAATCATATGTAGTTGGCGCTTGACTGATTTATAAAGACGGACAAGACAGAGTAATTCAATAATGGTAAAATCTACGTATATCTATTTGACAGAATTTTAATTAAACAATTAATAGAAAGATGGGAATATTATGGATGACAAATTTAAGAAAGTGCGAGGGATGTCAGACATTTTGCCTGATGAGACCAGTGTTTGGCAACGAATCGAAGATACGACGCGGGACGTTTTCGCTCGATACGACTTTCATGAAATGCGCACTCCGCTAGTTGAGAAAACCCCCGTCTTTACCAGAACTTCTGGTGATAGTTCGGATATCGTCACCAAGCAGATGTACAGTTTCCAGGATAAAAGTGGGCGAGATATCTCACTACGACCAGAGGGAACCGCTGGAGTAGTCCGTTCCTTCGTTGAAAATAAGCTCTTTGGCCCAGAACATCCCAAGCCCGTTAAGGTTTTCTACATGGGAGCGATGTTTAGATACGAACGTCCGGGTGCGACTCATAACCGGGAGTTCCATCAGATTGGGTGTGAGTCAATCGGAGCTACCAGTCCCCAGATTGATGCCGAAACGATTGCGTTAGCCCTGGACATCTTCAAGGGCGTCGACATCAACGACTTAAAGGTTGAAATCAACACGTTGGGTGACGAAGAGAGTCGGAAACGTTACCATGACGTCTTAGTAGCCTACTTCTCAAAGTATGAGGACCAATTAAGTGAAGACTCCAAACGGCGCTTAAAACAGAATCCGCTCCGGATTTTAGACAGTAAGGACAAGGGGGACCAACAATTAGTTGCTGACGCTCCGAAGTTAGAAGACAGTCTGACTGATGAATCGAAAGAGTACTTTAATGATGTCTTGTCGGCCCTTGATGCTTTAGACATTCCATACACCGTTGATGATCGGCTGGTTCGCGGACTTGATTACTACACTGATACGGTGTTTGAAATCATGGCCAAGGATCCGAGCTTCGGAGACGATTACACCACGATCTGTGCCGGTGGCCGATACAATCACATGGTGGAAGAGTTCGGGGGACCTGAAAATACCGGAGGCGTTGGCTTTGCCTTTGGTGAGGAACGGTTGGCAACCATCGTGAACTCTAACGATGACAGTGATTCGATTGACTACTTCATTGCGACCGACGTGAAAGATAAGGAAGCTGACGTTAAGAATCAGATTCTTGATAAGGCCCTAAAAACCGCTGAAGACTTGCGTAACGACGGGAATTCCGTTGAAGTCAACTTTCAGAGTCGAAGCATGAAGAGTCAGATTAAAGAAGCCAAGAAATTAAACAGTAAAAACATCATGAGAATGGATTAATTATCAAGAGGAGGGCGAATAATATCGCCTTTTTCTTTTAATTCAAGATGAAAGAAGTGAGGATTTGAGTAGTAAAAAAGAAAAGGTCGGAACTATTGGTCTGACCGCGTTTGTACTATCAGCGATGGTTGGTGGTGGGATCTACGATTTGCCACAAAACATGGCACTCCATGCCGGAGCAATTGCCCAAATCATCGCTTGGGTGCTATCGGGATTAATTATCTGGTTTATTGTGCGTTCGTTTATGACTCTATCGGAGGTTCGACCACAGTACACCACTGGTTTGTATCATTATGCCCACGCTGGCTTTGGCAACTTTACCGCCTTCTTTGTAAGTTGGGGGTACTGGATCTGTCAGTCGTTTGCCGTTGCCGCGTATTCGGTCCTCTTGATGTCGACGTTAAACGCGTTTTGGCCTGGGACGTTTACTGGTGGCAATAACTGGATTTCAATTATTGGGGGAACCGTCGTGTTATGGCTGATGACCTACCTAATTTTAAAGGGAATCCGGGTTACCAGCCACGTCGATATCTTTGGGACGATTTGTATGCTGACAATTGTGGCCATCTTCATCATTACGATGATTGTGGTGTTTAACTGGCACGCTTTTTCCACTAACATGTTTGCGTCTCATACGTTACCAAAGGTTAATGACAAGGCCATGGGGAGTTTGTTTTCCCAAGTCCGAAATGCCATGATGACCACAATGTGGGTCTTTTCTGGGGTTGAAGGAGCCGTGGTACTGTCAAGTAACGCCAAGAGTCAAAAGGACGTGCGTCAGGCCACTAAATACGGTTTCTTGATTTGTTTGGTTCTGTACGCCTTGGTTTCGATTTTGCCACTAGGCTTACGCAGTTACGGTCAACTGGCGAACCTGCAGAGTCCGTCAACTGGGGCCTTGATGCAGATTGTTTTGGGACCACTGGGACGCTTAATCATCACCTTTGGCGTCATTGTCGCCGTCTTATCCAGTTGGTTGACGTGGGTCTTAGTTCTGTCTGAGATGCCACGAGCTGCCTCCATGGACGGGACCTTCCCGAAGTTCTTTAGAAAGATGGGCAAGAACAACGTTCCGATTCACTCGCTGTTCATGACGGTTATCGTCATTCAATTAATCATTATCTTTACCCATTTTGCGGGGCGGGCCTTTAATTTCACGCTGACGATCGTGGGAACGATGACGGTGCCACCGTACCTGATTTCGATGATGTACCTGTTCAAGATTAGTCGCAATGAGAAAACGTTCAATCCTGAAGGGCACAAACTATCCGTTTCTAGAAAGAGTGCCTATTTGGTTTCAGCGCTCGCAATTTTAGGAACCATCTTCATGGGATACGCCGCCGGATTGGAATACCTGACGATTGCCTTCGTGATCTACGCTTTGGGAATCCCACTGTTTATGTACGCGAGAAAACAGTACGCACCGGGTCAACCAATCTTTGGTAAGTACGAACGTTACTTTGCCATTGCCATTTTGGTGGTAGCGGTCATCGGGGTCATCTTACTGATTCAACCGAAATTGTAATTAAATTTGGAAAAATTAAAAGACGATTGAACTTTCAGATAGTTCAGTCGTCTTTTTGATATTCATTAATTTTAGTTTAAATAGAAGCCGATAGGTGCTCCGTGGCTATTCTTGCTAGCGGCATTTTGGTAAAATTAGAAAATAAATAAATTTAAGTGGGGATTAATTATATGAGTTTTTTAGTCGATTTTGTGCTTCACATTGACCACCACCTAGTCACACTCGTCAACATGTTTGGCAATTGGACCTATCTGATCCTGTTTGCGGTTATCTTCATCGAAACCGGCGCCGTGATCATGCCATTTCTGCCGGGTGATTCACTGTTGTTTGCGGCCGCTGCCTTGGCCGCAGCGAGTACCAATGATTTAAACGTTTGGATTTTTGTGATTTTGTTCTTTCTGGCGTCCGCCTTGGGGGACTCACTAGATTTCTTCTTGGGAAGAAAAGTTGGCCTAGCCATTACTGACAATAGGCATTTGAGCCGGTTCATTAAGCCCAAGGATTTTGAGAAAGCTCATCAGTTCTTTGATAAGTATGGTTCATGGGCCATCCTACTTGGTCGCTTCATGCCAATTGTGCGGACGTTTGTTCCGTTCGTCGCTGCCAGCAGTGACTACAGTTACCAAAAGTTCGTGAAGTATGACATTACCGCATGTGTGGCATGGGTCGCACTATGTTGTGGTGGCGGATACTTTTTTGGCAACATTCCGTTCGTTAAGGAACACTTTTCGGCCGTGATTTTATCAATTATCTTGATTACGTTACTTCCGGCTCTGATCGGATTAATTAAAACCCGTTTCACTAGTAAAAAGGACGCAGCCTAGGCTGCGTCCTTTTATTTTGGGGGTTGAATTAACGTAAATCCTGTAATTCATGACTAATTTTTTTCGTTTGGGGATAAATTTGTTGATAGATTTTAAAAATCTTAGCGTATTTATCAGCGTTAGCGGCAATTGGTTCGTAGGTCTTACCGAACTTGATGAACTGATCGGCACAGGCGGGAAAGCCGGTGAACCAACCAAGTCCGACAGCCGCAATCATGGCTGCTCCAATGCCAGGTCCCTGTTCGTTTGCGAGGGTGATGACGGGTTTGTCGAAGATGTCCGCCTGCATTTGGGTCCAGACGGAACTTTTAGCGCCGCCACCAATTGAGGTCACGTGATCAATGGTCGCACCCATTTCGGCGTAAATGGTAAGGATATCTTGGAGACTGAAGGTGATCCCTTCCATCACGGCTCTAGTGAAGTCGCGTCGGACCTGGGTGCGGTCAATTCCAATGAAGCTCCCGCGAATTTGCGAATCAGCGTGAGGCATTCGTTCCCCAGCAATGTACGGAGTGAATAAGAGACCGTTGGCTCCAATCGGAGATTTACCGGCTTCATTAGTCATCTCGGTAAAGTCTTCGTCCTTGACGAAAGTGTTCTTGTACCATGTTAATGAATCACCCGCGGCCAGCGTGACACCCATTGAATAGTAGGTATCAGGAATGGAATGGTCTTCCATTTGCAGGCGGCCACCATAGTCGGTTGAGAGATCGACCTCGTGATGTAGGACTACGCCCGAGGTTCCGACACTGACTAGCGCGTTATTGGGTGACATGATGCCCGCTCCAACCGCGCCAGCGGAGTTGTCGGCGGCTCCACCATAAACCTTGGTAATGGTGGACATATCGGCTTGATCGGCGAAGTCGGGAATGACGTTTCCAGCGTAGTCAATGGACTGAATTAGTGGCGGCAGGATTTTCTCGGGAATACCTAAGGCCTTACAGATTTCGAGGCTCCACTTGTTATCGTGAATGTCTAAGAGGGTGGTTCCGGTGGCGTCAGAGAAGTCGACCGCGATGTTACCAGTCATCTTGAAGCGCAGGTAGTCCTTTGGTAGGAGGAAGGTTTTTACTTTCGCCCAGTTCTCCGGTTCGTTTTCTTTGACCCAAAGGAGTTTTGTAATGGTAAAACCCTCCAGTGGTTGATTACCGGTGATTTCAACGAATCGATTCCCTAATTTATCCTCAATCTCTTTGCGTTGTTTTGTGGTTCTGGTGTCGTTCCACAAGATGGCTGGTCTGATGACCTGATTATGCTTGTCTAACAAGACTAGTCCGTGCATTTGGCCCGAGAAACTAGCTCCACTAATGGACTCTGGATCAACATTATCATCATTGACTAGTTTTCTGATGGCCGCAATCGTGCCGTTGACCCAATCATTGGGATTTTGTTCACTCCAGCCTGGTTTTGGCTGAGGATTGGGATATGACGTTGACTCTTGTCCCACGATATCACCAAGCTTGTTGACAGCAGTGACTTTGACCGATCCCGTGCCGAGGTCGATTCCTAAAACGTTCTTTTCCATGTGTGCACCAACTTTCATAAATATTCCTTGTAGTTACAACTCTTAATTTAAGACTAGCAGGTTATGTAATCGTTTTCAATGTTTGTGTGCTGCCTTAATTATGCTAAATCAAATTATAGTTTTAATGGAATTAAGTTATAATAGTCACATTATGATAGGAGTGAAAGTATGGTAGCGTATGGAGATAAACCAAAGGATTTATTGATTGTTGGAAATGGATTTGATTTAGCTTGTGGGTTGAAGAGTAGTTTTAATGATTATTTTAATTGGATTGAGAAACAAACTTTAATTGAAAAAGAGGAAGGAGAAAAAATTAGTACTGAGGATTATGTTAATAATTTAAAAAGTACAATTCTAACAGAGAAAAATAAGTCGCACCATAATAAGTTTTTAGATGTTCCTATGATTCAATTTATTTACGGTTTATATGCCAATAAAAAAGTAATTCCTTATGCAGATTATCCATTACTTGGTGAAAATAAAATAAAAAATAGTAAAATATCACTTTTTGATGTATATTTTTTAACTAATGAGATATTAAATAATAATTGGTCTGATGTGGAAACGAATTTATATAATCTTATCAATAACAATAGCAATTGTAATTATTTAATTTTAGTGATGCAGCATTTGAAAGTTTTGAAAGATAATTTATATGATTCAATGTCATACGGATTTGCATTTGATAAAGAAAAGTATGAAAAGAAAGATCAAAAGCTAGTTTCAGAATTAAGCAGTAGTTATAAAGATAAATCTTTGGTAATGTTGTTTATTATAGTAATGACTTTTAATTATCAAATTGATTCTTATTCAGATAAGAAATTTATAGACTTTATTTTTGATCAATTAAATCAATTTGAAAAAAATTTAGGAAAATATATTGAATCTATCGAAAATGAGCCATATAAACAGAAAGCAATAAGTTTATTAAAAAGAATAGAGAAAAATATTTCACATAATAGAAAATTTAATATTTTAGATTTTAATTATACAAATCCATTTTCTGAAGATTCAACGGTGGATAATATCCATGGAGATACATCACAACCGATTATTGGAGTTGATGCTAACTTAATAAGAAATGACGACGATTTTTATAAATTCAGTAAAACATATCGGATTATGACTAGATCTACGAATAATAAAGAACCGATTTTGCCAGATGATCCTGAAAATATTTATTTTTATGGGCATTCATTAGCTCCTGCTGATTATTCATATTTTCAAACAATTTTTGATCATTATGATATTTATAATAGTTCAATTAAATTAGTATTTTGTTATTCAATTTATGATGAACGTAAAGAAGATGAAATTAAATCTAATTATTTTGAAGAAGTATATAAACTTATAAACACTTATGGTGAATCAACAGGAACTCAAAAGGGACGGAATATACTTCATAAAATGATTCTTGAGGGACGTCTTGTGTTAAAAGAAATTGATACAACTGATTTAAAAGCTATTGAACCGGAAGAAGTTAAAACTAAGTAATAAAAAACACGCATTACATATTTATTTATGTAATGCGTGTTTTTTTATTCGTCAATTTCCATCGCCATTTTCACAAGCTGCTTCTTAACTGGTCCGATGTTATCTCGATGGGCGAGGACGATCAGTGTGTCACCGGCTTTAATTTGGGTGTTTCCATTGGGAATGATGTGGAGATTACCCCGACTAATTGTGATTAGAATGGAGTGGTTCGGCCAGTGGATGTTTTTGACTAATTTGTTTTCAATTGAACTGAATTCGTAGACCGGGACCTGAATCTTGTCCGTCTTGCTGTCAGCGTTGAAATACGTCTTAATGGCTGTCAATCGTTCCGCTAAGGCTTGATAGATTGGTTGACCACCCAGCATGTCGACAACGACGTACGAAATGAGGACCACGAGCGCTAACGCCATGAAGTTCTTGGTGTTACCGACCAGTTCGGTTATTAGCATAATCGAGGTAAAAGGCGCCTTACTGACAGCCGCAAAGTAGCCGGCCATCCCGAAAATCAGCAAGTTATTAACGTATCCGGCACCAAGCAGTCCAGTCTGTGACATAAAGCCACCGTAAGCGGCACCAATCAGTGATCCAACTGCTAAGACCGGCATGAAGAAGCCACCAGGAATTCCGGCACCATACGTAATTAATCCGAAGACAAACCGGACGATTAAGAAGACGAAGATGGCGGTTAAGGGCACGTTGTGAGTGGCAACGGTCATGATAACCCGACTACCACTTCCAATGGTGGTCGGAAAGAACATTCCAACGGGAATAACCAGTAAAATCGGAATCGCACACATAAAGTACCATGGAATAATTTTAATCTTAGCGAACCACTTTGGCAGGTCTAATAAACCTAAATTATAGACGTAGCCTAGAACACCTAGAATAATGCCCAAGATGATGAGCTGCCAGTAGTTCTGGAGTTGAAAAATGTGGCTGTAAAAAATGGGTAAAATTGGTTTTAAGCCGAAAACTTTTAATGAAACAAAGTTTGCACAGATTGACCCCGTGAGTGACGAAAGCCAGACGGCGGGGGAGAAATTGCGATAAACACCTTCCATGACGAAGAACGTCCCCGCTAGTGGTGCACTAAAAGTGGCCGACAGTCCTGAGGCTGCTCCGGTCGCAATCATCAATCGCCGCTCAGAACCGCCTTCTTTAAAGCCCTGGGCAATTCCTTGACCAATGGCACCCCCTAACTGAACGGAGGGTCCTTCTCGTCCAACGAAAATTCCGGTTCCAACGGTTAGGACACCAGTGACAAATTTCCGCCATAAGACAGAGACCCAATTAGTTTCAATGTTGCCCGCAAGTTGAGCTTCAACCTGTGGAATCCCGGAGCCTTTAACGTCAGGATCGCCCTTCATGATGAGACCGGTCACGATTGAGATGAGTAAGAAAGTGGGAATTACCAACCACAGAAGATTGAGATTGTGGTCAAGTCCATGATAAATTGTAAGCGACCATTTTAAAGCGACCTGGATTAGGTAACGAAAAGACGCAATTACGGCACCCGTCAGCGTTCCAATAATGGTTGCAAAGAGAACGTATCGAATGTCTGAAAAATCAATGTGGTGTGTGCGTTTCGGCAAGTTGTTCATCTCCATTAAGCAATTACACCAATTGTATCACGATTAATTTCCCCAAATGAATTCGATTTTAGGGTAAAATAATAATATAGAAAAGATTTAATTGGAGGAATTTATGAAGAAATCAGATATTGTTCAAAAGTTAGACTTCTTGTATGTTCTAACCCTAGTAATTTCAATTATTGAAACGGTTTTGTTGTTTCCAATTCTTGGTGGGATCATCATTGTTAGCATGCTTTGGGTTCCACTACTGGTGCTATTAGGTCTCTACATTACTTGTTTCATCATCAGTTCGCAGATGGTGAGCTCACTCAGTGATGGGAAAGTTAAGGCTGAGATGGATAACATCAAACCAAGATTTATCGTTGGGATTGTCTTGTCAATAATCGCAGTCATTCCAATTGTGGGATGGATTTCACACATTGTGATGGCCATTATCATGTGGCAGGTATTTACTAACATTAGTACGCTTAAGACGAACTTGATTAACGATGATGGAACTAAGGGTGATTGGAAGGACGTTACACCAGACTCTGAGAAGCAGAATTCAAACCAGCAAGGTTCAGATAACAATTCTAATAAATAAACATATTATATAATTAGTAATTTTATCCTTATACAAGCACAAATACACCTATGGTTTTCATAGGTGTATTTTATTTTCATTAATTTTTCACTAAACTAAACCTTTTTTGTGTCATTGTGTCTGACCTCCACTAAGATAGTACATAGACTTATTAAAATCATTTTTAAAAGTGAAAATCAATTAGAAAGGAGCAAGTCCAATGAAAAGAATACTGAAATGGACTGGAGTGACGGCTTTCTTCTTTGTCATTTTCGCAATCATCCTTGATTTGGCGGTTGGCTATCTCCTGTTTAACTTTGCCTTTGGGAAGACGGGACTAGCCAGCTTGTACAACGAAAATGCTGGGACGCCCGATACCGAGTGGTTTAGTGATAATCACGCACAGGTTCTACACGAAAAGGCGAGTGATGGGACCAATCTAGTTGCTAGATACGTCCCATCGGAAAAACCAACCAACAAGACGATGATTGTCGTTCACGGGTACGGTAGTAATAGTGAAGAGATGGAATCCTTTATAAAAATCTTTCATGATGCCGGTTATAATGTTCTTGCACCCGATAACCAGTCGTTTGGTGGCAGTGGTGGTAAATACATCGGGTACGGTGTCAAAGATGCCACTAACCTGGAAAAATGGGCTCGAGTGCTCAATTATGACCACCCCGATGGCGAATTAGGGTTATTTGGGACAAGCATGGGAGCTTCGGCCGTCATGTATTCCCTGCCAAAAATGCCAAGCAACGTGAAGTTTGCGATTGAAGACAGTGGTTATGCCAGTGTCGAAGGGGAGTTGGGTGGCCAATTGAAGCGGCTATTTAACATTCCGAGTTTCCCACTGGTTCCGACGGTTAATCTCTATGTAAGAATGTTTGCGAAGTATAACATGAACGATGGGAATACAAAGAAGACCCTGAAGCACAACCAGATTCCGTTGTTTATCATTCACGGTGACGTTGACAAGTTTGTCCCCGTTAAAAATGCCTATGAGAACTACAAGAACGATGCTGGTCCAAAACAAATCTGGATCATTAAGGGTGCTGGCCACATTGAAGGTCGGAGTCAGGATCCTGATACGTATACGCAAAAAGTCGTCAACTTTTCTCAGCAGTATTTTAAGTAGTTGAATTTAGTGAAATGATTGGTAGAATTGAGACAGAAATGCTGAGGAGATGTGGACCAATCAAAGCCAAAATTAGACTAACAGTTGCGTGTTTACTTGTAATCGGGGTGATTGCTGCATATTTTATCCTGGATCAAAGAGAACGGTTGGTCCTCTTTTTTGAAGGAGTTTTACTAGTTGCTGCATGCGTCCTGTTTGGATGGCACGGAATTAATGAGTTAATCAAAAGAATTTTAAAGGTATTTTAGACCAAAAAAAAGACTACGAATTTGAATTCGTAGTCTTTTTGGTTGGTAATTTTAACCGTTACCATTTTGAAATGATGGGTATAAGGTCATTCCACCATCAACGTAAAGTGAGATTCCAGTAACGTAGCTAGCTTGGTCAGAAGCTAACCAAACGGCAGCAGCTGCAACTTCGGAAGGTTTACCAATCCGGTGCATTGGAACCATGTTAACAGTTGATTCGTAAGTCTTTGGATTAGCGAACTTCTTGGCGTTGATTGGGGTGTTAATGGCACCAGGACAAATCGAGTTAATTCGAATGTTTTGTTGAGCAAATTCCATTGCGGCAGTTTCGGTGAATAATTTAACGCCACCCTTACTTGCAGCGTAACTTGCAAATGTCGGCCATGGAATTTGTTGGTGAACTGATGAAGTTTGAACGATACTACCCTTCTTGTTGTGCTTTAAGAAGTAGTTTAAAGCAGCTTTAGTACCCAAGAAAGTACCAGTCAAATCAACGTTAACGACTGCTTCCCATTCTTCAAGGGTAACTTCGTTTGTAGGGGTCTTCTTTTCCATCCCAGCGTTGTTGAACCAAACGTCCAAATCACCAAAGGAATCAACGGCGGCTTGTACTAATGATTCAGCACCAGCATCATCGCCAATGTCGCCTTGCTTAGTAACGGCGTGGCCACCGTTTTTTTCAACGATTTCAACAACTTGGTTAGCTGCATCTTCGTTTTTGTGGTAGTTAATAACCACGTTCATGTGTTCTTGACCCAAACGTTCAGCAATGGCAGCACCAATCCCTGAGTCTCCTCCAGTGATTACGGCCGTCTTGCCTTCAAGATCTTTATACATAACCATATAATATACACCTCTACATTTCTAATCCTGTTAAGCGGATTGGACTTGTTTCTGACACTATAATAACCCATTAAGAGACTAATATAAAGGGGAAAGAACTGATTGACCCTTTAAAATTAAGTTGTGTACATTTTACTTGCGTTATGGTGAATTCCTGCTATCATAAATAGTGAAGATTTGAAGAGGTTCATTTCTGAATCACTTATAGGAGGTTATAAATATGAAACTAACAATTACTGATGACGCAATGGCCTACATGAAGAAAAGATTAGCAGGTGCTAACGCATACCTGTTGGCCGCAAATGACGGATCAAATAACTTCTCTGAAGGTGCCGGCGGTGCTTGCACCGTTGGAGATGCCTTTCAAGTTGTTGGTGTTTCAAAAGCACCATCAGACTATGATGTTAAACTTGAAAACAATCAAGGTGCTGACGTTTTAACCAGCAAGAATGATATGACTTTCTTCGGACCAGGTCTAAAACTTGATTTCAAGAATAACTTCTTACAGTTAAAAGATGACGGTGAAATGATTGATGGTCAAGTTACGACCAACAATCAGGTTGAAAAATAGAATAAGAGATTAATAAGCCAGGGAAGAACCGGAGTAATTGCTTCGGTTCTTTTTTATTAAAAAATGGGATTCACGTCACGTGAGTCCCATTTTCGTTTATTTAAAATGTTTTTTGTAAAATGCCAGCCCAAGGTATCCCAGTAAAAGTAACCAAGAAATAACGCTGATCCAAATCCCAATGATGTGAACGCGGGTGCGGTGATACGTCAATTTGATGGTGTTTGCTCCCTTTTTGACGGGAATGTGGATGGCACGCTTTTGGTCTACTTTAATTGGAACGGCCTGATTGTTAACGGTCACTACGTAGCCAGGGAAGTAAACATTTGGCAAACGAACCCTGGTGGCACTTTCAGCGTCTAACTGGTACTCAATTTGATTGTACGAGGTAGTCCGTTTCTTTTGTTTTAAGCCCTTCTGATTTGGATTCATTTTTAAAATAGAGTGTTCTTTGAGTAGCGGTTCTAGTGAATCGGAAGCATGAGGGAGGTAGTCCCAATAAACAGCCGATTTTCCCACCTTTTCAAATTCCTGTGGTGAAGAAGCCTGAGGTTCCCACGATTTGAGCTGCAAATTGGTGGCAAGTGACGAACAGAGACTAAGTCCTAAAACGCCTAAAATCAGGAGAGCTCCCGTAGAATTGTTTTTGGCAAAAATCTTGGTGATAATTTCTCCGCCTAAAAACGCTAATAGAACGGTGGTGATGATCAGAAAACGGAATGGGAATTGGATCATTCCCACCCACTTTTGCAAAAGGTCCCACGGAAAGAGATTGGAACTAAAAAGCAGAAAGAGCAGTGAGAGGACCGTCATTGATCTAGAGAACAAGTCGATTCGATGCCAGAAGACGAACAGCAAAATGATGATCATTAGTCCGACAATGCCAATGCCAGCGCCATACTGCCACGGTCCGTTCGGAGTGGGACCAAAAAACAGATTGGTGACCGGGATGCTCATGTCTTGGAGGCGACACTTCATGATGGAAATTTCTTGGTCGTAGTGGTAATTCTGAATTAATGGCAGTAAAAAGAAAGCTGACAGAAAAAAGGTTCCGACGGCAGCGGCGATTAGCGCTATGACCCGCTTCACCTTAAGTTTCAATGAATCATGGTTTAACATGATAATAATGATCGTCATGGCGGCAAAGGTACCAGCAATTAAAAACGACAAGAGGTGGGTTAAGACTAAAAATGTTAATCCAACACTTAAGACCCACCACTGACGATAGTTTTTGATACATACTTGATAAATTCCGTAGAGAACAACTGGCAGAAAGACAAACGCCATTCCTTCAGCCACATCAAAGCGAACAAAGAGGTCGAACGTTAGATACGTCGATAAACCGTAGATGATGGCGGATGCGAGCCCAGTCAGTTTCCGATTGGTAATTTTCCAGGTTGCTAGATACATGGAGATAAATACCAGAAAGTGGATTAGGATTAGGTAAAGTAAGTAGGATGTGTACGGATTCTTAATGACCAGATGAATCACGGCCTCGGGTAAGACGGCAAAGATCGGATAGAACCCGTTTAGTGGATAGCCAACCTTGACAAAAGTTTTCGTCATCATCCCTGGAATCATATGTAAGAAGCCACCGTGTTGAACCTGGATGTAACTCTCGTACGCCCGGGCAAGGTGAAAACGCATGTCCTCGCGTGGTAGGACTGGATTGCCAAAGAAATAGGGACTAACGATTGCCACACTTAGAATTAAAAATAAAATCATTGAAAATAGCGTAAAATGCTTATGTAAGAACTTTGAAATGGTAATTCCCCCTTGTGAGTTAATATCATTATTATAGAATAACTTTAAAAGTTATTCTATTTTTTCTCAAAAATGATTGACATTGAGTTTTAAAGCATGTAAAGTAACGACCATTAAAAACAATAAATTAACTAAACGGAAAAGTTGAGTAGACAGAAGAAACTCAAAGAGAGTCTCAGGTTGGTGCGATGAGATGAGTTAGCGCTGTTGAAGATGGACTTGGAGTTTTCATCAGTAAATCGTGAGCTGGTGACGGGATGCCGCCGATATCATGGCCCGGTTATTTTTACAAGTAACCGTTGAGGTAGTCCGTTGTGAGACGGCTATGAACTAAGGTGGTACCGCGGAAGCATTCGTCCTTTTTACAGGATGGATGCTTTTTTGTTTGGTTAATAAATGGGAGGAACGCAGATGAGAAGATGGGTTAAATACTTAATTTGGATTGGAATTATATTGTTTATTGGAATCGCCGGATACTTCAGCTTTTTCCACCAATCAGAAGCTGAAGCGAACACCATTACCGTTGGCATCATGGCCGGATCCAAACAGGAACAGGCCATCTGGAACGAAGTGGCTAAAGACGCCAAGGATAAGTACGGCCTAAACGTTCAGTTTCAGACGTTTACCGATTATTCACAGCCTAACAACGCTCTGACTAACGGAGACATCGACGTGAATGCCTACCAAAACTACCCATTTTTGGACAATTGGAATGACGTCCACCACACGGACATCGTGCCGGTTGGAGATACCGTGATTGAACCGATGAGGATTTACTCTAATCAGTTTAAGTCGGTTAATGAAATTTCCAGTGGAACTTCCATTGCGGTGCCAAACGACACTAACAACGAGTCCCGGGCTTTACACGTCCTTCAGAGTGCGGGGTTGATTAAGTTAAATCCGAAAAAGGCGTTCACCACCGTCAAGGACATTACTAGTAATCCGAAGAACCTGAAGATTAAGGAAGTTGACGCCTCGCAAACGCCACGATTACTGAATTCAGCGGGAGCTTCCGTTGTGAACGGGAACTTCGCTGAAAGTTCGAACCTGAGTCCGAAGAAGGCCATTTATACGGCACCATTTACCAAGGATTCGCATAAGTGGGTCAACTTCATTGCCGCAAAGAAGCGCGACGAACATAGCAAGAAAATCAAGGAATTAGTGAAAGCCTATCAGACCGAGAAGACCGCTAAACTGATTAAGAAAGAGTCCGGGATTAATCAACAAGCGGCTTGGAACCTTAAATTTAAGTAACTCAATAAGAATTCATCAATTAATTGATGAATTCTTTTATTGGTCTGAAACAATGGCTTAATAAATGGTAGAATGAAAAAAACGATGGGAGGGGTCCAAATGGGTTCAGTAGCTACGATTAGAGACGTTGCGTCAGAAGCAGGAGTGTCAACTGCCACCATCTCACGCTACTTAAACGGAAAGACCAACCACATGTCCGATGCTACTGCGAAGCGGGTTACCGAAGCGATCAAGAAGTTGAACTACGTGCCAAACGAATCCGCCAGACAGCTCATTACCAAGCAAAGTCGATTGGTGGCGGTCATTGCGGCGGATGTTGATGATTACTTTTCCACGGAGATTTTTAAGGGTGTTAATTCGGTTTTAAAAAAGAACAACTTCATCGCGGTCTTAATGGACTCCGATAGTGATGAACGGCGGGAACTTGCCACGTTATCGTCACTTAACCAACAAATGTTTGGTGGCGTCTTGATTCAGCCGTTAAGTAACGACCTGGACGCCTTTCAAAGCTCAATTCCCACAAATGTACCGGTGGTCATGTTAGATCGGCAGATTAAGGGCAGTCCGTGGCCGAGTGTGGTTACAAATAACTATGAGGTCAGTAAGAAAGCGGCGCGATACTTTAAAGACCAGGGATTAAGCCACGTCTTTGTGATTACAAATAATGTAAAAAACGTTTCCACCCGAGAACAACGACTGAACGGGATTAAAGCAGTCTATGGGAACCACGTCACGATCATTCAACCGGGAAACGATGAGGCTTCATTTCGTCAGGCATACTCCAAACTGAAAAATGACATCAAAGAAACAAATGGGGGTCTGATTTTTGCTTTAAAGGAACGGTGGCTCTTGAAGTTTTTGCCTAAGTTGATTCGGGATGGAGTCATCCGGAAGTCCGATGGGGTGCACATGACGGGATTTTCCGACACTTCACTGGTAGATAATATTGATCCAGGAATCAAGGTTATTAATCAGGATCCGTTTCAGATTGGGGTGAATGCAGCTCAGATCCTGATTGAGGGGATTGAGAGTGATTTTCAACCGATTGCGAAAAAAATTGAGATTCCAGCCCAATTTTAAAATAATAAGACTAGCCAGTGCGGCTGGTCTTTTTTTATGGCGTCATGGAAAACGATTACATATTTTTAGAAAAAAGATTACCAAATAGTATTGACTACTTTTATGTAAACGTTTACCATAAATATCAATATGAAAGCGGTATCAAATTAAAAAAGGAGTGAATACTGATGCGATTGTTTTTAAATACATGGATCTTTGTAAATGACATCGAAGCCGGTACGAGTCAGGCAGCGTTATTTCCACGCGTGAAGCAAATGAACGTTGACGGGATTGAGGTTCGACGAGAATACATCAAGGATTTTTCAAAGGAACTAGATGAGATTGATGATGCCAGATTGAGAACGGGATTACTAGTGAATTACAGTGTCCCCGATGAGCTGTTTTTAAAGGACGGTTCGGTTAATCCGAAATTGAAGCAGTATTTCAACGAGGGGCAACAAATGGGAATTACTAAAATCAAGTTTAACGTGGGAAACTTCCGGGCTTTCCATGGTGACTTAGCTCACGCGTTTGATGGTTTACCACTCGATCAGATTCAAATGAACGTGGAAAACGATCAAACCAAATTGAGTGGCAACATGGCTAATGTTAAACACTTTTTAAACCAAGCGAAAAAGAATGGGCTGCCCATTAAGTACGTGTATGACCTTGGAAACTGGGCGTTTACCCATCAAAGTGCGGACTATGCGGCTGATTCTTTGTACCAGTATACCGATTATATTCATCTAAAGAATGTCAACCAGTTTGATGAAGATGACTTACAGACCGCGGACGATCTAAACGACGGCATGTTTGATTGGAAAAACATCCTGAACGAGTTACCGAAAACGGCGGATTTGGCGCTTGAATTCCCGATGGAAGACGACGAACACGTTGAACGTCAAGTCAAGTTGCTGAGAGATGAGGTGATGTAGTTGATGAATACCATTATTGCGATTCTGTTACTAATTACCTTTGCTGGCTTTATCTTTTACATTGTTAAAGGTGGGGACCTAACCATTGGTTTCTTCGTGATGGCGATTCTTTGGACCGTCATCGGCCTAATCCCATATCACACCGCTTTGACGGCGGTCTTCTCAACACCCGCTCTGAAGTATGGTTCGACGATTATCTACATTGTCTTTGGTTCATGGTTTGGACGGGTGCTGGTTGACAGTGGCATTGCGCCATCAATTTCACAGAAAACGAATAAGGTTGGGAAATCGCATCCCTTACTAGCCGCCATCCTGATTGTCTTAGTTACGGCCCTGCTGTTTGTCAGTTCCTACGGAGTGGGTTCGGTCATTGCCATCGGTGTCATTTTGTTACCAATCCTCTTGTCGTTGGGGATTCCACGAGACGTGGCCCTAACGACGTTTGCCTTGTCGATTGGCTCGGCCATGTACGTCAACGTCGTGTTATTTAATCAGATTAAGGCGTTCTTCCCCAAGGCTCAATACAATCTGCATTACCTTGAATTTGGGTGGGCGGCCATGGCGGTGCAACTAATTGCGGTGATCTTGTTTCTAGTGATGAAACGTCACACGTTCAATCCAAAGAATGCCGAGGCCAACCTGAAGAAAATCGGGGCAACTGACCCGGGAGACGTCGACAAGATTCCGTACATTGCGTACGCTATCCCAGTTGTTCCCGTTATTTTGAACATGGCGCTCGGCTGGGATGCCATTCCGGCTTTGATCCTTTCTAGTATCCTAGCGATGCTTGTGACTGGTAAGATGAACGGCTACAAAAAATTCAAAGAATTTCTTAATACCACGATTAAACAGTCCATTAACGACATTTCGGGCTTAATCATGTTCTTGATGGCACTGGTTATGTTTGCCGGTGCGGCTCAGTTAAACGCTGGTCGTTTCAAGGGAATCTTCAGTGCCATCCTACCAAACAGTCATTTACTTCTAGCACTTGGAATCGGGGTTCTTGCTCCCTTAGCATTGTTTAGAGGACCACTTCAGGTCTGGGGTGCAGGAGCTGCGACGGCCGCCGTCCTTTCCGCTACTGGAATGTTTAATGACATGTTCCTCTTACCATTAATGTACGTTCCAACCCTGATGGCGGTTTCAACTGATATCACTCAGTCATGGAACGTCTGGGGCCTTGACTACATGAAGGTTCGTCCTCAGCAACTGTTGAAACTGGGAGTTCCGATCATGTGGATTGTCTCCATTTTAAACGAAATATTAGTGTACTTATTCTTCGGATAGATGATTAAAGAAAGGTGAAAATTATGAGTGAATTTCTGACAATTGGTGAACCAGTGGTGACGTTCGCCTCAACCGATCCTGACGCTACTTTAGCTGATTCAACCCACTATCTAAAAATCCTCGGAGGGGCAGAACTAAACGTGGCCATTGGTGCTAAACGACTGGGACATTCCGCTGAGTATGTGTCTCAAGTAGGAACCGATCCGCTGGGTAAATACGCCAAAGACGTGATTATCGACCACGGCGTTGGCATTGACTATGTTAAAGACGATCCCGATCATTGGACGGGTCATCAATTAAAACAGATGGTAACGCATGGTGATCCCCAGACGTTCAACTATCGCACGGGATCGGCTGCTTCGCATTTAAAACGGGGAGTCATTGACGAGATTAATCTTGACGACGTCAAAATGGCTCATCTAACGGGGATCTTCCCGGCTTTGTCAGCTGAAGCGGAAGGCTCATATCGTGCATTAATGGACCGATTGATTAATAATGAAATCAAGATAACGTTTGATCCAAACCTGCGTCCCGGACTGTGGGGTGATCATGATCGAATGATTAAAACGATTAACGAATTGGCTAAAAACGCTGACATTGTGATGCCAGGTGTAAACGAAGGCAAGGTCCTCATGGGAAGTGATGACCCAGAAAAAATCGCTGACTTTTACCTCCAAAATGGTGAACGCACGAACGCGGTGCTCATTAAGTTGGGCTCGGATGGTGCGTATGTGAAGACCAAAGATGGAGATTCGTACACGGTCTCCGGTTTTAAGGTCGATCACGTCGTCGACACGGTTGGTGCCGGTGATGGGTTTGCGCTCGGGGTAATTACCGCACTATTAGAGGGCAAAAATCTAAAGAGTGCGGTCATGCGTGGAAATGCCGTTGGAGCGCTTCAGGTTCAGACGCCCGGTGATAACGACGGCTATCCTACTCCAAGTGAATTAAATGAATTTTATAAAAAAGAACACGTTAGTGAATCGTAAGTAGATGGGAGAGATTATGATGGCTAAAAAAGTTGCAGTACAAGCAAGTTTGGCTCCAGATGGAAAACAGCTACTGAAAGACAGTGGCTTTGATGTTGTGGAATTACCTGACAAGAAGATTTCAACGTTGCTTGACATGGCCGCCGATGCTTATGGCATCCTGATTGGCACGACCCCGTTTCCAAATGACACCATTGAAAAGATGCCGAACTTAAAAATCATTGCTAGAAACGGTGTGGGTTATGACAACATCGATGTTCCCTTTATGTTACAACATGGCATATATGTAACAATTACGCCGCTCGCCAATGCCTCAACGGTTGCGGAGACGACGTTAGCCGAAATCTTTGACGTATCAAAGAACGTTACCAATGATTCGCACGAGATGCGTAAGGGGAACTGGAACTACAAGAAAGATCATATGGGTTTTGATTTAGAAGGCAAGGTCCTCGGAATTCTCGGTTATGGCCGAATCGGCAAGATGGTCGCTAAGAAGGTGAGTGGACTGGGGATGAATGTCATCTACAATTCACCACATGCTGAAGACTCTGAATACGGTAAAGCGGTTAATCGCGATGCCATCTTTACTGATTCAGATATCGTCACTTTACACATGCCAGTGCTACCCTCTACTAAACAAAGCGTTGGTAAACGTGAATTTGAGATGATGGACAACTCGGCGGTTCTCATTAATTTGGCTCGTGGAGCACTCATTAATACAGATGATCTAATCGACGCTTTAAAGAGTCACGAAATTAAGGCCGCTGCCCTGGATGTGTTTGATTCTGAACCGCTACCAATGGACAGTCCACTCTACAAGCTGGATAACGTCTTGTTGACACCGCACATTGCCTCTAACACGGTGGAATGCATGAACCGGATGGCGCATGACGCTGCCAGTGAAATTGTAAAAGTCCTAAAGGGTGAACAACCACAGTGGGCGGTTAAAAAGTAAAAGAATTAATTAAGAACTGGGATGCAATGGTCTCAGTTCTTTTTTATTTAAGAAAATCTTTAAAAAGTAATTGTCATCATCTTTTTTTCACGGTACAATTCAATGCAATACAAATGAAAAGGAGTGATGCATATGCATAATATGTTCAAGAAAGAATCGGTTGCTAGTTTCGTCAAAGCCGATGCTGGCTTAAAGCGAACGCTGACCGCTAAAGATCTAATCGGTCTTGGCGTCGGAGCCGTTGTCGGAACTGGGATCTTTATTCTTCCAGGACACGAAGCGGCTTTACACGCAGGACCAGCGGTTGCACTGGCATTCTTGCTTGCTGCCATCTTAGCTGGGGTCGTGGGTATGGCGTATGCCGAGTTTTCGTCGGCGATGCCCGTTGCTGGTTCAGCATACTCCTTTGGAAGCGTCGTTTACGGCGAGATTATCGGGTGGATTCTTGGTTGGGGACTAATCCTAGAGTACTTCTTGGCGGTTTCCGCTGAGGCCACCGGATTTGCTTCGTACTTTAATAACAATATTTTAGCCGCCATTGGGATTAACATTCCGAAGTTTCTTCAAAGTGGGCCAATGGAAGGTGGCATCGTCAACATCAGTGCCGTTGTCATTACCCTGTTAGTTGGATTACTCGCTTTAATGGGAACTAATTTTTCCAAGAAGATTGAGAACGTTGCCGTGCTGGTCAAGATTGGCATCATTGTTTTGTTTATCGTTGTGGGTGTTTTTTACATCAAGTCAAGTAACTACGTTCCGTTTTACCCCAAGCAATTTCACACCCCACCGTTTGGTTTGGGTGGAATTTCGACCGCCGCTGCGACCGTCTTTTTTGCCTTCATGGGCTTTGACGCGTTGGCATCGAACTCCGCTGAAACCATTAATCCTAATAAGAATATGGCCAAGGGAATTCTTGGAACCGTTCTGATTGCGGCCGTCCTGTACGTCGGGTTCTCTTTGGTCCTGACTGGAATGGTTCATTACTCACTACTAAACGTTGACGATCCAGCCGCTTTGGCATTCTCCATGGTGCACCTGAACTTCATGAACAAGGCCATCACGATTGGAGCACTGTTTGGGATTTTCACCGCCATGGTCACCATGGTCATCGGGAGTTCCCGACTGGTTTACTCACTTGGACGTGACGGACTAATTTCTAAGAAAATGGGGAAGATTAACCACAAGACTGGAATTCCAACCTACGCGGTTTGGTTGGCTGTTATCATTCAGGCCATCTTTGCTGGAGTTGTTCCATTGACTCAACTAGTTTCATTGATTAACGCTGGAACCTTGGTTGCGTTTGCCTTTATCTCATTTGGGATCATTCCATTGAGACGAAGAAAGGACATCAAGAATACTGGTTACAAGATGCCCCTTTACCCGTACTTGCCAATCCTAGCCGGACTGATGAGTATCTACTTCATTATCATGTTACCGAACGTGACCAAGATTGCGGTAATTGGTTGGTTAGCATTGGGAATCGTGATCTACTTTGTTTACGGGATTCACCATTCTCGATTGCAAAATGAAGAATAATTGATAAATGGGAAGCCGTGAAATGGCTTCCCATTATTTATACATAATTGTTGAGAAATATATTCAAATGTGGTGAAATAATATCAAATAAATTATGGGAGTAAAATATGACTACAAAACAACCAATTGAAATTCTTGTAACTATCAATCAAGGGTACATTAGTCCATTAAAAATTATGTTATATTCACTTAGACTTAACAATCCAGATGTTAATTTTAGAATTTGGGTTTTACAAGCTGATTTTACACCAGAAAATAATCAACAACTTATTAATTATGCTGGTGAACTGCATATGGAACTTCAATCAATCCAAACGGGTCAAAATTTAAAAATTCCAGATTCTTTTTTAAGTGTTTATCATTATCCAAAAGAAATGTATTTTAGATTGTTATGTGGTAATGTTCTACCAAAAGATTTAAAAAAAGTAATTTATTTGGATCCTGATCTTTTAGTTATTAACGACATTCAACCTCTTTGGAATCTCCCCTTAGATGGAAAAATGTTTGCGGCTGCAGTTCATAAAGGGCTTACTGACATGATGAGATCTATTAATAATCTACGTCTTGATACCGATGGGGGTTATTATAATTCAGGAGTTATGGTGATGAATTTGGATCAAATGCGTAAAAAAATTAGGCTTCAAGACATTATTGATACTATTAAAAAGTACAATGATTATCTAATTTTACCAGATCAAGATATTCTAAATTATTTATATGGCAGTGATACCAAGGAAATCTCTGAAGATATCTGGAATTTTGATGCGCGTCAATCTTTAAATTATTTAACTCGTAGTGGGGGAAAAGAAGACCTTGATTGGGTTATGAAAAATACGGTTATAATTCATTTCTGTGGTAAACCCAAACCATGGCAGCTTAATAGTAATTCTCCATATACAGCACTTTGGCTTAATTACCAACAAATTGTTACCAATCAATTAAATTAAAATACAAAATATATAGATTATATACTGGTTAATCATGATTTATTTTTGAACTGGCATTTAAATAAGAAAGAAATGGAAAACTAAAAATAGTTTTCCGTTTTTTATATCTTAGAAGCATTTAGCTGTGATAAAATTAACATAAAGATTGATTATTATAGTAAGTGAGGAAATTGAACGATGGATAAGAAAGTGGCTCTAGTGACAGGTGCTGGACAAGGAATCGGAGAGGCCATTGCCAAACGATTGAGTAAAGATGGCTTTTCCGTGGCACTGGTTGGTCGTCATTTGGATAAGGTGGAAGAGGTTGCTAAGGAGATTCAAAGTGACAATGGGGACGCCATTGCCATTAAAGCCGATGTTGCTAATCGTGACGAAGTTTTTGCAGCCGTTGAAAAGGCCGCTAAACATTTTGGTGACTTCAACGTGATTGTGAACAACGCTGGAATTGCGCCAACCACACCAATCCAGACCGTTACTCCAGAGGTCTTGGAACAAGCCGAAAAAATTAACGTGGGTGGTACTATTTGGGGAATTCAGGCTGCCGCTAAGAAATTCAAAGAACTTGGTCATGGCGGTAAGATTATTAATGCTTCATCTCAAGCTGGGATGACCGGTAATGAGAACTTGACCGTTTATGGTTCAACTAAGTTCGCTATCAGAGGAATTACTGAAACAACCGCCAAGGAACTTGCCGATGACGGGATTACCGTTAATGCATACTGCCCTGGCATCGTGGTCACTCCCATGATGAATGATATTGCCCAAAATGTGGCTGATGAAGCCGGAAAACCATTTGAATGGGGAATGGAACAGTTTGCAAAGAACATTGCCTTGAAACGACTTTCAAAACCTGAAGACGTGGCTGGCTGTGTTTCATTCTTAGCTGGTCCTGACTCTAACTACATGACTGGTCAGTCATTGTTAATTGATGGTGGAATGGTATTTAACTAAATAGATCGGAACTCTAGCTTTAGCTGGGGTTCTTTTAATACATACGAAAAGGGGAAAGAAAAATGACATTAAAAACAAGGTTTTGTCCTAACTGTGGAGCTGAAATTCCAGTTGACGTGAAGTTCTGTACGAAATGTGGGTACAAACAACCTACTATTGATGAATTGGAAGAAATGAATCAGGAAGAGGAGACAACTACGGTTGAGATTGGTCCAAATGAAAAACAAGACGATGGTCAACTTGAAATTGTGATTCCTGTTTCAGCTGGTGCAATTCCTGATGGATATGAATTCAAGCAAAACGGGTCAGTGGCGTTAAGTGACCACTATATTCCAGATGATGATCAGATTTTGCGTGAATTTCAACAGAAAGCTTTTAATAAAATTAGAGATATTGTGAAAGAAAATAATTGTGATGGTGCCTTTAACTTGGCAATTCAGACTCAAATTGACGGAGATAGTTCAAAAATGTTCACTTTCGCCTATTTTGACATGGCAAATAGTGTAAAATAAAAGTAGATGTTACATTAGCATCGATTTAAATACATACTATGGAGGTTTTACGATGGATGACACCAAGCACTGTCCCAATTGTGGCAAGTTGTTAAAGGCGGATGTTAAATTCTGTCCTTATTGCGGTCAAGCTCAACCCGAGATGGCTGATGCCCAAAGTAATCAAAGCACTGATAATCAACAGGCTAATTATGGTTATCAAGAAACTAATAATGAGCAGCAGACTTATCGGGCAGAATCTGATAATGGAGCGGATATTCGCTCGAAATATTCATCACCTAACATGATTACATCGTTTAAGGATTTATTTGGGAACATGTTTCATATTTCTGGAAGGATGAGCAGAGCGTCGTATTGGTGGTCATACTTAGATGTATGTTTAATTACAGTTGCTTTTTATTTCTTGATGTCTGTGTTCGGTAGTATAGATTCTTCGGTGGCATACGCGATTACAATATTGATTGGAATTGCATTTCTTGTTTTTGGTGTTGCCGCGGGTATTGCACAAATCACTTCTACGTGTCGTAGATTTCATGACATCAATTATTCAGCTGGTTTCTGGTGGTTACAACTGATTCCATTTGTTGGAAGTATCATCGTTTTCATTTTCATGCTGTTTAGCTCTGTGGACGAAGGCAATCGCTTTGGCGGACCAGATGTTAGCTACTTGAAGAAATTAAAATAGTTAGTAAAAAAACACTGCTTAATGGGCAGTGTTTTTTTACTAACTATTATTGTTGTGGACCCATAACAAAGTGTTTTCCCGATTTCATATTATTTCCCCAATTGATATTAATAGCGGTTTTAGTTAGGTGGAAAGTATCAGTGAGACTACTAGCTAATTGTAAGGGGAGTTTTTTAGGATCTTCGTTAGAATCGTCATTGTTTAGAACTTTATACATGTAAAATGACTGATTTTGGTGTGGTAGTTTGGCTTTGATCAGATAAAAGCTGCCATAATTTGTATTCTTTTTATCGTTTGGATGCTTTATGTAAAATTTATATGATTTGTCTTTCGTATTATAACATTAACGTGGCATGTGCTTCATTAAGTTCATCACTTAATGAAAATCCATTAGGTGCATCGTTGTCGGGACGGGCTGTGTGATTAATTGACTTAATCACGCTACTGGCATTGGTGTCCTGATTAGGGAAGACATGGCGCGCCCTAAAGTAGAAGTTCAAACCGAAAATAACGGCAAGGACAATGGTTCCAATCCCACCTAGAAGTTTCTTCAAGTTACTTTTATTGTTTTGGGGATGATTCTCAGTCGGACTGGTTTTGGGTTGTTGCTTGGTTGTCTGTGGCTGCTCAGCCCCACAATATTGACAAAAGCTCGCGTCTTTTTTGATCTTTTTACCACAGTTGACACAAAACTTTGTATTATTCATTAGATTTCATCTTACTTTCAAAATACTTGTGAACCCATGACCATCCCGAAAATAATTCCAATGATCATCAAAACGACTGACGCAATTATCAAAATAATTCCAGCATTTTGGTGGTATTTGAGTTCGATTGCGCCAAGCACAATTCCAATAATTCCAAACACGATGGGGACAAAAAGGGTCGACAAAACGGCGGAAATCCAACCGAACACCAGTAGAAGGGTACTGATGGTTTCAGGATTGCCTTGATTGCTAGTAGTCTGAGGTTGCATACTTGCTGGACTTGGTTGTGACTCATTATGCGGGGTAGAATTGATTTCTGGTTGTTTGGCACCACAATATTGACAAAACTTCGTTTCTTTGGGAATCTTCTTGCCGCATTTAACGCAGAATTTTTCGTTAGTGTTATTCATTGAGATAAGCCTCCATCTTGTGATTGAATTCATTATTCACATTAATAATACCATTCCCTTGCTACTCCCGCAATTGAAGGCTGAATTAAGAGAAATAAAAAACGTTCGACTGAATTTATTTTCAATCGAACGTTTTTGAAACGGTTATTTGTATTGTTTAGCTTCCTCATCACTGCAGTACAGCCAGTGACCAGGACGGACTTCTTGAAGGTATTGGTCTTCTTTAAATGGTTGACTGTGGTCGAACTTGATAATCTTGTGCTGTTTCTCTGAGTGTGGGTCAGGAACTGGCACTGCTGACAACAAGCTTTGGGTGTACTTGTGAAGTGGATGGTTGTATAACTCATCGGTATCAGCCATTTCCACGATTTTACCAGCGTACATGACGGCGATTCGGTCACTAATGTACTTCACCATTGAAAGGTCATGAGCGATGAATAGGTACGTTAGACCCTCTTTTTCTTGAATGTCCTGCATTAGGTTTACGACCTGAGCCTGAACGGAAACGTCCAGGGCGGAAATTGGTTCATCAGCGATGATGAACTTCGGCTTAACCGCTAGGGCTCTAGCGATTCCAATTCGTTGTCGTTGACCACCAGAGAACTCGTAGGGGTAACGACTGGCATGTTCTTCGTTTAGGTTAACGAGGTGAAGGAGCTCTCGAACTCGGTTATCTCGTTCATCAGAATCTTTAACCAGGTGATTGATATCAAGGCCTTCGGCGATGATATCCTCCACTTTCATTCGGGGGTTCAGTGAGGCATACGGATCCTGAAAGATCATCTGCATCTGACTTCGGAGGTTTTTCATCTGTTTGCGTTTTAGCTTCGAGATGTTTTGCCCCTCAAAGTCAATTTCACCATCAGTTGGGTCGTATAAACGAATGATGTCTCTTCCAGTCGTACTTTTACCAGAACCAGATTCACCAACCAGTCCCAGCGTTTCACCAGGATAAATGTTGAATGAGATGTCGTCAACGGCCTTAACTTCGTCGGGCTTTCCGACGTTAAAGTATTGTTTTAAATGTTTAACTGAAACAATTGGGTCCCTTTTAGTCATGGTCGTTTTCACCTCGTTTCTTAAATTCAGCCTGACGCTTTTGAATTGATTCCGGTGGGGTAACCTTTGGAGCTCGCTTGTCTAACAACCAGGTGGCGGCGTAGTGGCTGTCACTGACCTTGAAGAAGGGTGGTTGTTGTTCATGGTCAATCTTTAAAGCGTACTTGTTACGGGCATAGAAAGCGTCACCCTTTGGTGGGTTAATCAAGTTTGGCGGGGTACCCGGAATCGTGTTTAATCGATCACTCTTCATGGATAAAGTTGGCATGGAATCAAGTAGTCCCCACGTGTAGGGATGTTGTGGATTGTAGAAAATGTCGTCAACGGTTCCATACTCGACAATCTTACCGGCGTACATGACGGCTACTCGATCGGCGATGTTGGCAACCACTCCTAGGTCATGGGTGATGAAGATAATCGACGTTCCAATTCTGTCCTTTAACTCTCTTAGTAGCTTAATGATTTGAGCTTGAACCGTAACGTCCAGGGCGGTAGTCGGTTCGTCGGCAATCAGAATATCGGGTTTATCGATAATTGCCATCGCAATCACGATTCTTTGTCGTTGACCACCGGAGAACTGGTGGGGATAGTCGCGCATTCGTTCTCTAGCGTTGGGAATTCCAACTTCTTCTAAGACTTCAGCGGCCTGTTCAAGGGCTTTACCCTTAGACATTCCCTCGTGAACTCGGAGTGGTTCGGCCACCTGATTACCGATGTTCATGGTGGGGTCCAGTGAGGTCATTGGATCCTGAGAAATCATGGCAATCTTGCCGCCCCGAATCTTATCCATTTGTTTTTTGGATTCTTTTAAAATATCTTTGCCTTCAAAATCAATTGTACCGTTGGTGATGGTTTCGTTATCAGCTAGGAGACGCATGATCGTTCTCACGGTGATTGACTTACCTGAGCCAGATTCACCAACGAGCGCTAACGTTTCTCCCTTGTCAAGGTGAAAGCTAACGTCACGAATGGCTTTCACGGTTCCGTTTAGCGTAGCAAAATCAATTGACAGGTTTTTAACGTCTAAAACTTTTTGAGCCATCTTATCTGTCTCCTTTACTTAGATTTTGGATCGAACGCATCTCTTAATCCATCTCCAAGCAGGTTGGTCGTAATCATAATGACAGACAGTACGATTGCTGGAACCCACATTTGATATGGTAAGAAATGAAAGGCCTTCTGACCATCGTTTAGAAGTGTACCAAGGGATGCGTTTGGTGCTGGGATCCCGATTCCAATGAAACTTAGGAAGGCTTCAAAGAAGATGGCCGATGGAATGGTAAACATGGTTTGAATAATGATAGTAGAACTGAGGTTTGGAATCAGGTGTTTCATCGCAATCTTGAATGGTGATTCACCAAGGGTTCTGGCGGCTAGGACGTATTCGGATTCCTTTAGTTTAAAGGTCTGAGCACGAACTAAACGTGACATGGTGATCCATCCGGTAAAGGCAATGGCGATGATGATTGAAGTGATTCCGGGTTTAAGGATTAGTAGTAATAAAACAACGACGATTAGGTTAGGAATTGATGAAAGGATTTCAACGATTCTCTGCATGAAGGTGTCAACGGCACCACCGACCCAACCCGAGATTAAACCGTAAGGAACACCGACTAAGAGGTCGACGGCTGTCGCAACGACCGCGATAAACAGTGATAACCGGGTCCCGTAGAGAATTCTTGAGAAGAGGTCACGACCAAGGTAGTCGGTCCCCATGATGTAGTAGGTTCCCTTTGGAACGTGTTCTGCTTGATATGCGTTGACCATGTGGCCACCGGCTTCGTGAATCCCATTTAGACCGGGGATGTTAAGTGAACCCCACTTTGGTGGTAAGTTCGCATACAGGACGTTTTGAGCGTTTGGATCGTGTGGTGAAAGAATCGGGGCGAAGATTGCGACTAGGGCGATAATGACTAAGAGAATCAAAGAAGTCATGGCAACTTTATTTCGAACTAGTCTTCGTTTAACGTCTTGAAAGTACGTTAAAGATGGGGTGTTAATTGATTCCGATTCAGTGTCCAAGTTTGAAAGGTCGTCACTTGCGAACTGGAACTGATCTTCAAGTGGTGGTAAGTTTTCGGCCATTATTCTTTACCTCCGTTTCCTAGTCTGATTCGTGGATCGATGATTCCGTAAAGAATATCGACAACTAAGATAATGACAACTAATAAGAATGAGTAGAAGATTGTGAGTCCCATGATGGTGGGGTAATCGTTCGTCAGAATGGACTGAACGAATTGATTACCAATTCCAGGAATTGAGAAGATGTTTTCAACAACTAGTGAACCCGTCATGATTGAAACGGCCATGGGACCAACGATGGTGATGACCGGAATCAGTGAGTTTCTTAGCGCATGATGCGTAATCGTCTTTCTTTCCGAATCACCCTTGGCTTTTGCCAGTTCAATGTAGTCACTGTCTAAGACATCAACCATTTCAGTTCTCATGAACCGGGCGACGTTTGCGAGTGGAAAGGCCGCAAGCGCTAACGTCGGTAGGATACTAGAACTGAAGTTCTGCCAGAGGGCAACTGGGAACCATTGTAGTTTGTAGCCAAAGTAGTACTGAAGCAGAACGGCTAAAACGAAACTTGGGATTGAGATTCCAAGGATTGAGATGAAGGTGGCACTTGAATCAACCCAGGTATTTTTCTTGATGGCGGCAACGGCACCAAGGATGATGCCAAGAACAGAACCAACGACCATGGCTTGGGTACCAATCTGCATTGAAGGACCAATGTCATGGGCAATCAATTGAGTAACTGGTTGGTTGTTAAATTGAAATGAAGTACCTAGATTTCCGTGGAGTAAATTTCCCATGTAGATTAAGTACTGATCCCAAAGTGATTTGTTTAATCCGTACTTTTGGTTCATTATTGCGATTTGACTTGGCTGGAGTTTTGCCTGGTTTGAGTAAGGCGTACCGGGTAAAAATTTCATCAGGAAGAAGGTAACCGAAGCAACAATGAATAAAGTGAGGACTAGGTAGAAAATTCGACGGATGATGTATTTAGTCATTTTAATTTACCTCTCTTTATTTCTTGTAGGTAGCCGCGAGATTGAAATTCCCGTTTGGTGACAGGTTGTAATTGTGAACGTCGCTTCTGGTAAGAGCAGCGGTGTTTTGCTGGTAAAGTGGAACGACTCCCTCTTGCTTAGTCAAGATGGTCTGAGCGTTCAGGAGGTTCTGCCAACGGGCTTGATAGTTGCCGGCGTTTTTATCAGATGCTTGTTTGATCTGTTGGTCAAACTCTTTGTTGGACCAGTGACCGTCATTCATAGCACCACCAGTTTCAAAGAGGTTCAAGAAGGTTACTGGATCTGGGAAGTCGGCGTTCCAAGCTGAGACAACCATGTCGAAGTCCCCACTAGAAGAACGTTGAAGTCGGTTCTTAAATGGCACGTTTGAAAGGGTCACTTTTAGTCCAGGCAATTTCTGGAGTTCAGCCTGCAAGAATTCGGATTGTTTTAAGGAAGAATCGGTATCGTCACCTAATAAGGTTAAGTTGAGATTTTTCTTTCCGGTCTCCTTTAGACCCTCAGTCCAAAGCTTTTTAGCTAACTTAGGATTGTAGTCGTTATAATTTGCATCCTGTTTACTTTGACTTTCGTCTTTAAAGTCGACTCCCGTTTGTTTGTTCCAACTCATCTTAGCTGGAACGACACTTGAATCCGGTGTAGCAGTCTTACCTAACACTTGGTTAGAGAGGAGTTGCCGATTGATTGAATGCCCAATGGCCTGTCTAATCTTGGTGTTCTTGAAGAACGGATCCTTCTTCTCGTTCATCTCAATGTAGAAAGTACTTGAAGTTGGTTTCGTTGAGAAGTCTTTTTCGTTTTTCAGTTGGTTAGCTGAATCACCGGTTAGGCCGTTGTACTGGTCAATTACGTGACTAGAGTACAAGTTAAGTCCGGTATTGGGATCTTTAACAACGTAGTATTTAACGGCGTTCAATCTAATGTTCTTTTGGTTCCAGTACGAGTTATTCTTGCTCTCAGTCCAGGCGGTGTTTCCAACTTGCCATTTATCTAACTTGAATGGTCCATCGAATACCATGTCCTTACTGTTTAATCCATACTGACTTCCCGCTTTTTCAACGACCTTCTGATTAAGTGGCAAGTATGATGCTCCGGTTAATAGGGCGTTGAAGTAGGGAATTGGTTGCGACAGGTTAACTTGTAACTTATGGGGACCAATGGCCTTAACTCCTAGGGTCTTTGGTGAAGCCTTCCCGTTGGTAATCTTGTCAGCGTTTTTAACTCCCTCAAAAATGTAGGAGTATTGAGAAGCCGTCTTTGGATCAACGATTCTTCTCCATGCGTAGACAAAGTCATACGCGGTCACGGGGTCTCCATTTGACCATTTGGCGTTTCTCAGATCGAAATTATACTGAGTTCCACCTTTGGTTGGGGTAACGACTTTGGTCGCAATGCCAGGTTCAATCTTGCGGTTATTGTAGCGGTAAAGACCTTCCATCGTGTTGTTTAGGTTTTGCGCTCCAATACTATCCGTTACCATACTTGAGTCCATCGTAGAAATAATATCGCTGGAGTTGACGGCCATGTCCTTACTCCCCGATTTACTACTTCCAGAAGAACAACCAGTAAGCATTAGCGCTAAAGCGGCACCAATGAATGCTACTGAAAATATCTTCTTATGGTTCAAATGAAACACCTCCATGTTTGCTGTTTTGCTTTTTGTCGAATATACGCGCGTGTTTCACAAAAGTAAATACGTTTTTTATATTTTTCTTAAGAATCTTAATAAATTTTTAAAGCAAGTGACGTTATATCAACGTTTTTACTTGACGTTACAAAACTTGTGACATGAGTAAGGGGAGCTAAATAATGAAAATGATACACATCTTTGATTATGTAACTTTTAGCGGATGAAAATCCCTTTGTGAAGGGGTTTAGTTATGCAAATTTTTGATTAACGATTGAAATTGAGATTTGATTAGGATTGGTCAAGTTAAAAGTGTCTCAAACGAGAGGACAAGTGATACAATACTGACAAGAAAAATATTAAGGAGTGATCATTTTGGATAAGAAAGCAATTAATCCGCAAGACCTGGAATGGTATGAAAAAAGTTATGAAGACAAAGACGACAGTCTGGTCTTAGAACGGGCCGTTTCTCATAATGGAATTAACAACAGTGCTGCTGATTACAAGGCTGATGAAAAAATGAAACGAGTTTTCTCGGTCGAAGTTCCCGAACAACACGTTGCTGATCAGAAGCAAAGTGGAAGGTGCTGGATGTTTTCAGCACTTAACACCATGCGTTTTAAGATTGCCGAAAACTACAAGGTTTCACCAAAATTTGAATTATCACAAAACTACGTTAACTTCTGGGATAAGTTTGAAAAATCAAACTATTTCTTAGAAAACGTGATTAAAACCGCTGATCAACCATTAGGTTCACGCAAGATCGACTTCTTAATGGAAACCCCACAACAAGACGGGGGCCAGTGGGACATGTTGTGCGCCATCATTGAAAAGTACGGAGTTGTTCCAAGTTCAACCATGGTTGAAACTTACAATAGTAATCGCTCTGATGAATTGAATCAGACTTTAAACCTGAAATTACGTCGGGATGCGGAAGAATTGCGTAAAATGGTGAAGGACGGTGCGACCGAAGAAAAGCTTGAATCAACTAAGAGTGAGATGTTAAACGATGTTTACCGCATTTTGGCATACTCGCTGGGTCGCCCAACGAAGCGCTTTGATTTTGAATACCGTGATACTGACAATAAGTACCACATTGATAAGGACCTGACTCCGAAAGAATTCTTTGATAAGTACGTCAACATCAACCTGGAAGACTACGTTTCATTGATTAACTCACCAACTGGTGACAAGCCCTTTGACCAGACCTACACGATTGAAATGTTAGGGAACGTCGTTGGTGGCAGACAGGTTAAGCATTTAAACCTGAAGATTGATGAATTGAAAGACTTAGCTATTAAGCAATTAAAGAACGGTGAAGCGGTTTGGTTCGGCTGTGACGTTGTCCAAGATTCTGACCGTAAAAAGGGCATCATGGATACGCACTTGTACCACAAGGATGCTTTATTTAGTACCGACCTTAAGATGAGTAAGGGTGCAAGACTTGACTACAAGGAAAGCATGATGACCCACGCCATGGTGATTACCGGCGTTGACCTAGTCGATGATCAACCAACCAAGTGGAAGGTTGAAAACAGCTGGGGTGAAAAGGTCGGTGAAAAAGGTTACTTTGTCATGAGTGACGACTGGTTCAACGAATTTGTTTACCAGACCGTTATCAACAAGAAGTACATGTCTGACAAGCAACTTGAGGAACAAAAACAGGCCCCTAAGATGCTTGAACCTTGGGACCCAATGGGTTCACTAGCTAGTTTTAAAAAATAATTAAAATTTTTGTTGACAGATATTGGTCGACGGATTAGTATACTTACAACAAATTAAATAAACGAGATGGAAAAGCTGAGTACCCGTTGAATTTTCTAAGAGAGTCTCTGGTTGGTGTGAAGGGATGAGATGCATTCGGGGAATATGGACTTTTAATCATTTGCTGGCGAGATTTTCAAACCAGTGACGGGGTTGCTACCGATATCATCGCAAGGCTTTTCTAGTTCAGACGTCGACTAGAGCAGTCTTTGAGGCAGTTACTTGAAAGGGTAACTGTAAACTAAGGTGGTAACACGAAAGCATTCGTCCTTTTTAATTAAAGGGCGGATGCTTTTTTTATTTAATTTAATGAATTAAGCAATCAAATAAAAATTAGGAAGTGGACATCATGAGGAGAAGTACTAAGTGGATTATTGGAATTATCATTGTGGTTGTGATCGTTGGGTTAGGGTGGTTTAGTTTTGCTAGACACTCGGCTGAGAGTAAAAAAACCGTTAACGTTGGTCTAATGAGCGGCTCTAAATCAGACGATGAGATTTGGAAGTCAGTCGCTGAGACTGCCAAGAAGAAGTATGGGGTTAACGTTAAGTTCACTCACTTCACTGATTACACACAACCGAACAAGGCTTTGACTCAACACGAGATTGATTTGAACTCATTTCAACATTATGCCTTCTTAGACAACTGGAATAAGCAAAATCATTCTGACATTGTTTCCGTTGGTAACACCTACATCGCTCCTATCAGACTTTATTCAAAGAAGTACAAGAACGTTAAGGACATTCCGGATGGTGGGACGATTGCCGTTCCAAACGATACTTCTAATGAGAGTCGTTCGCTTTACCTCCTTAAGAACGCGGGACTTATCACTTTGAAAAACCAGAAGGGCTTTTTAGGATTAAACGCCATTCAGAGTAATCCCAAGCACTTGAATTTCAAGGAAGTGGACGCATCACAAACCCCACGAGTACTAAACAGTGTCGATGGTGCCGTTATTAATAACACTTACGCCGTTCCCGCTCACTTAGGTGATAAGGAAACGATCTTTACCGAACCACTCAACAATGATTCGAAACAGTGGATCAATTTGATTGCTGCTAACAAGGACCAGAAGAATAACAAGAACTACAAAGACGTTGTAAAATCATTCCAGACCAAGAAAACCGAGCAACTGGTCAAGAAGTATTATGGAAACACCGAAATTCCTGCTTGGAATCGTAAATTTTAGGAGGAACTAATGAGTAATAATATTGTGCAATTCAAGGACGTCTCAGTTACGTTCAAACAAAAAAAGAATGTGATTCACGCCGTTTCAGACGTATCGTTGGAAATTCCTAAGGGTGAAATTTTTGGAATTGCTGGCTACTCCGGTGCCGGTAAATCGACGTTAGTTCGAACCATCAACCTGCTACAGAAACCAACCGACGGGGAAGTCGATGTGTTTGGGAAAACCTTCTATAAAAAAGAAGGCGACCAAGTTTCTTCAATTAATACGAAAAAGTTGCGTGATGAACGGCGTCAAATTGGGATGATTTTTCAACACTTCAACTTACTTGAGGAACAAAACGTCCAACGCAACGTTGAGTTCGGATTAAAACACAGTGGTCTAAAGGAAAAGGAACGTGAAGCGAAAGCCAAGAAGATGCTCGACATTGTTGGTTTGGGTGATTACTTAAAAGCCTATCCATCCCAACTCTCTGGTGGTCAACAGCAACGAGTAGCGATTGCTAGAGCGCTCGCTAACGACCCTAAGATTTTGATCTCTGACGAAGCCACATCTGCACTTGACCCCAAGAACACCGATCAAATCTTGGATTTACTAAAAGAATTGAACGAGAAATACGGCTTAACGATTATCTTGATTACCCATGAAATGGAAGCCATCAAACGGATTTGTCAGGAAGTTGCCATCATGAGTCAAGGAAAAGTGGTTGATGTTGGTAATCTACTTGATATTTTCGTTGATTCGAAGAATCCAACTACCAGAAAGATTGTTGGAAACAGTTTCAACGCACTTGAAATCTTGAAGTCGATGAACATTGACGTTAATAAGCGAAATCTAGTTCAGTTGACGTATCTCTCCGATGACATTAGTGATCCAATCATCGTGAGCTTATACGAGAAGTTCCATATTTCGGCAAGTATCATCTACAGTAATATTGAAAAATTGGGTGAGCAGGTCGTTGGAACGTTGATTGTTGATTTACTTGGAAGTCAAGAGGATCAAGAAGCAGCGGTTAAGTACCTTAATGGTCAAGACATCAAGGTCACTGAATTGAAGGAGGCAGAATAATGGGAGCTTGGTTTGCAACTCATTTTCCCAACGTGGTTTCACAGGGATTAAATGGGGAAGAAGGCTGGATTACAGCCGTTAATCAGACAATTTACATGACGTTTTGGTCCGCAATCTTTGGTGGGATTGCAGGAATCATCTTTGGAGTTTGTTTAGTGATTTTTGCGGATAACGGGATTATGCCGTGTCATCCACTGTTCTGGATTATCGACAAAGTTGTTTCGCTATTCCGAGCCGTTCCATTTATCATCTTGCTGGCCTTCATTGCCCCAGTGACGCAAAAGATCGTTGGAACCCAAATCGGAACGACGGCCGCTTTAGTACCTCTATCAGTCGGGGTCTTTCCGTTTTATGCGCGGCAGGTCCAAGTCGCCCTTGAGAGTGTCGATCATGGCATCATTGAATCGGCGGAATCACTAGGGGCCACGAACTGGGACTTAATCTTCGGCGTGTACCTTAGTGAAGCGCGTTCAGAGTTGATTCGAGTATCAACGGTTACATTAATTAGTTTAGTTGGTTTAACCGCAATGGCCGGTGCCATTGGTGCTGGTGGTCTTGGTAACATGGCCATCTCATACGGGTACAACCGTTTCGCAAACGACACGACCTTGGTCGCAACGATCCTAGTTGTCATCATGGTTCTGATTATTCAAGTTGTTGGTGACGTCTGGGCCAAGTTCGCTAACCACGCTGATCAAGGTTAATAAATAAGAATTTAAAGAAGGGTGTTTAAGAATGGAAAAAGCAGAGAAAATCAAAATTCTACAGGATTTAATTCAGATTAAGTCCGTGAACGGTAATGAAATTGAGATCTCAGAGTACTTGTCGAAGCTGCTGAAAAAGCACGGTATTGACAGTAAGATTTTTCCGTTTGGCGACGGTCGTGCCAACCTGATTGCTGAACTTGGAACTGGTGAATCCGGCAAGGTGCTGGCTTTAGAGGGACACCAAGACACGGTGGCGGTTGCTCATCCGGAAAATTGGAAACACGATCCGTTTAAGGGTGAAATCGTGGGTGACAAGATCTACGGTCGTGGTGCCGCTGACATGAAGAGTGGGCTAGCGGCCGAGGTGATTGCGCTCTGTGAGTTAGCTGATAAGGGCGAAGTTCCTGATGGGAAGATTCGTTTGATTGCGACTTCAGGAGAAGAATTCGGTGCTCCTGGTGCTTATAAGATTGAACCAAAGTATATTGACGATGTGGACGCTATGATTGTCGGTGAACCCTCCGATGGGGATGTCACCTATGCCCACTCTGGAAGTTTGAACTATCAGATCACGAGTACCGGAAAACCAGCTCACAGTTCGACTCCTGACTTGGGATTGAACGCCATTACTGGTTTGGTTAAATACATTCAGGATGAGCCGGATTTCTTCAACGATTTACCAGTTGATCCAGTGCTTGGCAAAGTCCAGCACAGTATCACCGTCATTAACGGTGGGGAACAGGTTAACATCATTCCTGGTTCGGCTAGTTTGCTTGGAAACGTCCGTCCGACCCCTGCATTTAATAACGACAACGTGATTGAATTGATTCAAACAGTCGTTGATAAAGTGAACGACGAGACGCCATATCACCTCGAATTTAAGTTGGTTCACAACTTTTATCCAATTGAAACCGATAAGGACAATCAGTTCGTCCAAGATGCTTATGAGGTTACCAAAAAGGATTATCAGAATCGCAAGCCCGAGTTGATTGTCAATAACGGTGCAACTGATGCGAGTGTTTACGTTCAGGAAAACGAGAAGATGGCAGTCATCTTGTTAGGACCTGACAAGAACAACACGTCACACCAGATTAACGAGTATACGACACTATCGAGTTATCTTGATACGATTAATGCTTATCAGGATATTGCGAACGATTTCTTTGCAAAAAAGTAAAAATAAAGGCCTTGAACTGTGGAGTTCAAGGTCTTTTTGTGTGGTTAGTTATATTTTAGAAAGCATTTTTAAAGCATCAATGACTTTTGGATTTTTTGTTACTCGTTTATCGGCTTCGTTATAAAACTTTTGTCTTGTGTGAGGATCATTTAAATTTTCATGAATTTGTTTCAATTCTTCCTCTTGAGATTTAGACATTACATTCTTCATTTTAATGGAGCCTCCTTAATAATTAAACTATTCATATTAAAATCTACCTTTTAGCATACTTCTTCATTAGTTTAAAATCAAGAAAAGAATGTTTAGTTATATAGTTTTTTAAATCAATTTGAGTCATTTTATTAATTGATATTTTTAAAGATATATCGTATAGTGCATATTTACTAGTTACATCAAAATAATAATAGTTACGCTGAAGGAAAGTAAGACTAGCTAATAATGCCGTCCTTTTATTTCCGTTAGTGAAGAATTGATTCTTAGCAATTTTATACCAAATGTAGGTAGCTTTATCAATGATAGTTGGATGAAGATCTTTTCCAAAAACGTATTGATTAATTTGTCCTAGAATTCGATCTAAACCCTTATAATCTTTTAAGCCATAAATAGTTTCTTCGTGAATTAATGCTTCTGATTGTTTATTTATTTGCTTCATTAAATTTATATTTAAGTCAAATCGTTTTTCAGAAAGACCTAAACGTCTTACTAATAGTTCGTTTTTATTAAGAAAATCAATAAAAAATGAATTGTTATTTGGAATTATTGATTGTGTCTTATGAATCCTAATTTTAGTTATATATTTATTTTTTAATGTCTTTTTTAACAACATTTTGTATTCGTTAATTTGTTTTAATTTACTATTTTTATAGTTAGTAAGGACTAAAACTTGAGGTAATTCCCTGTTTAGCTGCTCATCTATTGACATATTTAAATTTCCTTAATATACATACGCTAAAAATATATTAAATTTGCGCATAAAAAAAGAGCTTGGTTACCAAGCTCTTTTTTAAAATTACCATCTTAAGATAGCCGCAACTTTCTTGTCAGTTGGCATATCGTCAGCAGGCAATACAGTAACATCACCATCAAGGCCAAGAACCGTCAATGCTAATGAGTTTAATTCATTAGATGGACGTGAACCTTCGGCGTTAACTTCAACGTCCTCACCGTTATCCTTGCTTTGAACGTAAGCATCCTGTTGGATGATTAAGTTAGCAATACGGTCGTCAATGGCAGCCTTCAAGATTTCATCGTAGTCATCAGTGGTTTTCTTAGCACCGTCGGCTTTGTCATAGACATCTTTCATTGATTTCTCACCATCTGAAACGAAGTTATCATGGATGGTTTGAGCAACTTCTTGAACGTTTTCGCCAGCATTTTTAACGGCGGCATCCATTTCAACGTGTTTGTCTTCAACCACGTATGGGTTGTGAGTAGCACGGTTGAAACGGCCTTCGTCTTCAGCGTTTGCAACAACTACTAATGGATTGTGGTCCTTGTTTGAAACATGTTTTTGAACATATTTGTCAACCAATTCGTAGTATTCGTGAGTGTCCCACTTAGCTCCGTTCTTTCTAGGATCATCTTGGGTCTCAGTCTCAGTCTTGTCTGAGTCAAATGGATCTGGGGTATCGGTGTCATCATCAACAACGCTCAAGTCGTTAACGTGAAATACTTTGAAGTCGTCACGTTGTAAGAACAACATGTCAAAGTCAGGAACGAATTGGTATTGTCTTATGATTGGTAAGATTTGCAATTTGTCTGAGAATGAGAATGCTGTTTGTGGAGCGTAGTTCAATTGAGCAACTTCGATGGAATCGTTAGTTACGTACATGATGATCCCCTTAGCAATGGTTGCCTTAGGTTGTAAAGTCTTTAAGTAGTTCTTAATTTGAAAATCATAGGCGTTCCAAAGTTCTGGTTTATATTGCTTTTGAAATGCTTTTTTAGCAGTGTCAACCAAACTATTGATTTGGGTGTTGTCTCTACGAGTATTGTCTTCCTTAGGATCCAAGGGTACAGTGATTGTTAAAACTGGACCGTTATCGGATTCCAAGTCAAGCAAGTTTTTAATTTGATCTTTTTTGTCATGCTTAGCCATGGTAAAACCTCCATTAATAAATTGTTACTATACTCTACTATATTACCATTTTTAAAAACAATTGGAAACGGGTACCTCGATTAGAGTTTATCGGTTACCAGTCGTTTAATTAAAAAGAACACAATGAGGGCAAAAACGACGATGATACCGACTAACACCATCAGTTTCTTGAAACTCCCCTGCAAAATCGTGTCACCACCAAGCGAATAGATGATTGAGATGGGAATGCTTCCTAGAATCGTCGCAATCTTCACTTTCTTGTCTGGAAACCGTTTCTTATCCTGATTGGCCTGAAAACTGACTAGAAACGTTGGGATAAAGGGGATCGAATATCCGATAATCAGACCGAGGAGGGGATGCTTTAAGTGTTTAAAGTGTTTGGCGTACTTATTGTTCTCGTATTTTCTAGCAATCCCTTTAAATGATGAAACAATCTTAGTCGTCCCAAAGTTTCCGGCTGAAAGTCCAATCACGTTGATGATAATGCCAAGCCATTTTCCAAAACAAATCCCAGTGATAACGCCGACAACTGCGACTGGTGCCCCTGGAATCATGGTCAAGATGTACAACAAGAAGATCAATAAGACAGCATCAATTAGACCGTGGTCACGGATTTCTTGAATCGCCGTGCCACGGGTAGCTGGATTGAACATCATTTTAATCTCTGGCCAATAATCCATGAATAGGATGTAAAAGAAGAGGACGGCGATGACAATGCCAAGGTATTTTAAAATGTCCATGCGATGTTCTTTAATGAATTCTACGATGATAAAAGACTCCTCCAAATGTTATAGCTATATCTTATAAGAAAATCTTAGCCACGTCTATTCTTTCGAAAAAAATAAGCCAACCATTTGGGTTGGCTTATTAATTATTTTTCGGCGTGCTTCAAAACGTTTTGAGCGATGAAGGAAGCATACTTCGGCGTTCCTTGCACGTTAGGGTGCGTCTGGTCTTGATAGAGGTACTGTGGATGTGACTTAGCATAATCATACCAGTCGATCACATACAAGTTCTTATACTTCTTTTGAGCCTTCTTTAGAAACGAGTTAACTTGATTCTGCCATGGTTGAGTTGGAACGTAAGTGTTAATCCAGAAGACGTGACGGTCCTTTCCGGCAATTTCCATGTATTGCTTCAGCGTCTCGTCACTGATAGCCCCGTTAGTTCCAAGGCCGATAATGACGTTTTTACCCAACAAACCTTGTTGTTGCATACTCTTCATGATGGCAACGCCATCTTGAGGGTGACGCGAGGTGGCAGCATCAATGTACAGTTTTGGAAAGATCTTTTGGAGGTTATCGCGTCCAGATAGCATGACTGAGTCACCGATCGCACTTCCAGAGAGGTTCTGAGCTTCTTGGAGTTGTTGCTTGGTTAGGCCGTCTTTTTCCAGCTTCTTATTGACTTTCGTGTTCTTTGATTTTTTACCGGATTTGATTTCTTTGGCTAGTTTTTCGTTGTGCTTATCTTGCGCCTTAGAGTTCTTTTGAATTCGGTTGGCCAGTTGCGTGTGATTGGCGGCCTTCGGATTAACCGTGGTTGATTGGAAGATACCAACCGTGCCAATGGTTAATACAATAATTGCTAGGACCTTTAGGACCATGTGATGTTTAAAGCACGAGGTCAGCCAATCTTTAATCTGGTTAAGACTCATCTTGTAAACGTTGAAGAGAGTCTTGAAAAACTCAGGGACCCGATGGTAATCGTATTTAGCGAGCGGAACCTCAATGAAGCGGTACGATAATTCTGAGATAACGATGATAATCGCAATTTCGATAAGAGCGTATAACCATTGATGATCAGCTACATCTTTAAATTTGTCGGCAAAGAAGACAAAAACAGGGAACTGGTAAACATAGATTTCATAACTTCTAGAACCAATCCAGTCAAATAACTTGTTGGTTAGGATGCGATTCCAGTGACTATTAGGATGAACAACCGCCATCATGGCCATTATGGTAAAGATTGAGAACAGTGCCATGCCACCATGATACAAAAACGGTGATTGTGAACCAGTGGTAACGATGATCCAACCCATTCCTACCATTCCGATTAAACCAAAGACGTCCAGTAGAAATGACTTTTGGTTGTCATTATCGCGTTTCTGGGTACTCGGCCAGAAAACGGCCAGGGCAGCGCCAAAAAGAATTGAGAACATTCGGGTGTCAGTCCCGTAGTAAACTCGACTAGGATCACTACCAGGATGATACAGAACGGCCATTAAAAGGACTGAAAGAACTGATAATAAAATGGCAGTGTAGAAGATGGGGTGTTTGTTTCCGTGGAATTTTTTAAGTAAGAAGTAGGCAATTAGTGGCCAAATTAGGTAGAATTGTCCTTCAATTGCTAGGGTCCAAAGGTGAGTAAATGGGGAAGCACTTCCAGCAAAGTTCTGGAAGTATGATTGACCATTCATGATTTCCCACCAGTTATATACGTAAGCTAAGTTAGATACCACGCTCTGCCATAGATTCGCTAGTAGATTACGTTGAAACAATGTTATGTATGCAGCGGTCGCAAATAACATCGTAATGAGGGTGGGATACAGCCGCTTTAATCGTTTTGACCAAAAATAGCCGTAACGGAAATGGTTCGTTTCATGATATTCGGTAATCAGATGATCGGTAACCAAATACCCTGACAACGTCAAAAACACCGGAACCCCTAGGTATCCTCCAGTAAATACGCTAGGTGACAGGTGGTATAAGATGACACAGATAACGGCAAGTGCCCGTAAGCCGGTGAAGCCGGTAATAAACCGACGTTTTGTAGTTTTATTATTCATATTATTGGATCCCTAATTATTAGTTTGTATAACAGCAAGTCTAGCACGCAAAGACCGCACTGTATACGGGTTTCAGCAAATCTTAAGAAAAAGATTTTGGGCACAAAAAAACATCTACCAGAATTAGTAGATGTTTTTAAAAATATAACTAACTTAATTAGTCACCACTAGCAAGTTTAGTCTTGTCAGTATTCTTAGTGATTTCGATGGTGTCTTTTCTAAGATCAGCCTTAAGGTGTTTTACATCTTGGTGATCCAAGTAGTACATTGCAATCTTATCTCTTAATTGTTGTTCGATTACTCGACGTAATGGACGAGCACCCATGGCTTCGTCGTAACCTTGATCCATCAACCATTTCTTAGCATCTGGAGTTACGTAAAGTTCCATGTCTTTTTGAGCTAAGGTGTCGTTTAAGTTACCGATCATAAGATCAACAATCTTGCTTAAGTCTTCCTTAGTCAAGTGTGAGAACTCAACAATGGCATTGAATCGGTTCAAGAATTCAGGTCTGAAGTATGGAGCCAAACGGTCCATAATTGACATGTCCTTCTTGTTGTTCTTGCTCATCGAATCGTTTCCGAATCCGGCGTTTGAAGTAGCAATGATAACGGTGTTCTTAAAGTCGACCACGTTACCTTGACCATCAGTCAAACGACCATCGTCCATAACTTGAAGTAATAGGGTAATTACTTGTGGGTTAGCCTTTTCAATTTCATCAAGCAATACGATTGAGTATGGGTTTCTTCTTACTTGTTCAGTAAGGGTATTACCATTGTCACCGTAACCAACGTAACCAGCTGAAGTACCAATCATCTTGGATACAGCAGTTACATCTTGGTATTCTGACATATCAAGTCTGATGATTGAGTTTTCATCGTTGAACATGTCTTTAGCCAATTGCTTAACTAATTCAGTTTTACCAACACCAGTAGGTCCAACGAATAAGAATGAACCGATTGGACGGTTACCTTCGTCAAATCCGGCACGGTTTCTACGGATAGCGTTAACAACTAAGTCAACAGCTTGGTCTTGTCCAATAACACGGCCCTTAAGTCGAGTGTCCATGCCTTTCAATCTTTCAAGGTCGTTAGCACTCATTTGTGAAACTGGAATACCAGTTAATCTTTCAACTGAGTCGGCAATGTCAGATACCTTTGCAACAGGACGGTCAGTGTTAGTGTCGTCACTCTTAAGTTTCTTTTCGATATCTTCGATCTTAGTCTTAGCCTTAGCTGCGTCTTCGTACTTTTCAGCTTTAGCTGCGTCTTCTTTTTCCTTCTTAGCGTCCTTTAATTCACTTTCAAGGGTAACCTTGTCAGTAACAGGGTGCTTTGCGGCTAAGTGAGCAGCGGTCATATCGATCAAGTCAATGGCCTTGTCAGGTAATGAACGTTGAGGGATGTATTGAACTGAGTAGTCAACGGCAGCTTTTAAAACATCGTCAGGTAAGGTAACTTGGTGATGGTCTTCGTAAGCTTTCTTGATGCCCTTCAAGATTTCAAGGGTAGTAGCTTTACTTGGAGCGTCAACGGTAACGTCATTGAAACGACGTGCAAGTGCAGAGTCTTTCATAATGGTGTTTCTGTATTCGTCTTGAGTAGTGGCACCAATAACTGAGATTTCACCACGACTCAAAGCTGGTTTGATCATGTCAGCTAACCCTTTGCTTCCAGATTCGTCACCAGAAGCACCGGCACCGACGATTTGATGAATTTCATCAAAGAATAGAATAACGTTTTTACGTTCTTCAACTTCTTTGATTAATTTTTGAATATTTTCTTCGTATGAACCACGGTATTGAGTACCGGCTTCAAGAGAAGATAAATCGATTGAAATGATTTGCTTGTCTTTGATTGCGCCAGGGACATCACCCTTAACGATCTTTTGAGCTAAACCTTCAACGATGGCAGTCTTACCAACACCAGCGTCACCAACTAAAATTGGGTTATTTTTGATACGACGACTCAAAATTTCAGCGGTTTCTTGAATTTCTTTGTCACGTCCAATAACTGGGTCAAGTAAACCTTGTTTAGCTTCATCAGTTAGATTTCGGCCAACTTTGTCCAAGTAACTTTCGGCTTTCTTTTGTTGCTTGGCGTTGTTGCCTCCGCCGTTTCTACCACGACGACCAGGAATTTGACCTGATTTTCTCATTGCTTCAACTTCTTCAGGAGTAAGTTCGTGACCGTTAACAACGTAACGAGCATTAGGGTTTTGACCCATTCCTCCATTCATTAGACTATTAAATAAATCGTCCATTCCGTTTCCGAATGGATCATTTCCAAAATTGTCTGCCATGTGCAATTTCCCTCTTTCCTATTTTCACCACTTGGTGAGTTTATAACTACATAAGATAAACAATAGGAACATATCTCAAGTTCCAATTCTAATTATACCAGTTTTGAATTGAATGCATAGTAATTAGCTCATATCTACCGGGTTTGGTCAACGTTGGTCAAACTATTTCCCTTGACTGGTGCCGATTTGCAAGATTTTTAATTTATAGTTTACTTCGGGGGCTTTTACTGAAATTGTTTCATTAAGATGATGACCTAGTAATGATTTTCCAAGCGGAGAATCGTAAAAAATTTTGTTTTCATCTAATTTAGAGAATTCAGCTTCTTGTTTCCCAACAATAAGGAAGGAATCTAAATCACCGTCTTCTAAAAATTGCACTTTGACCTCGCTACCAATGCCGATTCGGTCATTATCAGGTTTTCTAACAATCTCGGCATATTGTTCCTGTTTTCTAAAATAACGCAAGCGACTTTCTAATCGATGGAGCTCTCTTTTAGAGGTACTGTATTCCGCGTTTTCAGAACGGTCACCCAGAGCAGCGGCATCGTGTAAGGCTTGGATTTTTCCCGGACGCTTTTTTTGAAGCTTTTTGATTTCATTTTGAATCTGTTTGTAGCCGTTGCGTGTCATTTTATTAAAGTATGTCGCCAACTTAGTTCACCTCAGTCTTTTTCCTATTTTCGCCCAAATTTTAACATAATGTAGTTTAAATAATGGTAACAAAAGGTAACTTATTGCCTTATAAAGTTTTCATCGTTAGCAGCTTATGATATTATTACACTATGATTAATTCAAAATCGATTTTATTCTAAGGAGAAATAATATGAGAAGCCGTCACATGGAGAAGAAATCTCATAAGACTCGTAACATCATTATTCTAGTTGTGATCGTGATCGTAGCGATTGTTTTAGCGTTTTTAGGATATGGTGCTTACAAGTATAAATCTGCATCAAATGAAATTAACAAAGCTTATAAGAGTGCAGGAATCAAGAAACAACGAGATACTGACGCGCTGTTAAATCATAAAAAACCAATTTCAATCCTATTACTTGGGACTGATACGGGTGCTCTTGATCGTGATTATAAAGGTCGAACCGATACTTTAATGGTTGCCACCCTTAATCCAGAGACCAAGAAAATGACGCTCACAAGTATCCCACGTGATACTGCCGTTAATATTCCCGGATACCCACAGTATTCACCATCTAAGATTAATGCCGCTTACACTTACGGAAGTGCTGGGACCGCCATTAAGACCGTTGAAAAACTGTTAAACGTTCCAATTGATTTCTATGTCTTAATTAACATGGGTGGCTTAAAGGAAATCGTTGACCAAGTAGGTGGAGTGACTATCACACCAACGTTGTCCTTTAGTTATGAAGGCTATAACTTCAAGAAAGGTCAACCAACTAAGATGGACGGAAAAGAAGCACTTTCTTATTCAAGAATGAGATATTCTGACCCAGCTGGTGATTACGGAAGAACAATGCGGCAACGTCAGGTTCTTCAAGCAATTGCAGCTAAGGGTGGTTCGGTATCACATCTCATGAACAACGACTTCATTAGTTCAATTGCCAAGTCCAGTCAGACTGATTTGGACTCAAGTGATTTGACGAAACTTGCTACTAGTTACCGAGAACACGGTGACTTTGTTGATAATCATCTTCAGGGTGAAAACCAGATGATTGAGAACTCAGCAATGCAGGTGCCAACGGAAAGTCAATTGCAACAGACTACCAACTTTATTCGGAAGAATCTAGGTTTGCCTGCCGCTAAGACTGGAACCGCAGCTTATCACTAGATTTAAATAGCAACGAGATGTTCTCCTAAGTTTATGAGGAGAACATTTTAGCGTAAAGGGTAATTAGAACTAAGTATGAGGGAGTCATGATGAATGGAAGAGAACCTAAAGAGAAAGACGATCTGGCTTGATCCCAAAAAAGTCCAGAATCGCCCAGTCTACTTTACGTGTAAAAGAATATTTGACATCACTGCCAGTCTAATTGGGCTTATCTTACTAAGTCCTTTATTCTTAGTGCTTAGCATTCTAATCAAGTGTGATGGGTCTCATGGTAAGGTTTTTTACACGCAAAAACGAGTTGGTTGTAATGGGGACGTCTTCAACATGTATAAGTTTCGGTCGATGATCCCTAACGCTGACAAAAAATTAGCTGAACTTAAAAAATTTAATGAAGTTGACGGGGCCATGTTTAAGATGAAGGATGACCCCCGAGTTACCAAAGTCGGACGTTTCATTCGAAAGTATAGTTTAGACGAACTGCCTCAGTTAGTGAACGTCTTAATTGGTGAAATGTCACTAGTGGGACCGCGTCCACCGCTTCCAAAAGAAGTCGCCGAATACACGGACTATGACCGCCAGAGACTGTTAGTCAAACCTGGCTGTACTGGTTTGTGGCAGGTGACGGGGAGAAATAACGTCGGTTTTGATGACATGGTTTATTTGGACATCGTCTACATTATGAACAGTGGTTTCTGGTTTGATCTGAAGATCATATGCAAGACGGTTCAGATTATGGTGGTTCCAAACGCTGCTTATTAAAGAGGTTGAAGGATGAAAATTGCAATTTTGGTGGCGTCCCATAAAGATGCGCCGATGCCAAAAGATCAAGATTTGTACCGACCAGTTTTGGTTGGTGCTGACAAAAATTACAAGGGCCAAAAGGGTTTTCAACTGGATAATCAAGGTGACAACATCTCGGCCAAAAATCCCAATTACAATGAATTAACTGCTGTTTACTGGGCATGGAAGAACTTACATGACGTTGACGCGATTGGACTAGTCCACTATCGTCGTCTTTTCAGCAAACACCTTGATCGTTCGCTTGATAAGGTGCTAACTAAGGAGCAGGCCGAAAGGATGCTAGAAAAGGCTCCAGTCGTGTTGCCACGAAGACGGTACTATGTCGTTGAAACCATTTATTCGCATTATGTGCACTCTCACTACAAAGAGCCGTTAGAGGAGACTCGTCAGGTCATTTCAGAAATCGATCCCGATTACTTAGCCAGTTTTGACCAGGTCATGCACAGTCGTTCAGCCCACATGTTTAACATGTTCATCATGAAAACAAATTACTTTGACGACTATTGTAAATGGCTCTTTAACATTCTGTTTAACGTCGAAAAACGAATTGACATTTCCAATTATTCGGTTCAAGAAGCGCGGGTCTTCGGTTATTTATCCGAAGTTTTGATGGACGTTTGGATTAATAAAAATCACGTTAAATATATCGAATGCAACTGGATTCAAATCGGCGATCGTCATTTAGTTAAAAAGGCGTGGGGCTTTGTAAAACGAAAGTTCTCCAGTAACGTCGGAAAAGACGAAACGCATTACTAGAAAGAGGAGTCCATTAATGACTGACTATGACATTAGTATCATCATGCCCAGTTTTAATTCGGAAAAATCAATTGGAAACGCCATTGATTCGATTTTCAATCAGAAAACCGATTTTAGCTTTGAGCTTTTAGTTATTGATGATGGATCCTCCGACGACACTGTAAATATTATCAAGTCACGGATGCTCCATCACAAGAGCATCCATCTTTTTTATACTGACCATCAGTATCAAGCTGAGGCCAGAAACAAGGGGCTTAGTCATGCTGCCGGGAAATACATCATGTTTTCTGATGATGATGATGAATATTTACCCGGATACATTCAAGCGATGGGTGAGAAGATTCAAGATAGGCAACTAGTAATTGCGGGAATCGAGAAGAAATTTCCGAATGGTCGGGTCGAGGTTGAGGATCATTCGGTAATGGAGGATGCTACTAGTGATGCTCAGCTGCTTGGGGATTACCTGACTAAGAACCAAGAAATGGACGTCGGCCTTTGGAATAAGATTTTTGTTAAAGCCATTATTGATAAAAATCAGATTAAGATGAGCAACAAGAACTTTTTTGAAGACAGTTTGTTTGTACTTCAGTACCTGTTGTCGATTAATCGGGAACAGATTGGCTACATTAATCAACCAATGTATTTATTGAACAAGCACGAGGGATCTACTACGAATACATATGATCCTCAATTACTTGATAAGTGTAATGAGTACATTGATAAGGTCGATAAATTAATCGCAAACCACCCAGAATTAGCGAAATACTTCAGAAGCTTCAAGGCGCGGATTGACTTGTTTTACGTTCACCGCAACATCTTGAATAATCCGAATTGGGACGCTCAATCGCAGCGTTTGATCTTGCGACCTTTAATTAGTTCGTCCGATTTAAAGGAATTGAGCAAGAAGTATGTTGTTGCAATTATTTTGGCTTTCATGATGCCCAAGACTTACATTAAGTTGTATTCAAAACGAAAGTGAGAAATAGATTTGAACTTAAAATCTTTTATGTATAAGGCGTTTAACGACGCTCTTTACATCCCAATCTATCAAATTAAATATAAGAAACAATTTCAAGCTTTGAAAGTTAAGTCCATTGAACAAACCATCGATGCGATTACTAGGTATCATATTTCCCTTAGCCGATTTGGTGATGGCGAGTTTAAATGGATTAACATGACGGGTCAGAAATCGTTTGAACGCGATTCAAAAGAATTAAGCAAACGACTTTTGGAAGTGCTGCACTCGAATCTTAATGGTCATGGAATTGGTCTTCCTCAAGCATTTAGAGATCCAAGTATCATGAACGCTGACATGTACTGGGAACGTGAAATGGGAAAGTATGGCTCAGAATGGCTCAAAGATTTAGATCGAAATAAGACTTACTATAATACCAGTGTGACGCGTCCGTACATGGACTTAAAAGATAAGAACATTGCTAAGCACGTTTTTAATGAATTTAAGAAATATGTCGCAAATAAAAAGGTGTTAGTAATTGAGGGAAACCAAACTCACTTTGGCCAGGGAAACGATTTGTTAGAAAGTGCCAGTAAGGTTCTGAGGGTGGAATGTCCAAGTCATAATGCTTTTGAACAGTATGATGACATCTTGACGCAGTCGAAAGACCTCATCATAAAAGAAAATCCAGACTTAGTCCTAGTTGCACTGGGACCAACGGCGACCATTCTTTCGTATGACCTGACTAAAACCTTAAACAAACAGGTTCTTGATATCGGACATTTCGATGTGGAGTATACTTGGTTTTTAAACGGAGACAAAAAAAGAACCAAAATTAATGGGAAAGCCGTTAATGAAGTAAAAAATTAAGAAAGTGAGATTTAAAATGAAAAAGAACATTACTATTGCAGCCTCTTTTTTAAGTGGGCATGGTGGTACCGAAACTGTTTTGTCATTTATCGGCAATGATAAAAAAATAAATGATTCTTTTAATTTAAACCTTTTTCTTTTTGATAATGTTCGATATAAAAAGTTTATTGATTCTGCTGGATTTAATAAGATCAGCAAAACTAAGTTAAATAATAAATTCTTATGTACGATTAGATATATATCTTTTTTAATTAACTTCAGTGGTGATGCTTTAATAATTACCAATCAGACCATGATAATGATTGCTTATTATATTAGAAAAATATTAAATAAGCATTTTAAAATAATTTCTTGGATGCATTTTTCGTTAGGAAATAAATCTGTTCAAAGTAATGTCAAGCGAGTTGCTATGGCAGATTATCATTTAGTGATTTCATCTGGAATTAAAAATGAATTGATTAAAAATGGTGTAGATCCTAAAAATATTCAGATTATATATAATCCTGTGTCTGAAAAAAATAGGACTATTTTTCCTAATCCAAATGTTTGTAAATTTATATTCGTTGGTCGTTTAGAAACCGAAAGCCAAAAAAACCTTCTTCCGTTAGTTAAACATATAAATAAATTATCTGGAAATTGGACTTTTGATATATACGGTGATGGTCCACAAAAAGACCAATTAGAAGATTATGTTAACAATGACGCAAATTTAAGACGTAGAATTTCATTTAAAGGTTGGACTAATGATCCCTGGACAAAAATTAAGTATGCCAATGCACTATTACTTAATTCTAATTTTGAAGGATTTCCTATGGTTCTTGCTGAAGCGTTGAGTTTCGGCATACCTTGTGTTTCGTCTGACTGTAAAACAGGACCAAATGATATGATTATAAATGGTAAAAATGGTTTTCTATATCCTGTAGGTGATTACGGAACAATGATTCAAGATTTGAATAGTATCATTGACAATAATGTAACTTTTAATCCTGAAACTATTAAGAAATCAGTTGATTTTGCTTACCCCCAAAACTATGAAAATAGATTTATTAAAGCTTTACAAGGCTTTTCTAACTAGAGGTGTGTTGATTTGAAAAATAAAGTAACAATCGTCGTCGCTTTATCTGGGAGAGGTGGAGTAGAAACGGTTATTGACCATGTTATGCATGATAATTTAATCACTAAGAGCTTAGATCTTTCATTATTTGGCTATAATCGATTCGAATTTCATGATCTTGAAAATAAATTGAAAGGATTGAAGACTAATTATACAAATATGTCCTCAAAGTTTTTGTGTCTGATGAGATATTTGCATTTTCTTATTACATATGATGGCGATGCACTTATAATTACTAATCCGGTTCAAATTTTATTTGCAAAATACGTTAAAATTATTTTTAGAAAAAAGTATAAAGTTATTTCGTGGATTCATACTGCTTTAATTCAAAACGGTTTAAAAGAACGGGTATGGATGATTAAAATGGCAGATGATCATCTTGTTATTTCATCTGGAATAAGAGATGAAATGATCCATGCTGGAGTTAATCCAACAAGTATACAGATAATTTACAATCCAGTTAAAAAAGAAAAAAAGACCATTGTCCCTGACTCTAAAGTATGTAAGTTCATATATATTGGGAGATTAGAAGCTAAAAATCAAAAGAATTTATTTCCTCTTATCAATCTTTTAAGTAAAACGTCTGGCAATTGGGAACTAGATGTATATGGCAGTGGTAATGATATGGAAAAGCTAGAGAAGTTTGTTGATAGTAGTAAATCTTTAAAAAATAAAGTTATTTTTAAGGGTTGGTCAAGTGATCCATGGAGTAAAATCAATCGAGCCAATGTATTATTACTAAATTCTAACTACGAAGGATTTCCTATGGTTCTTGCTGAAGCATTAAGTTTTGGAATCCCATGTATATCGACAGATTGTCCTACGGGACCTAATGATATGATTAAACAAGGTAAGAATGGATATTTATACGATATTGGAGATTATGAAAAGCTTCAAAAATATTTGAAAAAATTTATTGATGATGATGTTCACTTTAATGGGCAAGAAATAAAGAATTCTATTAGTTTTTTGTATGATAATGAATATTCTAATAGATTTGTAAATGATGTAAATGAAATTATTAAATAGGAGAATTATATGGATAAGAAAGTAGCTTTAGTTCTTGTTACTTATAACAGACTCGACTTGCTAAGGGGTTCATTGGAAAAGATTTATGAACAGGATTATCCGGTAACTGATGTTTATGTTATTAATAATGATAGTAATGATGGTACTAGTAATTATTTAAAGCAGTTAAAACAAACCAAATCAAATCTTCATGTAAAAAATTTAGAGAAAAACGTTGGTGGTGCTGGTGGGTTTAATGCTGGTTTAAAGTATGCTCATAAATCTGGTCCATACGATTATTATTGGATAATGGATGATGATACTTATCCTGAGTCTTCGTCTTTAGGGAAGTTAATGAACACTACTGATTTATTGAGCGATGATATTGGATTTTTGGCAAGTGATGTGGTCTGGACTGATGGATCGCCAGCGTTAATGAATGTTCCAACTGTAAATGGAGTTTGGAATGGCAAAGTTGAAGATGACATTGTTGAACTAAAAGCAGCATCATTTGTTTCTATGCTTGTAAGTAATAGGGCGCTTGAGAATTGTGGTCTTCCAATTAAAGAATTCTTCATTTGGGGAGATGATGCAGAATTTTCACAGAGAGTTTCTCAAAAGTATCCCTCTTATTTTGTAATGGACAGTCAAGTTGTTCATCATACCAAAACTAATAATGGCGCTAATATAATTACGGATGATTATAAAAGAATTGGGAGATACTATTATGAAACACGAAATCGATGCTTTATGTGTAAAAAAGCTGGATTTAAAAAAGTAATTAAGTATTTTATTGATCGTATTTGTGTGTCTTTTGAGATTTTATTTACTAAAACAGATCATAAATTAAAAAAAGTTTGGATTCTTATTAAAGGATTTTTTGCAGGTTTATTCTTTAATCCATCAATTGAAAGTGTTAAGTAAAATAATAGTTATGTATCTTAGATATGTTTTTTGTTTTAATGTAACATGTTAATTTGTCATATAAAATAGAAATGAAAGAGATATATTTACTGTGTTATCATGATTATTGTTGTTTGTTTTTATTATAGTTTGTGTCAATTGCCGTGAATAATTTGTTATGAGAAAGGATGAATGTTAATGGACTATTTAGTTGTTGGTTCTGGATTATTTGGATCAACCTTTGCATACGAAGCTGCTAAACGCGGAAATCACGTTGAGGTGATCGAAAAACGTGATCACGTTGGTGGCAATATCTATACCAAGGAAGTAGAGGGCATCCAAGTTCACGAATATGGAGCTCATATTTTTCATACCAAAATGAAAGACATCTGGGATTATGTCCATCAATTTGCTGACTTTAACAACTACGTTAACAGTCCCATTGCCAATTACCACGGCGAAATCTATAACATGCCATTTAACATGAACACCTTTAATAAACTATGGGGTGTTAGAACACCAGAAGAAGCTAAGGCTAAGATTGAGGAACAAAAGCGGAGTGCCCATATTCCGGATAAGCCAACTAACCTGGAAGAACAGGCTATCTCACTAGTGGGTCCTGACTTGTACGAAAAATTGGTGAAGGGCTACACTGAGAAACAGTGGGGCAGAAAAGCCACTGATCTTCCAGCTTTCATTATTAGAAGAATCCCAGTGCGATTCATTTATGATAACAACTACTTTAGTGATCCATACCAGGGAATTCCAATTGGTGGATACACTCAAATTATCGAAAAAATGCTTGCTAGCGACTTAATCGATGTTAAAACTAACACTGACTTCTTTGATAAAAAGGACGAATATCTAAAGTCCGATAAGCGCATTATCTTTACCGGAATGATTGATCAATTCTTTGAATATCAATTGGGAGCTCTGGAGTACCGGAGTTTGAAGTTTGATACTGAAGTGAAAGATGTTGACAATTATCAAGGAAATGCGGTTGTCAATTATACTGATGCTGAAACTCCATATACCAGAGTCATTGAACACAAGCACTTTGAGTTCGGTAAGGGTAACAAACACAAGACCGTCATCACTCATGAGTATCCCAAGACCTGGCATCGTGGGGATGAACCATACTATCCAATCGATGATAAAAAGAATCGTTCTTTGTACAAGAATTACGTAGAATTAGCTGAAAAAGATGCGCCAAACGTTGTCTTTGGTGGCCGTTTAGGTCAGTATCGTTACTACAACATGGATCAAACCATCATGTCAGCTTTGAGACTAGTTAAAAACGAATTTGGTGAATAAATTTGGGTAAAGTAATTAAGAACTATTTATATAATGCTTCCTATCAACTATTTATATTAATAGTTCCTTTGTTAACCACACCTTATTTGGCACGTATTTTAGGCCCACAGGGTGTGGGAATTAATTCATATACTAATGCTAATATCCAATACTTCATTATTTTTGGAAGTGTTGGGGTCGCACTTTACGGTAATCGGCAGATTGCGTATGTGCGAAACAATAAGCAAAAACTAACCAATACTTTTTATGAAATATTCTTTATGCGAATAGTAACAATTGGTATTGCTTACATCGCCTTTTTTATTTTTTTAGCTCTCGTTCATCGTTATCATAGTTATTATATTGCGCAATCTTTCTCATTGCTTGCGGCAGCTTTTGATATTTCTTGGTTTTTCCAGGGTGTGGAGAATTTTAGAGTTACGGTTCTAAGAAACTTTGTTGTAAAGATAATAACTCTTATTAGTATTTTTTCTTTTGTTAAATCTTACAATGACTTATGGCTATACATATTTATTTTGTCGATGTCATTGTTGATTGGAAATTTGACTTTATTTCCAAGCTTAAAGGGATATTTAGGGAAAGTAGATTGGCAAAATTTCCACTGGTTTAGGCATTTTTGGCCGTCAATGGTTCTTTTTATTCCTGAGATTGCCACTCAAATTTACTTAGTGGTTAATAAAACGATGCTGGGAGCAATGACTTCTGTTACTGCGGCTGGTTACTTTGATCAATCTGATAAGATTGTTAAATTATCGTTAGCCGTTGTCACTGCAACGGGAACAGTCATGCTTCCCCATGTGGCAAATGCCTTTATGCATGGAAAACATGAGAAGGTTAAAGGTTATCTTTATCAAAGCTTTGAGTTTGTTACGGCGCTATCCATTCCAATTGCATTTGGAATTGCGGCTGTTGCACCAACATTTGTTCCATTATTCTTATCTAAAAGATTCTTAGAAGTCATTCCACTTATGATGATTGAATCTATTGTAGTGGTTATGATCGCCTGGAGTAATGCAATTGGAGTTCAGTACCTGGTTCCTACCAACCAAAACAAGGCCTACAATTATTCAGTTATTATTGGAGCTGTTATTAACATTGTTGCCAACGTTCCTTTAATTTTATTATGGGGAGCAATTGGAACTACTATTGCAACGGTTCTGTCAGAAGCAAGTGTCACTGCTGTACAATTATATGCAATTAAGGATGAAATTAGTTTTAAAAACTTATTCAGAGACTTTTGGAAGTATCTAACTGCAGGAGTTTTAATGTTTGCTATCGTATTCGGTCTTAATCTATATCTTCATATCTCGTGGAGCCACTTAATTATTGAAGTTTTACTTGGTATAATCATTTATAGCATTATGTTACTGATTTTAAGACCTAATATTATTAATATTACTATTAAAAAGATAAAAGAAAGATAATTAAGAAACGACGTGTTAATCTATTAGTTAATATTATTAGCTAATGATCATCACGTCGTTATTTTTTTATGGGAGTGATTTTATGATGAAAGTATTAGTGCTGGGTTCAACTGGTCAGTTAGGTCAAACGTTAGCAAATCTGCTAAATGAGAAACAAATCGAATTTGATGCACCTTCTTCAAAAGAAGTTGATGTAACTAATCAGAAACAAGTAATGGATTATTTTCAGGTCCATCAACCAGAAGTTGTTTTTGATTGCGTTGGATACACCGACATTGTTAACGCCGAAAAGGAACCGGGTAAGACCATCAATAAGAACGTGAACTTTCTTGGCACCCAGTATGTGGCTTTAGCCGCTAGAGATGTGAATGCAACGTTAGTCCATATCAGTACGAATCGAGTGTTTGACGGAAATGATAATTCTAAATCACATGAGATAACGGACATTCCCAATCCAATAAGTGAGTATGGTAAGCAGAAACGCATGGCAGAACGTGCCATCGAAGAAATTAGTACGAAATATTATACGATTCGAACGGCCAATCTATATGATGAAAATGGAAGTAAATTTGTTGATGAATTATTAAAAAGTGGTGAGATTAAGACTAGTAACCAACCAATGCAGGTAACCGATACCCGAAGATTGGCGGAGTTTATGTTGTTTGTAATCCAAAGTGATTTACCATATGGGATGTATCATTTAACAAACGAAAAATTAATTACTCCATGTGAATTTGCCAAGATAATCTTGAAAAGTCACATTTTGAAAATCTCCCCAGAAAGCACTGAAGGAAAGGACGTAAGGGAGCCCATTCTCGATTCGGGGAAGCTCAATAACACTTCATTTATGAATACAAAATAGTAAAATGACTTGCGGAAATTAATAATACTAAATCCCGATTTCTGCAATGTTTTTTAACATCCGTGTAATATTTTACTAATATTATTGAAATTTTTTCCCCTTAATGTATTGACTGTTGAGAGGAGGAACAAAATGGAGTGGAAACATATTATTCTCACAGCAGTTAGTGTTACAGCTATTTTTACCACGGGCATAGCAGTCGCAAATAGTTCACGCGCTAATGTTAATGCTGATTCATCGCGCTACACCACCGTTAATAAGCTAGTCAAATTTCGAAAAGCACCACACGCCAATAAACCTGTCAAAGTTATAAAATCAGAAAGTTCAGTGTCGAAATTAAGTCCGTCAGAGATGACAGCTAAGAATTGGATTGCTTATCATGAATCACGTGGTGAGTATCATGCTGAGAATCCAACTAATCCACAAGTGTATGGCAAGTATCAATTGACTAAGACTTACCTTCACGGGGATTACTCGAAGGAGAATCAAGAACGTACTGCTGACAACTACGTTCATGATCGTTATGGTTCATGGCAAAATGCTAAGAAGCATTGGGAAAGTAATAACTGGTACTAAATTAGTTTTAGCGCGGAAGGCTCATGATGAAAGTCATGAGCCTTTTTGTGTGCGTTTATAAGGGTTCATGATACAGTTAAGTCGGTAAATGACTAAGTAATTGGAGGGATATATTATGACAGACAGATTAAAAAACAAAGTTGCAATCATTACTGGTGGAACACTAGGAATTGGCTATGCTATTGCTGAAATGTTCGCTAAAGAAGGAGCTAAAGTAACGATTACTGGACGTAATGAAGATCGTGGACGCGAAGCAGTTGAATCGATTGATAAAAAGTATCCTGGAACTGTAAAATTCATGAAACAGGATGTTTCTGATCCAGACCGTTGGCCAGAAGTCTTTGAAGAAACCAAAAAAGATTTCGGACAGGTAACGACCCTAATTAATAACGCTGGAATTGCCCTTGGTAAGTCTATTGAAGATACTACAACCGAAGAGTGGCATAAAGTTCTAAGCATCGATCTAGACGGAGTCTTTTATGGGATACGTGAAGGCATCAAACAAATGAAGAATAAAGGTGTTGGTGCTTCAATTGTGAACATGTCGTCGATTGAAGGATTAGTTGGTGATCCTAACCTAGGCGCTTACAATGCTTCTAAAGGTGCAGTTCGTATGATGTCCAAATCAGCGGCACTTGATTGTGCGTTGAAAGATTATGATATTCGGATTAACTCTGTTCATCCTGGATATATTCAAACTCCAATGGTTAAACCAGACTTTGCGAAAGCCATGTCACAAAGAACCAAAACTCCAATGGGACACTTAGGTAAACCAGAAGACATCGCATATGCAGCTGTTTACTTGGCTTCTGATGAATCTGAATTCACGACTGGTAGTGAGTTAGTGGTCGATGGTGGCTACACGGCTCAATAAGATTTATTAAAACGAGAATGAAAGGACTATGCTATGTGTATAGCCCTTTTTTCTGTATTTTGATATTTTTTCTTATGATACAATTATAATATCTATATTATGAGGTGAATTATCTATGGATAATATAGTGTCTTTTTGTAAAAAGTATTTTATATTAATTGTTTCAGTTTGTTTGTTTATCTTAGTGTCGTTTTGGGGAATGATTACTCCATTATTTTCAGATGATGCTTTAGCAGTTAGGATGAGTCCTAGTGAAATTTTACATAGTGGAATAAATGATTGGTTTGTGTGGAATGGAAGGTTTGTAGGTCAAACATTTTATAGAATTCTTGTGAATTTACCACCATCAATTTATGGACTAGTTAATGCTTTAATTTTTATCCTTCTCCCATTACTTATGTTGGTTCTAACATTTAAGTTTTCGGGCAATACAAAGCACAAAAATTTAAAGTACATCTTAATAGTCGCAATGATTTTTGCTTTTTTCCCAAATTTCTCACTTAATTTCCTATACAGAGCAATTTCGGGGAATTATTTATGGACTGGAATAATAAATTTACTGTTTGTTATTTTGTGGATTCAATATAAAAACAATACGAGTAAATTAAGAAATATTTCTTATAGTATTTTGTTAATTGTTCTGGGGATAGTCGCAGGTTGGTGTAATGAAAATCTTGGAATTGGAATAATTGTTCTGCTTATTGGATTAACGTTAATTTCAACTCAGAAATATAAAGGATTAAATGTTAAAAAAGTTATCTCATTGATTGCTTATGTTTTTGGTTATGTAATGTTGCTCATTGCTCCAGGTAATATGGTTCGAGGAAGGTCCAGAGATCAAAGCTTTTTGAATAAATCATTTATTCAAAAGATTGCCACTAATATTCCCACAATTAATCAATATATTCTTCAACATATTCTTCCTTTGCTTATTATCTTTATTATTGTTCTATTTATTAATATTTATTTAGTTAAGAATCGTTATGCAATTTTAAGTAGTTGTATTTTGTTTATTTCAGCACTTATTACATTTTATGCATTATTACTATCTCCTGAATCTGTTGATCAATCAAGATGCTACTTTTTTGGAACGATGCTATTGATTATTGCCATTGTTCAGTTAATACCATTGTCGTCTAATAATGATTTAATAAAAATAGTGATAAATTCTTTTGTAGTTTGTTTGTGTGGATATGTATTATTAACTTTAAGTACTGGATTCATTCTCTCATATAAAACGGATATGGAGCTATTGCAACAACAAGATATGATTAAAACTAAACTAAAAAATAAGAAAAATAATGGAAACATTACTGTGCCGAAAATAAATAGTGTTCCGTACTCGGATTATGGTTTATGGGATATTCTCTCTGATAATCCAAACGATTGGCAAAACACATGTTATGCTCATATGTTTAAAGCTAAAAGTATTAAAGTAGCTGGAAATTATTAATCTGAAAAAAGACGACTAATCAGTCGTCTTTTTCTTAATTATTTCGTTAAAATTGCGTAAATACCAGCGATGACCAGGATGATCATTACCACTGCCATTACTACGATTCGTTTAACTTGAGTTTTGTGAAAGTTATTAAATTTGTTTGCCATACTATTCTCCTCTGATTGGTTATGAACATTTTAGCATTTAATAAGAGAAAAGAATTGCATTTTAACCACGATTTAATTCATAATTGGGTTGTTAAGATAAGGAGATAGTTTAATGTTTAAAATAACAATATACCATGCTGATGAAATGCAGAAGCAATACTTTGAAGATTATAATCAAACAGAATTCGACTTAAAGTTTGTTAATGAAAAGTTAACGATGGCCAATGTAAGCCAGGCTCAGGGATCAAACGGGGTTTTGATCGACGGGATGTGTGACGCTGACGGGACAATCGTTGACCACTTAGCCGATTATGGCGTTGAGTACTTATTTACTCGTTCGGTTGGAGTTAATAACATTGACATTAAGCGGGCAACCGAAAAAGGCATTAAAGTTGCTAACGTGCCCGACTATTCACCACATTCGGTAGCAGGATTGGCGTTTACCCTTGGAATGACCCTCTTTAGACATGTTGCTCAAGCAACCGCCAACACGCATGACGCTGATTTTCGTATCTTACCACTGTACTTTAGTCGTGAGATTCACGATTCAACGGTTGGAATCATTGGAGCAGGCAGAATCGGAACGGCTGAGGCTCAGATGTATGATGCGGTTGGAGCGAACGTTTTAGCATATCAACGTCACGCTGATCCTGATAATCATTCCGTTAAGTTTGTTGACATGGATGAGTTACTTACAAAATCGGATATTGTTTCCATTCACGTACCACTCACTTCTGGTACGGAGAAATTAATTGGCAAGACCGAACTTGATCAGATGAAGAACGATGCCATCCTGGTCAATACAGCTCGAGGCGGCGTGGTTGATAACAACGCCGTTGCTGACGCCGTTGAAAACTTTGAAATTGGTGGCTATGGAACCGATGTCCTACTAGATGAAGGTCAAATTATGGGTAAAGAATTCAATAGTTTGGATGATGTTCCTAATGCTGAAGACAAGAAGCTAATGAAGAACTATCCCAATGTGATCGTCACGCCACACATGGGTTCGTTCACTGAGGAAGCCAATAAGGACATGGTTCGGATCAGTTTTGATAACTTTCAAAAAGTGATTGAGACCGGGAAACCACTTCATCCATTAAACTAAGGAGAGATATAATGGCAAAGATTACTGCTTATGATGTAAGGCCATTTGAAAAAGAATACTTTGTGGATTTAAATTCATATGACTTTGATTTAAATTTGGTTGAAAAACCATTGAAGATTGATACGGTTGACGAGGCAATGGGCACGGATGCCATCCTGATTGACGGTTCTTGTATCGCTGATAAAGATGTCTTGGATAAGGTCAAGGATATGGGAATTAAGTATCTGTTTACCCGTTTTGTTGGGTACAACAATATTGACCTAGATGCTGCTGAAGCAGACGGGATCATGGTTGCTAACGTTCCCAGTTATTCACCATACTCCGTTGCCGAATTAGCACTCACGATGGGAATGGACCTATTCAGACACGTTTCCCAGGCAACGGTAAATACAAATAACGCTGACTTTCGGGTCCTGCCAACGTATTTTAGTAATGAAATTCATGATGCAACCGTTGGAATTATTGGAGTTGGTCACATGGGTAGTGCGGAGGCCAAGTTATACCACAATCTTGGTGCCAATGTGCTTGGCTATCAACGTCATCCAAATGACAATCCAGATGTGACTTTCGTTGACGAAGACGAATTGTTAAAGAAGTCGGACATTGTTTCACTTCATGTTCCTTATGTACCGGGTGAAAATGATGAAATGATTGGGGCTCCAGAATTAGCCAAGATGAAACGGAACGCTATTTTAGTTAACACGGCGCGTGGTGAACTGGTAGATACCAAGGCCGTTACGATTGCATTGTCGGGTAGTAACATTGGTGGTTACGCTGCTGACGTGATTATTGATGAGAATCAGATTGACGGTAACGAATTCAACTCATTAGATGATCTTCCAAACAAAGACGTGTTAGAATTGATGAAGCGTTATCCAAATGTTATTATTACTCCGCACATGGGTTATCTGACTAAGCCAGCCACGGTTGACATGATTAAGGTTAGTTATGATAACTTCCACGAAGCAATGACAACGGGGAAGACCAAGAATCAAATTTGACGAAAGAAGTTTTGGAACATGGAATTAAAGAAACAATTCTTAGATCTTGAGAAGAATCGTCGGACCATCTATGACTTGGGTAAGGATGTGCCTTTCTCACAAGACGATCTATATACTTATATCAAGGAATTAATCAAATACACACCAAGTGCCTTCAACGGGCAGACAGTTCGAGCTGTGGTACTTTTTAACGAAAATCATGATAAGTTGTGGGATATCGTTGAAGATGCCCTTAGAGAAAAGGTGCCAGCAGACGGATTCCTTCGCACCAAGGCAAAAATCTCAACTTTTAGGGATGCCTATGCATCAATCTTGTTTTTCACTGATATGGACAAGGTCAAAGAATTGCAAGGTCAATTTAAGACCTATCAATACGAGATGTACAACTGGTCTGAAGAAGGACAAGGAAACGCTCAGTTTGCCGTTTGGACCGGCCTTGAAGAAAATGGCTTAGGTGTTAACATTCAACATTATGACCCATTGATTAATGCGCAGGTGGCTTCAACGTTTGATATTCCGGATCATTGGCAATTACGGGCTGAGATGAACTTCGGTTCAATCAACACTCCAGCTAGCGAAAAGGATTTCATGGATGATAGCAAGCGATTTAGAGTACTTAAATAGAATAATACGTAAAAGAGCGTGGAGATAAAATCATCACGCTCTTTTTGTATGTAAAATTAAATTTCTTATTTTTTAAAAGTTCTGATATGATTATATATGTATTTAATATTTATTGACCATGAGGTGCTGTTATCACAAAATGTAAAAACATCGTCAAGAAACATTCAAACCTATTTATAATTTTATTATTTGCACTACTTAGTGTTTTAATTGTATTGCCATATTTCCATGGCGCAGGCATAATAACAAATGTTGATGGGCCTTTCCATGTTTCACGTTTACAGGAAAGTTATTTAAACTTAAAATCAGGGAATTTTTTTGGTATATTCCCAGATATTATGACTAAGACTTTTGGAAAAATTGGATATCCGCAGAATTTATTTTATCCAATTTTCATGGTTACTCCAGAAGCTATTATTCATGTGATTATCAAAAACGGTTACTTTGCTTATTATATCTTTCTCATGATAGTCAATTTTGGTATTTTTATTTCTATGTACTTATGTTCTGCTAAAATTGCTAAATCAAAATTTGCTGGTATGGTTTCTGCACTAGTATATGGATTTTTTCAATATAAAATTCATGTGATGTTTTATCAAGGCGATTTAGCTGAAAGTATTGTCTTTATTTTCTTGCCAATTGTTGTTTATGGGTTATATGAATTATTGGTAAAAGATTATCACAAGTGGTGGATTCTATCTATTGGAATGGCATTAATAATGCTAACTCATGTATTGTCTACTTTTTTGGCTTCAATAATGGTTTTATTTAGTCTAGGTTTATTACTTTTTATTCATGATAGTAATAAAATCAAACTTAAAAGATTATTATTTACTGTTCTTTCGGGCATTGTTGCGATTCTTTTATCATGTGTATTTCTGATTCCATTTATTCAAGATTATAAATTTACAGGGAAAATGAATATAGGAACTGCAACTTTGTATGCTAATGCTATGCCTATTCAAAATATGATTTTTAATTTTTTGCCTGATCAAGGTCCAGGACTCGGAGTTGGAATTGGAATTATTGGAATTCTAATTATAATCTTATCAATCTTTGTGTGGAAAAGATTATCGATATTTTATAAATATATGAGTTTTGAAGCAATAATTTTTCTATTGATGGTATCTAATTTTTTTCCTTGGCAACTTGTTCAAAACGAACTTAAGTTTATACAAGTTCCATATAGGTTGCTTCTACTAGTTACAGTTTTGATTGGATTAATTTCAGGCCAATGTGTGTTAATTCTATGTAGAAAATTTAATACTAATAAAAAAGTCATTTTCATTGGTGGTTTAACGTTATTTAGTTTGTGTATTTCTTTTGCTTCTAATGAATACGTAAAGACGAATCCAGCGAGTGTTGTTGGTTATTATATTTCCAAAAATGATAATGGATTTAAGGTTATGACTAATAGTCAGGTTTTTGATTATTTGCCCCAAACTACAAATCCAATTGAATCATCATTATTAGATCATTCTGTTAAAAGTTTGAATAAAGACACTAAAAAAATTCAACAAATTCAGTGGAGCACTTCATATAACAAAATCTATTACAAATTAGAATCTCAAAAGAATTATCAAAGTATTACAATGCCTAATATCTATTATCCTGGATTTCATGCTTATGTAAATAATATAGAAGTACCGATTAAAATTGATAAAAACAAAGCTATTAACATCCCTGTCCGAAGAGGAATAAACGATATTAATATCGTTTACAAAAAAACTATTACACAAATTATTACTTTATGGATCAGTCTTCTTAGTTGGATTTTATTAATAGTTTGGATTCTTTGTAAGTGTGTGATTAGTAGACAATTAAAATATAAAAGTGTAGCTAAATAGAGTTAAAAACGTGGAGAAACCATTCTTCCACGTTTTTAATATGCGTAAATAGTGTTTTTTGTTAGTTAAAAGTTTGATATCATTGTATTTGTGTTCAATATTACATAATTTAGGAGAAAATATGAAAAAAAGATTAACTTATATTGATGTAATCAACATCATTGCTATTATATTTGTTTTGTTTATTCATTCATCGTGGGATTCAACTAATAGTGCTTTAGGAGTTTTTGATTCAGTTGTTAGAGCAATCGTTGCACCTGCAGTATTTCTGTTTTTAATGAATTCAGGAACAACTTTAATTGGGTATCGAGAAAAGTATGATACAAGGATATTTTTTAAGAAAAGATTTTTTAGGGTAGTAGTACCCTTGGTTGTCTGGAGTATTATTTACTACCTTGTAGATATTGTTGTAAAAAATCCCCTTCCAGATGTTAACTTTGTCCATCACAACCCTAGTATTGGTGATTTTTTTGCCAGTTTTCTTTCAGGAAATATTAATGGAACCTTTTGGTTCTTTTATTGTGTCATTGCTCTTTATTTAGTCACTCCAATATTGTCAGTTCTTGCCAAAAGCCATAAGAATGTTTTGTTTTATATTGTAGTATTGGATTTCTTAATTAATTCCTTAATTTTATACGTGAACAATAATTTATTCCATATTGACCTATCGCCTTATATTTTACCAATTACTTCTACTAGTTATGTTGGATTCTTTATTATGGGTTATTTGATTATGGTAGGATACTTCGATGAAAAGTGGCTAAAGATCACCAAATGGATAGCCTTTGCTGCGTTAATTATCTCTATTATCATTGCGTTGTTTACTTTTAAAGGATTGCCTGATTGGCTTAATAATCTTAAAGAATATGGTAGTCCCTTGCTATTTTTGTATGTTATTGGTTTATATCTTTGGATTAAAGATTTTGTTGAATTGCATACGATATTTGTAAAACCTAAAGTTCAGAGATTGTTAGCTAATATGGCTTCAGTTAGTTTAGGCATTTACATTTTACATCCATTTTTCTTAAAACTGTTTATGCACATTACACATACGGCTTTCAATAGTTGGATTGATATTTTGGTTATGCCATTGTTTACTTATGTAGTTTGTGGATTAGTGGTTTATGTGATTAAGAAAGTTCCATTTGTAAAAGAGATTTTGCCATAAGTTAAATCATAAAAATAAAAGCATATTGTGAAAAAATAATATTACTTTTTTCACAATATGCTTTTTTGTGATAAGGTATTATTGATATTTATAACTTATGGGAGGGAGATAATTATGAGAGTCACGAAACTAGATATACATAATTTTAGGAATCTAGATAGTATTAGTATTAGTTTTAATAAAGAAGGCAACTATTTAGTAGGGAAAAAACAATATTGGCAAAACGAGTACACTAGATCTTTTATCTAAGATTTTGAATGGAAAGAATTTTTCTGAGGATGATTTTTCTGATTTATCTGATGCAATTATTATTAAATTAACATTGAGTCTAGAAGATGAAGAGATTGGGATTTTTGATAAAAATATGCGAGGGGATAAATATAACGAAATTGTTCTTAAGTTTAAACAAGATAGTCCCGAAGAACAGATTGAGATTGTTAATGATGATAATGAAGATGAATTAACTAATTCCATTTCTACATCTCAAATAAAAGCATCAAATTTTATTGAATATTCTTCTAGTGTAAAACCAATACAAGAAAATGATCTTACTAGAAACAATGGCCCATATAAATTGATTCCATTCTTAGTTAAAAAAATGTCTAATGGTAATAATGTAAAAGAATTAATGCCCGATAATAATAGAAAAATTATTAATGATATCAATAGTGAACTTGGTAATATTGAAAATTTTAGAACTAATAATATTAAAGTTGGATTTGATGATGATTATGTAAAACTTTTGCTAAATGCTCTTAGTTTAAAAAAAGATGATAATAGTTCTGACACAGAATTTTCAAATGATTCTTAGACTTTGCTAATTTAGGATATGGTTTACAGTTTAGTAGTCTTATTCCGCTTAAAATAATTGATCAACTTATTCAGTGGTACAAGTATCCAACAACATGGAAAAAACATGTAGTTAAAAGTTCAGACAATGACAACAATATTATAAATGTTATCTTTTGTTTGGATGAACCAGAAACCCATTTACATCCAAATTTGCAATTAAAACTTATGAAAGAAGTAAATAAATTATTAAGTGGTGAAGATCAATCTTTCAACAAGTTATTAAAAAGTTTGTTTGAAATAGATAAAATTGTGGGACAGTTTTTTGTTGTAACCCATTCTCCTAACATATTGTCAGATGATTATACTAAAATTTGTAGATACTATACTACCCCAACTGGTAAAGTTAACGTTTCATCTGGGAATGAAATTAATTTTAACAATAGATTGGAAAAACATGTAAAAATGCAACTTCAGAATATTCTTAATGCGATGTTTGCAGATGGAATTATTCTTGTAGAAGGGCAAACTGAAGAAAGAGCAATTCCTGTTTTTGCGGAAAATTTGGATATCTCGTTAATTAATAAAAATATTAATATTGTAAGGTGTGAAGGATATGATAATGTAAAATCTCTAAGGCGGGTTTTTGAAAAATTTCATATTAATTGTTCTGCAATTATAGATAAAGACAAAAATAGTCATAAGAATGATAGGTATAAGGGGATAATCCAAACTGATGATGTTGATTTTGAAAATGAGTGTTTTAATGCAATGAGTCTTGATAATATTAATGAATATTTATTAGATCTTAATAACACTTTGACTAATCACAAATATGATGGGAAAATTTGGGAACCTTTCCTTACTGTTGAACAAAAAGATAATTTACATAATATTAAAGATTTAAAAGGAAAAAATACCGCAAGTAGTATTTTTGAATTTATTAAGAAATGTATTTTAAATTGGGATGAAGATAAAAGTAAGGATATACACAATAGAATCAAAGAAAGTATGCTTTCAAATGAGGTAATGAAAGCCAAATCAATTTTTAGTGGTGAAATTATAGCACGCAATCTAAGTTATGTTCCTTCTTCTTATAAAAAATTAATTTTAAGTGTGGTTGATAAGAATGAATAAAGATGGATCTTTTGATGAACAACAGTTAAGGGTTATTAATTCTGATGATAGTATGATCATTACTGGACCTGCTGGTTTTGGCAAGACTCATGTTATGTCAGGAATGATAGCTAACTGGATTTCCAATGGTGAAATTAATTATCCAAAAAAAATATTATGCATATCTTATACAGTCACTGCTGCGTATCATATGAAAGATAGTATATTTCAAATGATTTTAAATAATGACATTCATGATAGATATAAAACATCTTTAGTGGAAACAACAAATTTTCATGGTTTTAGCCGTAAAGTTCTTAAAAGTTATGGGCATTACTTAGGATATAATGTAGATTTTAAAAATTTGGATAATTTTAAATATGTGAATTTAGATAATAAAACACTTAGTAAACTTAATGATGACGACAAGAAAATATGTATTGGATTAAAAAAGCAGTTAAACGATCAAGAATATATAAAAGAGGATATTTATAATAGTATTATTTCTTTTAATAAGATAGTTGTTAATCATTTTTTAAATAATAATCAAATACCTTATAATGCGATCATTTCTTTAGTGATTGAATTATTTAAGAAGAAACCACAGATTAAGTTATTTTATCAAAATTATTTTAGTGCTATTTGCATAGATGAATTTCAAGATACAAATATGCTTTGTATTATAATAATTAGACAATTATTTGGTTCCCATACCAGACTTGTTGCTTTTGGTGATCCAATGCAACAAATTTTTAGTTTTAATGGTTCGCTTAAAAACATAATGGATAACGATAATTTGTTTTCTAAAAAATTAACTAGAATTTCACTTAAAACCAATTATCGGTTTCAAAATAATGATAATCTTAAAAATTTAGATTCAGATTTAAGAAAAGTTGGTAAAAGTTTAAATATCAATGATAATAGTTTAATTGATGCCGATTTAAAAGTTATTCATGGAAAAACAATAAATGAAGAGTGTAAAAAAATTGTTTGTCTTATTAAATCAGTTTTGAGAAAAAATTCGACTGCAAATTTTGGTATTTTAGTTAGACAAAATTCAAAAACCACAAAAAAATTATATAAAACTCTTGAAAAAATGATAGCTTCTGAAGATTTATTTAATGCATTGTTTAAAGATACAGATAAAACGTTTATTGAGTTTCAAAATTTCGTTTTAAACAAATACAAAATAAAATTTGATAAAAATCCTATTTTACAAAAACAGATAGATAATTTCGTTAAAAGTATTGATGAAGAATTTAAAGAGTGTCAATATCATAAGTCTTTTGTTATATTGCTAAAATATTTTTTATATGATGCCATTCATCGAGTCCATAGAAGTAACTTAAATGATTATATATTTGATGTTTTAGGATCTAAAAATTTGAGACAAAGTATATCTTATGTTAAAAAAAGAGTTACTATTTCGACAATACATGGAGCTAAGGGACTAGAGTGGGATTATGTTATTTTAGCTAATTTTGAAGACAATGAATTCCCAAATTATGGTGACATAAAAAGTATAAAAGAAAATCATGGATCAAGTGTTGAAGACGGAAGAGCAAAAAAAGATATATTAAAATTATTTTATGTTGCTCTTACTAGAGCAAAAAAACATTTTTATGTCTCTTATAGTGATCGTCACTATTTTTTTGAGTCACCCAAAAGTGCGAAAATTAGTTGTCTTGCTAATCTTCGATTTATCAAGCTAAACCCTGTTAAGCTAGATAGTAAATAAATAAGCCCAATCCATTTGGATTGGGCTTATTTATTTACTATCTATTCGTTTTCTTCAAACTTTTTCTCTTTCTTGGATACAACACAAGGTCTAAATCACCCTTAGATCCAAACTGACCTAAGTAGACATCCTGAATGGTGCATCCCTGTTTTTCACACATTTGTTCAACTTGATTGTCATTTAAGTTACGACGTTTAGCAACGTTTTCGTTTAATTGACCATCGGTGATAATGGGGTAGTTCATAGTAGGTTCATCGTTTAACGTCACGGTCAATTGACCGTTTTCTTCAAGAGTGGCGTTCTTAACGTCCTTGAAGTCGTTAACCCCATGAGTTCTGAGCTTGAAAGCAAGCTGATTAGCAGTTAAACCGTTCCGCAATGCACGGTTGACGTTTACGACACCATTTAAAATCAGTATCTGCGGACTTCCGTTAATCAGCTTGTTCAGCGTATTACTCGTTCCGGTTAAGAACTTACTTGCAAAGACGATAACAGACCAAATTAACAGAATGATGACAAATTGAATTGGAGTGATGTCTTGGTTGTAAATAACACCACCAATAATTCCACCAAGAATATAGTTTTGTAGTTGGTCGACGGCATTTGATGGAGCCAGGTTACCTTTACCAGAAAGGTTAATCTGTAAGACAATCATGATGAATCCAATCAGGAACTTCAAGAAGATGGTCCAATATTGAGAGTCACTACTACTCCACGTGAAGCCACCCTTGTTGATATGCTTGGGTTTAGATACTAGTTTAGTTGGGGTGACAGTGTAGTTGGTCATGTCAGTATTGAAGTGAACCACGTAGGCGTCTTTTCCCGCTTGAATCGTCATTCCATCAACCAGATTATTGCTACTAGCATACATCTGGTTTAGCGGAACTTTTTTCTGTTTACTGATGTTTTTCATGATTTGGACGGTCTGAGTAGTTTGACTATCAGCGTTTTTTTGCTGAAAGACTCGGCCCGTCTGCATCGCGATAATCAGTGCCCCTAACATCGTAACTAGGATGAATAGGCTTCGAAATCTTAGATTACTTCTATTTCGATAATAGAAGATCCCAGTTCCAATGATGACCAACGCAATCACAATGATTAAACCAATAAAGATGTAGTTGGTAAAATTGAAATTGTGGGAAATAAATGAATATGAATAAAGCTTCACAACTCTCACTCCAGTTCTGTATTAGTTATGTAACAATTATACTCAATTCAGGCGGTTTGTGTTTTATATTTAGCAAGAAATTAACTTTTTGTTTATTTTATTGTCTGGCAGGACGTGAAAATGGTATTAATCTAAAGCTTATGAAAGTGATACAATGGTTTGTGCTATAATATCTGTATTATTAACGTATCTATTAATTAAAAATAATATATACATTAATCGTATTATCATTTATAAGTAGGAGTGGTATTATCAAATATTCAAATACGCAATGGGTTATATACAAAGCCTCTGAGCTACTATCTAGCAAACTATTTGTATTATTAATATTACTGGTAGCGTTTGTTATTTTAGTCCTTGGATATGTTTTGATCAGAAATAGTTACTATCAAGACAAGGCAAGCAATAGCCATGGCATCAAACCAAATCATAAAAAAACAGGTGTATGGCTGGTTTGTATTGGGATCGTCTTCATCGGAATCTTTTTTGTTGGCTCTAAGTACGTTAAGGCTAGAGCGGTGGACCCGAATGAGATTGAAAGGACGAATCAAGTTAACTTTGATGAGACTGGTACGATCACCAACATTAATCAATCTGATGATAATTACTTGTATGAGATTAAGGTTAACGGTAAACGTAAAAATCAGACCGTCTATGTCTCGATGCTTGATAAACCCGTTAGCATGGACGTTCAACCGCCAATTCATCCCTTCAGTGGGACGATAATTACGCAACCAGTGATTAGTAATGCAACGGTGGGCAGTAAAGTAACGTTAAGGTCATGTAAATACGACTTTAAGTATAAAAACCATAAGGATTTTGTGCCTAATGACGATTCTGCTAATAAACAGTTGAAATTATTAAATGAGAATTACGTAAATGGAGTTGTAACCGAAAAATGATAAAAGATTCAATTTATTTTTTAAAAAAACATGAATCTTCTTTGTATCTGTGTGCTCTGGTAATCGGAATCCTCGATGCATTAGTTGGGACCACGATGATCATTAAAATGCATCCAGTCATTGGACACGTGTTACATTTAGTGCTCCTGTTGGCGTTTGTCTATGTGTTTTTTAAGATTTTTTTCTTTGATAACTTAAAGCCGATTTATTTGGTGGGAATTTTCGTCCTAATTACCTTCATATTCATAAATGGTCATTTTGCCAGAGACCAAAGTTTGTTATATACGATGGTGTTTCTTGTTGGTATGAAGGACGTTCCGATTAAACGGATTATTAAAACGGAAATAATTGTTACGATCTGTGTGATTGGGGTAGTTATTTTATTTTCCGCATTTGGTATTTTGCCAAACCTGCAATTCCCACGAAACGGATTAATTCGCAATAGTTTAGGATTCGTTTACCCATTATTATTGTCCTCAGCGGTCTTTTTCTTAAACGTTGCGTTAGCGAGTTATTTATTGATTAATAAAATATCGTTTAAGAACAAGCTGATTGGTGCATTAATAATGGCAGTTGGAACGATTGCCATTTACTTGATTACTGATTCCAGAACCGATCTGTTGCTTAACATCGCGATCGTGATTGTTATCATCCTTTCATGTTTTTCCATTAATTTAAGAAATCGATACACGAAGATACTGGCGGAACTGACACCGCTCTTGATTGCCTTCTGGACCATCATATCAATGATTTTTTATAAAAATGATAGTCTTTGGTTAACTTTAAATAAGCTGTTTAGTAACCGGTTGGCTCTGGTGCATGAAGCCTATTTAAAGTACATGCCAGGCATGTTTGGTCAATACATTAAGCAGCGTGGAAATGGCGGTAAGGTGAGTGATGTCTTACATTACTTTTACATTGATTCCAGTTTTTCACGGGTGCTGTTTATGGATGGCTACATTGTGTTTGTAATATTGATGGTTTTAATTACCATTGGACTTGTTCGTTTATTGTCGAAAGACAGTGCGGTGGCCTCATATTTAGCCTTGATTATTATCATTACACTAATCGAAGGGGTCTTTACCGACCACATGTTTTATGCTAATAACGTCGCCTTGTTTATGATCGCTGGTCAGATCATGGAACTAATCAGTCAACGTGGTGCTAGTGAGAACCTTTTGAAGAGTGCCATATAAAGTTTATTGAAGTGCTTTGTAATTACTAGGGTGAATCTAGTAGTTACAAAGCGCTTTTTTTGTGAGTAAATTTAATGCAAAACACATTTATTCTATTTTTCTACGTATTTCATAAAAATGCGTAGTCTTTTAATTGATGGTTATGTTTTTTGAGAGAAACACATATGCTATAATTAAATTGAACTACTATAGGTGGTTTGATTTTTGACATTTATTAATAAACATGAGGTTTGTTTGGCGGTAAGAAATATAAAAGAACAAAGAAGAAAGTGGAAAATTAGCAAGCGTAGAAAAAATATGCTTACTTTAATAAAGTTAGGAATGTCTTCAGAAGTTGTTTTTGACTTTATTTTTAATAATTTATCAGTTGAGGATTATGTATCCGGTCCTGAAATAGATAATCACGTTCCTCCAGTCCCTGGACAAATTTGGAAATTTGGATTAAAAATTAGTGGTAAAGAATTATATCTTAAATATCAGATAAAGGATACCGGGATAATTTGCTGGATTTCAATTCATATTGCTGAACATAAAATAAATTATCATTTTAAATGAGGTGAATTATATGACACGTAAGCTTTTTAATGAAGAATTAGATAAATATGACGTTTATCAAGATGTTTTTCCTACTGAAACAATCAAAGTTAAAGATGAGTCGATTACTTTAAGAATGCATTATTTAAAGGATTCAGAGGGTGAACTTTGGGTTGATTTTAATGATCCTGAAGAAAATTTGCGTGTCGCCTTTAATAAATATCGTGAAATAAAGGGGTTTATGTCGCCAATCGAAGTGAAAAAAGTTCGTAGACGATATGGTTGTACGGTTCGAAAATTTGCTAAAATTCTTGGGATAAGTTCAAGCATGCTTAATCGGATTGAAAATGATAAAATAGTTCAAACGAAACAACAGGATAATTTATTTAAAGCGGCCCAAAATTCAGCAATTTTTAACACGTGGACGACTGATCATCACGATTTTGCTACCAAAACGGGGAAACTAAAGGAGTCTTTTTAATGGAGTCAAAAAGTAAAGAGGAAGCATTAAACAAAAAGATTAAGAATCTGCATAACTTTGCCAACTGGGGCTTAACGCCGCTAGTTGTGATTTTTATCGTGGTTTACTTTTTAACCAAGCCAACCTCGATCTGGACGATTTTATTGGCATTACTAGTGGTCTTTACGACGTTTATCGTCTGTGTAATGGCGCTAGTTTACATTCACCAGAAGAAGAAACTTCAAAAGGAAGCCAATCAACAGAATTCTGATCAAAAATAGCGAGATAATGGCGGTACGATAGGTAACCGTCTTTTTTTGTGGCAATTAATTAGTGTATAATTGATGATAATTAAGAAGTTAATCACAATTATTTATAAGAGGAAATCATGAAGAAAAATAAATATGCTAAAACGACGTTAGCGGTTCTTTTAATTTTGTTAGCGGCCCTTTTCTTAGTTGCGCTTCAGTACTTTTCACACAGTATCCTACTAGGAAACGACTCGCTCTTTCATTTTAATCGCATTTATGACGTTGAAAGACAGCTTCAGACCGGCAACTTCAATTATTTCATGACTAACTATGGCTTCAATCAGACCGGGCGAATCGTCAACGCGGTCTATGGACCTTACATGGCATTTATTTTGGGTGTAGTTTTGCTAACGACTAAGAGTTGGTTTAGCTTCCAGCTGGTAACGAGTTTTGTCCTGTATGTCATCGCTGGATTGGGTTCGTACGGCTTGCTTCGCCGAGTCAAGGTCAATCTTTTTTTTGCCACAGCCGGCGCCATTATTTATTTATCGCAAAATTTCATTACTGGTTGGCAGACTGATGCCCAGTTCCTAGCTTGGGGCGCAGCGATCCTGCCGTTTGCGGTGATGGTGGCTCTTGATTTAATGGACGGTTCACCGAAGAAGATCCACGTGACATTAGCGTTAGTCGTTGCGATTTTACTTGAGATGCACATCCTGAGTGCCTTGTTCACGGTCATTATGCTAGTCCTATTTGCGGTCGTTGGTCTTTGGCGTTCCCGAGCTAAGTGGCAGTATCTAGGCAAGATTGCGTTGAACGTGCTCTTAACGTTGATTTTGGCTGGAAACTACTTCGTGGGCTTCTTGAACATTTTCGGGAAAAACGAGCTCATGCCACCGTTTATGATGGAGGACATGAGTACGTATTCGGCTAATTTTAATTTTTATAATAATTTACCCAATGAAGTTGGAATCGTGCTGACTCTAATTTGTGTCTTCCAACTGGGTTACATGATTATTGCCAAAAAGAAGAATCTGACTAACATCGTGGTCACGATTGTGGGTGGCTTGTTTCTCCTAGTATCATCGGCAATTCTACCTTGGAACGCGATGGGTGAGAAGTGGACCTACATGCAGAACTTTATCCAGTTCCCATACCGTTTCTTTCCGTACGCGGCAATTTTGCTGATGGTGGGTTTCTTCATATCTATCAGTCAGATTAGTAGTGACTGGTACGAAAAAATCAGTGCATCGCACGGTGATATTCGCTATAATTACATGAAAATTTTCATCGGGATCGTGGTATCCGTCATGGCGGTTGTTGCCCTCTGGTTTGCATATTCAAACGTTCAGTATGGTGTAGATGTTTGGCATAACCCAAAGAGTTCTCCGATTAAGCGTAATATGATTAGGGCCCTTCCAAACGTGGAGACACCACGCAAGTACCTGCCACCAGCTAAGAGTCCGTTTAAGAAAAATTTGAGCGTGAAACAGGTTCGCTTAGACTTTATAAGTGGCAACCTTGATAAGCCATTGCGCGACGTTTCTGAGTCAAACGGGGACTACTTGCCAAATGATTCTGGTAATCCCAACTTTAATTCGGTTGGATCGCAGTACCATACGGATGTCATGAATAATCATGGCTTTAAAAAACAAGTGAACCATAATGGTGATTTAACCGTTAAGTGGAACACTGATACCAGTCAGATGAAGAATGATTATCGAACCGTTCCGGTAATTTTGTACCATAGTTCGACGGTTAAACTGAACGGGGCCAAACTTAGTCGTAATCAATATCGCGTTTCCGATATTGGAGCGGCAAGGGTTAAAGAAAAAGCTGGTCAAAATCAGATGACGGTTGGATATCAAAACCCGGCTCATTTCATGGCAGTGGTTGCTCTATCACTGTTGGCATGGATTGTGACGGTCGGATGCGTGATGATTAAGGGAATTTATCATTGGTTGAAAAAATAATAGACATACAAAAAAGATTGAGCCTTGAGAAAGGTTCAATCCTTTTTAGTGTTAAAGATTATTCCAGTTAATGCCTTTACTAATATCAGAATAGTGATCTGGATTCTGGTCTTTTTGTCCCTCAAGTGCCTCTTTGAGTTGACCATTCTTTTTTAGTTCTTCGGTTTCCTTTGTAGCACTATTATTTTTCGTTTTCATCATTGGCCACCACGACTTTCCCAATCATTTGCTTACTTTCGACTAACTTGGTAGCTTTTCGTAAATTTTCGGCATTGATGGGATCAAACTGCTTGGTCATGGTGCTTACTAAATTCCCCTCATCGAGCATGATACTAATCTTATCCAAGATTTCGTGTTGGGTGATCATGTCAGGAGTATGGAATTCGGATTTGGTAAACATGTATTCCCAGGCGAAGCGAGCACGTTTTTCCTTTAATTTACTCATGTCGAGTGACTTGCCAGAGCCGGTGATTGATACAATTGTGCCAGATGGGGCAATTAACTCACAGATTTCGTCCCAGTACGCGTCGATGTTACGTAAATCTAAGATGTAGTCAACGTATTTGAAGCCCTGGTCGTGAATCTTTGAAACGATGTCATCGTGGTAGTCAACAACGATGTCGGCGCCGTGATCGAGTTCCCACTGTTTCGTCTCATCTTTTCCAGCAGTGGCAATGACTTTGAGGTTAGCGCGGTGGGCCAATTGGGTCGCAATTGAACCAACTCCACCAGCACCATTGATAATTAAGATTGATTTATTGTGGTTCTGTTCGTCACGGTCGTAAAAGTCAATGTTCATCTGTTCAAACATGGCCTCCCACGCCGTTAGGCTAGTGAGTGGCATGGCGGCAGCGTGAGCATTGTCTAACTTCTTCGGGGCAATGCCAACGATGCGTTCGTCAACCACCTGATACTCACTATCGCTACCTGGACGAACGTGTGAACCGGCGTAGAAGACGCGGTCACCAACCCTGAAACGATTGGTCTTAGAACCAACTACCTCAACGATTCCAACGGCATCCCATCCGATAATTTTCGGTTCTTTTAGTGGCTCTTTTTGAGCTTCACGGGTGAAAACATCCACTGGGTTAACCGAAACGGCAGCCACTTTTACTAACAGGTCGTGTGGTTCCGGTTTGGGCACTTCGGTGGTGAAATCAAACAGACTCTTGGGGTCATCAATTGGTAGGTATTTTGTGTAACCAACGGCATTCATTTCTTTAGTCATAAGCGTTCTCCTTTTTCGTATTCTACCCCTAGGATACCACGCAGACGGCGATAATTGTTTCCCTGGAGTTAGGTTACCATCACATTTTATGATAAAATGATGATATGGAAAGAGTGGGATGAGGTAAAAAAATGCAAAGATTGTATTGGGATTCCGTTCATGTTAACGGGGATAAAGTCTTCTTCACGATTGACGATCATGGATTGAATTTCGTAAGCAGTCCAGGTCAAGGAGTGTCTCAACTGCTTGATTTTTATACGAATGATCATTTTGAGTATGCCAAAAATAGTGAGCACAGCTTGCAGTATCGTAAAACAATTAAAAACTATTTGCGAGGTAAGTCAACCAGTCTTGATTTGCCAACTGATTTTATGGGGTACGGTTCTGATGAAGACCGGTTGATTTGGAACGAAATTGCCCAGATCCCGTTTGGTGAATTAGTTACGGTTTCCGATCTGGCAGACCGTTCTGGTGTTAGTCAGGATAAAGTGGAGGCTGCCATTTCAAGAAGTCCCATCTGGATCGTGTTGCCACTTCACCGGGTAACGGATCGAAACGGACGGTATCCATACCGGACAAACGAAATGACCCGTGATTTCTTGGTAAATCTTGAGCATCCTAAAAAGTAAATAATGAAATCGAGATTTCAGTCGTGAAGTCTCTTTTATTTTCGATAAATTGATGTGAAATGACTTTTGTAAAAATGTGTGATGTTGTATAGTCATAATCACAATCAATTAATGAATGGAGTATTTAAAATGAAACATATTATTAAGGCAGATAACGGGCGAGTGTTTAAACGATTGGTAGCGACAGGAGTCAACGATAACAGTAATCAGTTTGATTTCAACAAGGTCAGACCGATTCCGCAACAAATTAGGGACGTAATCGTCGATAATTATTTGTCAAACGCTGCAATTGGGGTGTACATGGTTAACGTTGACTTTAACCGGGATGACATTCCGTCGACGGTGGAGGCGCTTGCGGCTGACATGAATCACAATGGGGATGAATTCTACGACCACGTCCAGCGTGACCAACAGAAGTTCCTTTCAACTTTCATGGAGGTCTACGGTCAATTTGAGCAACCCATGGATGACAAGATGAAAGAGGCCACCATTGCTTCACTTCAACGTGGCTACATTGGGGCTAAAAAGTATTTGATTAAGGACAATATTGACTTAGACGTCTTTCAACCATATGATCCAGAGAAGGTTTTGCAACCGGACTTAAGGGAGGGTTTTCAAGGCATTGACCTGAACGTACTTGCTTGGTTGTCCAAACAGGGTAAGATGTTGATTAATAACTACATTGCCTTTCAGGCCTTTAATCAGGAAGACTGGACCAACGAGAACTGGCGCATTACCGAGAATGCGTTTGATACTGAGATTGATAAAAAAGAAAACACCATTACTTTTCATACTAATGAAATTGTCGGCTTGACTGATTTGTTTGAGACCTTGTTGGTTAAGTCCGATGCCCAGGCGGATGATGTGAGGTATATGTATGAGTTGTAGGATGTAACAGAAAAGTATTTTTTATGAAAAAGTCTCTGTGAAGATAAGTAATTAATGCGTATATGCACGATGTAAACCATTTAGTTAATTAATTTAACTAAATGGTTTTTATTATTGGTTAATTTATTGTTTTGTTTCTGATTAGAAACAAATGGTATAATGATATTAGCCAAGGGAGATATGGTGATAAGCACCATGAATAATGCATCTAAGCCTAAAGTTAAAAGTGTTTTAAAGAAGATCGAACAAAATCGATCAACTTGGTAGGTAAGCAGACGCTCTAAAAACCTGGAAACTCAAATTAAATTAGATATGGATTCAGTAGGAATCATGAATTTTATGACAATCTTTCTTGGAAGGATTATGTTTGTGGTCCAGAAAGTGATAACCACATTCCATCAATTTTTGGAGACATTTGGGTATTCGGGTTAACTAGATTAAATTATGATTTGTATTTAAAATTTCAATTGAAGAAGAATTCAGTATATTGGATTTCAATTCATATTGCTGAATATCCAATACAGTATCGTTATAAGTAGGAAGGAGAAAATAATGACGAAATTATTATATAATCCAGAAACAGACCAAACTGGTCAATACCAAGATGTCTACGAAAATAAAACTGTCAATTTTAAAGGCGTAGATGTTAATGTTAACGAACATTTTCTCGTTGATGAATCAGGTGAAAAATGGCTGGATTTTAATGATCCAGATGAAAATATTCATAAGATATTTGATGCTTACCGTAAATTAAAGGGGTTTATGGTGCCAACAGATGTTAGAAAGCTCAGGAATAGTTATGGATTGTCTAGTAGGGACTTTGCTAAAACATTGGGGATGGGATATGGAACACTGAACCAGATTGAAAATAACCATATTGTACAAAGTACTCAACAAGATGCATTGTTTCAGATGGCAAAGAATAGAAGTGCTTTTGAAAGGCTAGTAATTGAACATCATGATAATCACAAGCTAGCAACTGAGATGGAATTGTAATACTTATTTTTGAGATACATTGTTTTATGTTCACTCATTAACAAATTACTCTCAATAAGCTAAACTTAAGTCATCAAACAGCTCACTTTATTTCGCAAAGGAGACTTCCCATGACCCAATACATTTTAGGAATTGACATCGGCACCTCAAGCACCAAAGCCATCTTGATGACGACCACTGGTGAAATTATCGCTCAAGACAAAGCTTCATATCAGTTAGAAACCCCACATCCAGAATGGGCGCAAGAGAATGCTGACGACTGGCTCCAGGCGGTGACGTCCTTGATTAAAAAATTGGCCCAAAAAGTCGATAGTACCCACATCATTGGTATTGGCATCGACGGTCTTTACGGTGGTTCTGGAGTTCCAATTGACAAAAGTGGTCAACCACACGGTCCCGCGTTAATTTGGATGGATCGCCGGGCTACAAAAGAAACCGAAGAAGCACTGAAACTTGTCAGTAAGTCAGAACTGATGGATATCACTGGCAACTTGGCCGATCCGTATTACGGTTACACTAAAATTATGTGGCTGAAACAAAACAAGCCGGAGTTGTACCGCGACACTTATCAATTTTTGCCACCAGAATCGTACGTCATTTACAAGTTAACGGGGAACATCAGTATTAATTACTCTGCGGCTGGTAACTTAGCGGGGATTTTCAACATTAATGATGATGAGTGGTCAACTGAACTGGCCACTAAATTAGGCATTGATTTAAAAAAATTGCCACAAAAGATGATTGCTAGCACGGATGTCGCCGGTCAAGTCACTGACAAGTGGGCGCAAAGGCTAGGCATCGAAGCTGGAACACCAATCTTTAATACTGGGGTTGACGTTGGACCAGCGACGGTTGGAACTGGCGTCCTTGGCACCGGTCGCATGACGATTGCATTAGGAACGTCAATGAATGCGGCGCTTGTGACCGACAAGCCACTTAAAGATGACAATCTGATTATTTGGCCGTACGCTTACAAACCGAAGGAATACTACTATAACTTTGCCGGAGCTAACACGGCTGGCGCGGTAATTGCGTGGTTCACCCGTGAATTCGCTCAGGAAGTTGATAATAATAACAGTACGAAAATGCTGGACGAAGAGAGTGAGCACGTTCCCACTGGTAGCAACGGCTTGGTTGTTTTACCGTACTTTATGGGAGAACGCAGTCCAGTTTGGGATTCTAACGTTCGGGGAACCATCTTTGGGATTTCAATGACGACAAAACGTTACGAGTTATTTAAGGCGTTTCAGGAGGCCATTGCCTATTCCGTTCGTCAGAGTATTGAACAGTTTGGGGATCATATTGGCGACTCGTTTACTCTAGTTGGTGGTGTTAGCAGCTCTAAAAAAATGGTCCAGATCATTGCGGATGTGACGGGTAAGACCGTCAAAACGACTGATTCTGGTGGTGAAGCCGACCTTGGAAGTGCCATTCTGGCAGGAATTGGATTGAATCAAATTCAACCACAAGCAGTCCAGAAGTGGGTCAAGATTAATGAAAAAATTGAACCCAATCCAGAAAGACACGAAGAGTATAACAATTACTATGAGTTGTATCGTTTGGCGTATACGGATACGAAGGACTTTTATAAAAAATACAACAAGCTAGTTAATAATCATGATTAACTAAATTTCACACTGAAAGATGTTTTATTATTTTATAATTAAAAGATAAAATGAGTGCCTATCAACACTCATTTTTTATACCTAAATACTTAAGGATGTGTTTTCAATTAAGTCGTTAACCAAAAATCATTTATTTCAATTAATTGTGTTTTACTTTGCTATTTTAATATCATTTCCATGTGTTCACTTAATTTATGAACTTACCAATAAGGGAATTGCTGTATTTGCGGTTACATACGTCGTTTTATTTTTGTTTTTCTATTTGGTAAATTTTTGGTGGTTAAAACAGCCAATTTACTTAAAATCAAACATCTCGTTTAAAAAGCAGTGGATAATTGATGTAATAATACTAATTTATATTTGCTTAGTTGTATTGCAACTGTCTTCCGTAGATATCTTTAGAACGGCAATGATTAAGCTATTGATAATTTCGTTAGGCTCAGGCGTTTTAGAGGAATTTCTTTTTAGAGGAGTCATTTTAACCATGTTATTGTCAATCTTGCTTCCCGTTCTAAAAAATAAAACCCATCTTATTTGTCTCATAGCGGTCATGGTTAGTAGTCTGATGTTCTCGGGAACTCACTTAATTAACATTGAAACCCTTCATCAAGGATTATGGATAACGCTGGTTCAGGTCCTGTTCACGATCTCAATGGGAATCATTAATGGTGTGATTTATCTTCGGACCAGAACCATTCTTTTTCCAATGTTGATGCACTTCTTGTGGAATTTTACGACTTCAGCTAGTAATGGAATCCATGAAGTCCTTCCCGCTAGTGAGATTGTCTCGGCTGTTACAACGATGTCGATTGTGGTACTTGTTAGTTTATTGTTTATGGTTTGCTTTATTAGAAAATCTAATTCACAAAATATCATTAATGATTTTTTATAAGCCCTCGTTTTTGACATTCCCGCTTCACAGCGACATACTTCTCCATGTATTCCAAAGTATTCCAAAAAGAAAGAAGTATGGTAATAATGAAAATTGCAGTCTACGGCGCTGGTTCACTTGGGACCATTATTGGTGCATATCTCACCAAAGCATACGGCAAAGACAACGTAGATTTGATTGCCAACAATCCCCAGCACGTTAAGGATTTAAATGATCAGGGTGCGACGGTTACTGATACGGCTAACTTTACCGTTTCTGTATCGGCCAAGACTCCAGATGAATTAAAATCGGACGAGTATGATCTCATCTTACTTTTAACCAAGCAGACTCATAATGATGAAGTTCTTCCCAAGGTTAAAGAAGTGTTGAAACCGGATGGAACTTTAGTTTCACTTCAAAACGGGGTTCCAGAAATTGCGATTTCAAAGGTCATTGATCCCGCAAACATCGTTGCTGGTTCGGTTGAATTTGGTGGGACCCAACTTAACCACACGGAATCCGAATTGACCACGGCACTTCCTGCCTTTGAAAATGCGGCGTTTCAGATTGGTGAACTTGACGGGAAAGACACCGACCGCATTAAGAAGGTCAAAGACGTGCTGAGTCACGTTGGTGGCACCATCATTTCCGATAATTTACTTGGAACCAAATGGTCTAAACTTTTGGTTAACTCATCGTTTAGTGGGTTATCAGCCGCAAGTGATGCTATGTTTGGACAGGTTGCTGATAGTGAGGTTGGCTTAAAGAGTGCGCTAAAAATCGTCAATGAAGGATTAAAGGTCGGTCATGCTGACGGTGTGAAATTTGCCAAAATGGGAAATCATGACCTCAGTTCATTTACTATCGAACATCCCAATGATGAACCAGCACAGTTGTCCTACCTGAAGTCCGCGATGAACAACAGTAAGAATCTAAAGGCCAGTATGCTGCAAGATTTGGAGAAGGGCAGAAAGACTGAGGTTGATGACATCAATGGAGTGATCTCCGAGACGGGCAAGAAATATGGAATCAAGACTCCATTCAACGATTTGGTTATTAAAATTGTTGAAAATGCCCAGGATATGGGGAAACTACCGAAGTTTGATGATACCATGGACCAGTTTCAACAATTACTTGATAGCAAATTGTAATTATTGTAATGAGGCTTCTTACAGTACGTTATAATTATTCGTTGTTTACTTTTAAAATATGTAATATTATGAATCTCTAAAGGAACTTTGAGAGGTTCATTTTTTGTGTTTAAATATAAAGTGTATGAATTAATCGTATCTTAGAAAGGCGAAAAATGACTGTTGCAATATCAATCTTTATTTTTTTGTTTCTGGTCTGGTTACTGTTTGAGTTTATCAGCAGTGCCGCTTGTGGTTGTCTTTTGTTGATGTTTCTATTAGTCGCTACGATTGGTTTGTTTGCGGCTAATTTCTGGATTCTCGGACTGATTATGTTGGTATTAGTTGTATTTGGGGCGTTATTTAATTATTAGTAGCGTCGATTTTTCTTAAAATTACAGTAAATTAAAATTGTCAGCTCTGATTAAACATCGGGCTGGCAATTTTTTGACTTAATTTTTATTATCATGTTGTTCATGCCACTTCTTGATTTGTTTAAGGCGTTCCTTGAACCGGATCTCATGGCCTTCACTCGTGGGTTTGTAGTAGACGTGGCCTTCAACTGATGGTGGCATCGTTTTCATCGTCGTTAGTTTGTCTTGATAGTTATGCGCGAGTTCATATCCTTTCCCGTAGCCCAAGTTTTTCATCAACTTGGTGGGAGCGTTTCTGATTTGCAGTGGAACGGGATCGTCAGCGGTTTCCTTGACGTCTTTCTTGGCCGCCAGTCGTGCCTTATAGAGGGCGTTTGATTTTGGTGCGAGTGAGAGGTACGTAACGGCCTCTACGAGGTGGACGTCACACTCTGGCATCCCCAGAAACTGACAGGCTTGAAACACGTTAATGGCAACGTTTAAGGCGTTGGTATCAGCTAAGCCAACGTCTTCACTTGCAAACCGCACCAGTCGTCTGGCAATGTAAAGCGGGTCTTCTCCACCATCTAGCATACGGGAAAGCCAGTAAATGGCGGCGTCAACGTCACTATTACGCATCGATTTATGCAAAGCTGAGATAATGTTGTAGTGTTCTTCGCCATTTTTGTCGTACAGCACAAACTTATTACCAATCAGTTGTTTCAGACCATCTAACGTTATTTTAGTGACACCGTCTTTTTTGTCACCGTTGAGGACGGCCATTTCCAGGGTGTTTAAAGCTTTTCGGGCGTCACCGTTAGCAAAATTAGCAATTTCGTTAATTTCATCTTTGCCAATCTTGATGTTCTGTTTGCCAAAGCCATTAGGATTCTTTAAGGCGTTGCTTAAGAGCCTAACCACGTCAGACGGTTTTAAAGCGTGCAGGACGAAGACCTTACAGCGTGATAGTAACGCCGAATTGACTTCAAACGACGGATTCTCGGTGGTGGCTCCAATCAAGATGATGCTACCCTGTTCGACGTAGGGTAAAAAGGCGTCCTGTTGGGCTTTGTTGAAACGATGAATTTCGTCGACGAAGACAATCGTTTTTTGCCCAATTGCTTGATCTTGCTCAGCCTGACGCATGATTTTTTTAATTTTGCTGATGCTGCTGTCGGCCGCACTGAAACTATAAAAGTTTGATTGCGTTTTTCTGGCGATAATTTCGGCCAAAGTGGTTTTACCAACCCCAGGTGGTCCCCAGAAAATCATGGAAGAAACCTGGTCGTTTTCAATTAGTTCTCTTAAAATTTTTCCCTCTCCAAGGAGATTTTGCTGTCCCACAAATTGGTCTAAAGTCTTGGGACGAACCCGACTGGCCAAGGGGACGTTTTGGTCTTGATTATTAAAAAGTGATTCTTGCCGCATGGTTACTCACTTCGATTCTGCTAGAAAGTTTAGTCTTTAATTAAGTTTAAGTTAATACACTTGGGGAAATCATGCAATCAATGGGTTTAAAAAAGCTCTCTGATTAAAATTTTAATCAAAGAACTTCTTTTGCTTAGATTTCATATGATGGTTTAGTGGATAATAAATCTTTAACCTGTTCATCAAGGGTTGGTAATGGTCTACCAATGACCTGCGGCAGGTCCGGATCGTTGTCAGTATTGTTTGCCAAGATTTCTTGATGAGTCATGCCAAATTTGACGGCCTGTTCGTCGATGTTTTCATCTAAGACCCCGGCCCTGATCATGCCTTGAACGCCGACCATGAAATTAATTGAACCCTTGTCATAGCCACGTTTTGCTAAAGCTTGGCGGTAGTTGTCATCGTTTAACAAGTTAACTTTAAAGTCCTTATTGGTATTGGCAACGACTGAGGCTGCTAGGTCGGCGTAGGTGTGTTCGTTGCCATAGAACTCATAGACATCCTTGGTCTTTTCGTCGCTTGCCATGACCTTGGCCGCCGCAAACGCGTAGTATTTCTCTTCGGCCCAGCCAACTTTGCCGTCACCAGCGGAGAAGATAAAAGCCGCTCCCTTAGCGGAACGTTTGATGAGGTCGAGGTCGTTTTCTAGGTACCAGTTGTTTCTAAGAAAGGAATGGTTGATGCCAGTTGCCTCAATTAATTTTTCGGTCTTGGCGTGGTCCTCTGCTAGTGGCACCTTGGCGATGTCAGCGTGGGGGAAGCTCGTATAAGCGATAAACTTGACCTTAGCTTTGACGGCGGCGTTGACCACGTTTTCGTGTTGGACGTAGCGGGGATGTTCTGGATCAGGTTGCGATGAGACAAATAGGAGCTTGTCAATTCCATCAAAGGCCTGATTCAGACTTTCAGTGTCATTATAGTCACCCTTTCTGATTTCAACTCCCGCAGGATACATCTTTTTGGCTTTTTCCGTGTTTCTAGCGATTACGACGATGTCTTCGACAGGGACCAGTCGAATCAAGCCCAAGATAGCACGTTCACCGAAACGACCCGTTCCGGCAGTAACTCCATATTTCATAGTATTTTCTCCTTCATTTTCGTTATCTAGAAACTAGCATGAATCTTTTCAAAAGGCAATTAAACCATTTTTGGAAATGATTCTTTATGAAAGCCACGATGATAATGATATAATGGGAACGTATAAACAGAAGAGGAGGGTTTAGTATGAGTGACAGAAGACCTAGTGAAAAACAAGAAAAGAACTTATTGCATAAGTTAGAAAAAGACGATCACAAAAAGGATCGTGGCCATGAAAACCGTTCAACCGATGGGAAGGAAATTCATAAACACATCGAACGTAGTGACCGTCCTGAAGAACCAAATAAGGATCGCAAATAATTAATGGTACAAAAAAAGATCGCGAATCCGCGATCTTTTATTTTTGATTAGAATGAACGAACAATTAACAAAATTCCAAAGAACATGAAGTAAAATGCCACTAAGAATAATGCAACTGACATTGCCATGGCTGGTTGGAATAATAGAACAATTCCTAAGATCAAGCCAATAATACCAAGAATGACTTCAAACCAGAAGTAACCCTTGTGGTTTCTTTCGGCAAATCGACTGTACCATAGTTCAAACAATGAATCGATGATGAACCAGATTGATAACATCAACCAGATGTAGATTCCACCAACGGCAGGGTCTAAGAAGATCAAGATACCAATGATGATATCAAGCACACCGTTAATGACAAGCCAAACTGGTGACATCCCTAATGATTTGTCTAGTTGAGAAATTTCAGCAATCTTGAAGATCCCTTCAACGATTGACAAGATGGCAATGACGAAAACTAATGCCTTAAATGAGTTCAATGGATTCTTCAAAATGAAGAGTGATAAGATCACACTCAGGATTCCGATAACCAGTGAAAACGGGTCAAAGCCCTTTGTTTTACTAAACATATGAACACTCCTTTTTATTTATTAGCCTAAGCTTAAATTCATTTTACCAAAATTTAAGAAATAAACCACCATTGAAATGTTAAATGACGTAATTTAGGGAGATATTTAACTTTAAGGGAAGTTAATTGGAATAATTGACGTATCCTAGTTATGAAGGCTAGCTGGTTTTGTCAAAGACGCTAGCGTTAAATGATTGAACTAACAAATTATTCCTAAAGAATTGTCACATTTGTTAGGTTACGTCACAAAAATATAATACAATGAACTGTGGTTACATAATTTTACAAATATTAATATCGAGGGATTTTTTAGCTATGAAAAAGAAAATGCATGTTTGGAAATACTACGCGGCCGCATTTATCATTCCGGTCGTAGTGGCTTCCATCGTCTTCGCAATTTACGGAATAACACCATTTGGTAACCATAATCTACTTATCAGTGATTTGCTCACGCAGTACATGCCATTTTTTAAGTTACTTCGTGATCAAATGCTCCATCATACCTTTAGTGCATACTCGTTTTTGGTCTCGATTGGTGATAATACTGTTCCGATCTACACTTACTATTTAATGAGTCCTCTGAACTTATTGGTTTCATGGTTCAGTGTGGTTCACATGCCAATTCTGATCTCAATCATCATTTTGATTAAGATCGGACTAATTGGTTGGTCAATGGCCTTCTTTTTGAAGGTGAAGTATCACAGACAGGACATGATGCAAATCATGGCTGCCGTAGCATACAGTTTGAGTGGTTACGTTGCCCTCTACTTCTATGATTTCATGTGGCTTGAGGCTTTAATGATTCTACCGCTTTTAACCCTTGGAATTGAACGACTGTTTTATAAGGGGAAATGGGGCGGATACGTCGTCGCTTTGACGGCCATCATTATCATGAATTACTACATGGGCTATATGCTGTGTATTTACTCTTTGATCTATTTTGTCTACCTCGTCTTTTTGAACCGTCCAGCTAAAACTGGGTTTTGGCATTACTTAAAGGTTCATGGTTCCATGACGTGTAAGTACGTCGTTAGTTCGATCATTGCCGCCCTGTTGTCGTGTTTCATGTTGATTCCATCAATTGTGGGGATGCTTTCAACCAGTAAGGGATTATTCAAAATCTGGGACTTTCTGCCTTATCCAAGGTTTAGTCCTGCTGTTTTTGTTAATCTTGGGGTGGGAGCCAATAACTTTATGGGCCGTTTGTCCCATGATCCCAGTATCTTTGTGGGTACGATCTTCATCATGGGCCTCCTGGTGTTCTGGTTATCGAAGAAGATTACGAAACGACAGAAACACGCTTCCTTCTGGCTAGTTGGGGCAATTTTCGTCGGGATGTGGATTACCACTTTTAACACTATTTGGCACATGTTCCAAAATCCAGCTGGATTCCCGTATAGAGAAGCCTTCATGTTCGGTTTTGTGACCATCATGTTCGCATATGAAGCTTACATTAACGGAGCGTTTAAGGACAATCGAGTTGTTAAAAACGCTGGTTTAATCGTTTCCTTCCTGTTAGTAATTGGGTACGGTTGTGGCGATTTGGTTGCCTTATTTAACCACATGCATCAGTATGGCATTCAGCTTATTGCTGGGAATTCCCACTTAATTTATGCTTTAATCTTTGTCTTAGTAACCACGTTGTTGTTAATGGCAACGAATCGCTACGGCAAAAAGATTTGGTACCTGCTTTTCGCAGTCCTGTGTGTTGAGATGGGAGTTAACCTCTATCTTTCCCTTCAGGGACGACGGATTGATGCGTTTAGGAATGCTCCTGCAATGTTTGGGAATCAGAAAAAATTTGAAAATGCCTATAACCAGTCTAAAGGCATTATTGACCAAAAAGTTGATAATAAGAAGAATCAAACGACGTTCCATCGTAATGACGTGAATAATCAACTGTACAGTGGGATCTTTGATCAGGATTACAACCAGTATAATGATGGAATTATCTTTAATTACCGTGGGGTAAGTGGCTATAGTTCAACTTTAAACATGCATACTCAAGCAGTCCTTTCTAATCTGGGATTATCGTCAAGAAACGTGCGCCGGGTTAGCGTGATTGGTAGTTCGCCGATTACCGACCAACTACTTGGAGTTACTAATCGGTTAACCATTTTGAAAAATGGTCAGACGATCAATAAAAAGAATGAACGCTATAGTGGACTGGGCTATGCGGTTTCTGATCGGATTGTTAAGACCAAACTAAACAAGGGTCATGTTTTTAAGAACTTGAATCGTTTCGTTCAAGACGAGTCCGGAACCAAGAAGAAGTTCATGCATAAGGCTCAGGTTACCGTTAATAATTCTGGTAAGTACCGTTATCAGACGGTTGATCCATACGATACTAGACAAATGGATACGGTGGACGGATACAAGTATAATTTGACGGTTAATCCGGTTATTTCCGGTAACCAATACATGTATCTGAGTCAGGCCAACCTCTACAAGGATAAAATCTTTGTGAATGGCAAGAAGATTCCTGAAAGATACCGGATGATCGGGACTGAAAACGTTAAGTTAGGTCATTTTGATAAAGGACAGAAATTTACGGTTAAGATTATTTCTTCTAATAGTCTGAAGGAGAAGAGTCTATTAAAGAGCTTCTCTGGCTTAGACGGTGTGGCTTTCAATCAATTTGTTGACGAAACTCAGCCATACAAGCTGAGAGTGGATCATCCTGAGAACCTGAAACTTTCAGGATCCGATTTCACTGGTCACGTTAAGACGAGTTCAAAGCGCAACGTGCTCTTATTGAGTATTCCTTATGACAAGGGATGGCACGTGACTGAGAATGGCAAGAAAGTCAAGACTTTGATGGTTGCTGACGGCCTTACTGGGATAAAATTAAAGCCCGGTAAACACACCCTTCACTTCCATTACCGCACTCCAGGATTGATCCTGGGATTGCTTTTGACCCTAGTTGGAATTTTGGGGGCATTCTGCGAGTGGCTATTCTATCGAAAACGAAATAAATAGAAATTAGCATTCCCAAAATACTTTGGGAATGTTTTTTGTTATAATTGGGTTAGAGTTAAGGAAACGAGTGAGGTAATAAATTATGAAAGTAACTGCATACTTAGTACGACACGGACAAACCTATATGAATCTTTATAACAAGGTACAAGGTTGGATTGATTCACCCTTGACCAAAAAGGGACTTGAGGACGCCGATAACGCTGGTGAACGATTGAAGGACATCAATTTTGATGCGGCCTTTAGTAGTGATTCTGGTCGAGCCATTCAAACCGCCCACCATATTTTGCAAGCCAACAACAATAACATTAACATCATTAGTTATCAGTTCCCCGAATTACGGGAACAGTTCCACGGCTACTTTGAGGGTGAAAACTTGGAGCAGATGTGGCAGTTTGTTGGTGAGCAGGTCAAGACGACTTCTGAGGCTGGGGTGCTCAAAAACTTTGGTCTTGAAAAGGCTCGTGATTTGATTGCCAGAGCCGATTTGTACAATAATGCGGAGGACAACAAGACGTTTTGGAAGCGAGTTGACCGTGGAATTGATCGAATCCGAAAAAACACCAAGGATGGTGACAAGATCCTGATTGTTTCTCATGGGATGACCATTCGTTCCATCGTTGATCGTTATAATCCAGCGTTGGATATTGGTGAACCAGCTAAGAACGGTAGTATCACTAAACTGATTATTACTGATAAAGATATCAAGGTTGAGTATTTTAATAGTTTAGATGAACAAGTCTAAAAAGTCGGGACAAGCGTCCCGGCTTTTTCTTATGCCTTTTTCAAATGATTTACTTCTTAATTTGTGAATAATATAATTATGACAGTTTAAAGGAGGAGTAAAAAATGGTTGAATTATATGCAAGTCCTAGTAATTATGTCCAAGGTTCAGATGTATTAATGAACAGTGCGGACCGAATCGGTAAGTTTGGGAAAAAGGTGCTACTTCTATCAAGTGGGACGGAACTAAGAATGGTTGGAAATAACTTTGCTGATTACTTGAAACAACATGACTTTGACGTAACCGTCGTTGATTTTGCCGGGGAGTCATCTGAAAGTGAGATTGATCGGGTCACTAAGATTGGGCAAAATAACGATGATGACATTGTCATTGGTCTGGGCGGTGGCAAGGTGTCCGATAGTGCCAAAGCGATTGCTGACAACTTGAACACAACCGTAGTGATTGCCCCAACGATTGCCTCGACGGATGCGCCATGTTCACGGTTATCGGTAATTTACACTGACAGCGGTCAATTTGACCACTATCGTTTTTATAAGAAGAATCCTGACATGGTGATTCTTGATACCAAGGTGATTAGTCAGGCGCCAGTCAAGTTTCTGATTTCAGGAATGGCTGATGCCATGGCGACTAACATTGAGGCGACAGATACCCGCAAGTCGAACGGGACGAACATGCTAGGTGGAAAATCAACCCTTGCTGGCGAAGCGATTGGACAAATGTGTGAACAAACGTTGTTTAAATATGGCAGTTTGGCAGTGGCTTCAAACGTGGTTGGATCGGCTACTTCCGAACTTGATAAAGTCGCTGAAGCCAACACGCTTCTTAGTGGAATTGGTTTTGAAAGTGGTGGATTAGCAGCTGCTCACGCCATTTATAATGGCTTTACGGCTTTAAGTGGTGAGATTGACCAGTTATCTCACGGACAGAAGGTCGCCTTTGGAACCCTATGTGAGTTGGTTCTGACTGGTTCTGATCACCGTCAATTTGAGAAGTATTTGAAATTTGATCTTGAGTTTGGCTTACCAACGACGCTAGCGGATCTGAAGTTAGGGAAAGCTAGTGATGAAGAGTTAATGAAGGCAGCCACTCAAGCGTGTGATCCAAGTGACACCATGGCTAATTTACCAGTTTCAGTAACACCAATAGATGTGATGAATGCCATGAAAGCTGTTTCTGAATTCAGTCATGAGTATCAGGTTAAGAATGGGTTAGGGAATTAAAATGAATAATCGTGATGATGTAGTTGAATACGTTAAAAAGAAGTTTGATGTTGAACCAGATCGACCTTTTAAAGAATATCCGAAGTACTTGGCTTTTCGTCACAAAGATGACCAGAAGTGGTTTGGCTTGGTCATGAACGTGCCTCAAAATAAGTTAGGATTAAACGGAACCGATGAGATCGATGTCTTAGACGTGAAAGTTGATCCAGATGTTGCCGGACTTTTGAAACAGTCTAAGGGATATTTACCGGCTTATCACATGAACAAGGAGCACTGGATTACGGTTGTGCTTGGTGAAGTTGATTCAAAACAGGTCCAAAAGATGATTCAAGATAGTTTTAAAATGACCTTAAAGTAAGAATTAAAGCTAAGTAGATGATGACACCGCCGTCAAAGATAGTATCTCGCATACTAAACTGGGTTTCGTGATATCTAGTTGATTGAGATTTAGGCGTGTAGCCACGGGCATCTAAAGTATTGGCTAGCTTATTAGCGTGGTTTGTGACCGCGTACAACAGTGGAATAATGAGTTGAACGTGGAGTTTGATTTTCTTGGTCAATTTTGATGAAGTAAAGTCAACCCCACGGCTGGTTTGGGCAACTTTCAGGTCGTTTAGTTCACCTAAAATGATGGGAATAAACTGCAGGGTGAGGGTAATCATTAACGAAAACTCAGATACAGGTAGATGCAGATAAGTTAATGGTCTCAGTAGTCGCGAGATTGCCTGCGATAAATAGGATGGACTGGTCGTAAACGATAAAAGCGCGGCCATTAGAAGCAGAAGGATGATTTTGACGCAAATTTGGCTTCCATAAAGCCAACCACCCACGTTCATTTGATTTATATATAAATTCTGATTGGTTGGAAAAATTCCATGATAAATTAAAATAAACACTAAAATAAATAAAATGGGCTTGATGGAACTAAGTGCCATGCTTACCTTGATGTGTGCCAGGTGATACAGACCAATTAGTCCTAAAGCACCAATTCCAATTTGAATGGTCGTGGTTGACCACATGAACGTGATCGTTATGAGCGTGATACTGATGAGCTTGGTTCGCGGATCTAATTGCTGCATGAAGGAATGATTGTTTGCGTATGTGCCAAAGATAAAATTATTCATGTTTGAGTTGTAACACCAGACTAATTTTCTTGGTGGAAGCGCAGATTAGACTAACGATTACGGCCTTGATGATATCACCAGGGATGAAGGCTAAGTTTGAAACTAGTGAGGCCGTCACTGACATGTGGGCAATCACTGAAAGGTACAGGGCCCCAAAAACATCAATCAGAATCACACCACCGATGACATTAGCAACAAGATACTTCCAGAAATTAATCTTCTTCCACAATTTTTCAACTAGGAAGCCAATAAGAAAGGCGGCAATGGGCCAAATGATGAAGTAACCACCGGTCGGACCCGCTAAAATCCCTAAGCCGCCACGTCCACCTGAAAGGACTGGCAGTCCAATTAAGACCAGGATGACTACCAGTAGGGCACTTAGAAAGCCGTTTTTCTTACCTAGAAAACTTCCCTGAAGCATGATGCCCATACTTTGTAGCGTAATTGGAACTGGGATAAACGGCAGTGTCAGCGGTGGAAAGAGGCCTAACACAACGACGATTGCGGCAAATAGTGCGTCATAAACAAGTTCTTTGGTTTTCATGATTATTGCTCTCCTTAATTAATTACTTAAATGTCTTTATTTAAGATTATCGATTAAATTCATGAGAAACAATCATTTCATTAAATGATGTGGACCAAATGTTGTTGGAACAATTATTTATCCGAAAATAAAATTGAGCCACATATTTATTTTTGCAACCTATGCCATCTGCATATGACTTATGAATACAAGAAAGCAGTAGACAGGTTGTCCGCTGCTTTTTATATCATTTAGAATAAATAAAAAACATGGTTTATTCTAAATTGACGAATTGATTGCTATAATAAAAATGAAGTTGCATTAGAGTTATCCAATTGTATGTGACTTTTGTGGAGTCGTTATCATGCAATGAAGCTCAGCGTCTTCTTTTCTAGTCAATTGACTAGAAGGGATCCATATAAAAAAGAGGTCACACCTTCGTGTGGCCTCTTTTTCGTATCCTTTAAAAGAACTGTTTAATATTATTAGTAATTTTCCGCATGTCCCGATCGTCTAATTTCGCGACCAACTTGGTTTCACTTCTAACTTCCATGTCCACGGTTCGGACGTGCTGAAGCATGGCAGTCCCATGAACGTTTTTGTTATTGACCTGAAAGTATAGTGGTGATTTCACGTACTTCTTTTCTTCCAAGTACTTAGCGGAAGAACTGATTGGGATTACAATCACCGTGTTCATTAGATGATTATAGTGATTGTTACTAACCACCAGACACGGACGTTTTTTCTTGGTTTCGGTGCCAAGTGCCGGTTCAAGATTAACGAAGTAAATCTCACCTTGTTTATAATTCATTAATCGATAACCTCCGACCCCTGATCAGGGCCCCAATCTTGTTCCGAACTGCTGACGTTACCGTATTTCTTTTCCTGATCTTCAACTATTTTCCAAAACCCTTCAAAGGATTCTTTAGGTGCCATTGTTACCGAACCATCTTTTTGAATTGTAAATTCCAGTTGGTCGTTTTGCTTAAGATTGAGAATGTCACGGACGGTTTTTGGAATCGTAATTTGATTCTTACTCGTCATTGTTGCTGTGATTTTAATTTTGTTTGTCAACATGCATTAACCTCCCATATGCCCTCATCCAATGTAGCTCAAAATCAAGGGAAAGGGAAGCAATTTGTGCAGGCTAGACCATTCTTTTGTCAAACCATTTTGCAAGTAAGGAGAGTCCGTAGTTAATAATGAAGTACATGATGGCAATCGTGACAAACATCGGGATCATGTAATTAGGGTTCTGACCGTAGATGACCTGAGACCTAAAGGTTAGTTCTGGAAGGACAATGGCGGTTGCTAACGAAGTATCCTTAACTAGTGAAATGAATTGGGAAATCAGTGGTGGAATGGACTTCTTTAGGGCCTGTGGCAACAGGATGTGCCATAACGTTTGGGCCTTATTCATCCCGGTTGAAAGGGCACCTTCAGCCTGGTCAACTCCAACTGAGAGTAAGCCACCACGGATAATCTCACCAACCATGCTGGCTTCAAAGACCGACATGGCAACGACCGTGGCCGCAAAGGAATTCAACTCCACCCCTAACTTTGGTAAAGCGAAGAAGGTGAAGAAGATAAGAAGCAGTAAAGGAAGATTTCTGATGGTGTTGGAAATGAAACGAACCGTTTTGGTAAAGTAGGGAACTTTTTCAAATAGGATAATTCCGATTAGAGTTCCTAGGATAAAACTAATAATAATTGAAATCACTGATACCAGAATGGTAACGACTAGACCACCCAGTAAATAGTGCATGTTAATTAAACTAAATGCTCCACTCATTGTGTGACACCTCCGTTCACTTTGCGCTCAATCACGCTCATGCATTTGGAAACGGAGACGGTGATGATGAGGTACAAAATTCCAACGATGATGTAGGTGTTAAATGGGTCAAGATTTTCACCAGAGATAACGTTGGCCTGGTACATTAAATCGAATCCGGCCACAAATGACAGAATTGATGAGTTTTTAACCAGGTTAATGAACTGGTTTCCAAGCGATGGAATGGCTAGCTTGAATCCCTGGGGTAAGACCACTTGAATCATGGCCTGAGTGTACGTTAATCCGTTCGCTCTGGCACCTTCCATCTGGCCCGGATCAACTGAATCAACGCCACCTCTAATACACTCAGCGATAAACGCAGACGTATAGAGGATTAATCCAATGGTCCCAGACCAAAATCCAGAAATGTGAAAATCAGCTGCGACCACCACGTAGAAGAATAAGGTGATGACCAGAAGTGGGATGTTTCTAAAGAATTCGACAAACGCACTTCCGATGAATTTAAGTAATTTATTTGGAGCCATTTCTAGAAGGGCAAAGATGGTCCCTAAGACTAGTGATCCAACTAATCCAATGATTGAGGATAGGATGGTAATCCAGAAGCCGTCTAGAAGAGTTTTCCAATTTTCAAGAAAGATATTTATCATTTTTCAAGACTCCTCCAATCTAATCCAGGCACGTTTGAGAACCATTTCTTAATCAACTTGTTGTAAGTTCCGTCGGAAATGACTTGTTCTAAAGCTTTATCCATGGCGGCCTTCAGTTCAGGTTGGTGCTTGTTCATTGCTAGTCCGTAGGGTTGATTAGTGAATGGTTTTCCAACAACCTTGGTGGAACGATTTTGATCAGCGAGACCATATAGAATGGCGTTATCGGTAGTCACGGCCACTCCCTGACCAGATTCAAGAGCACTTAAGGCCTGGGAGTTATCTGGCATCGAGATGACCTTCGCCTTTGGAGCAAACTGTTTCATGGTTTGAATCGCAGTGGTTCCGATCGTCGTGATCACGGTGTATTTAGGATTGTTTAACTGACGAATGTCCTTAATTGGGGAATCTTTTTTAACCAGAATTGATTGGCCAGCTGGAAAATACGGTTTGGTAAAGTCAATCACTTTGGCTCTCTCGGGTGTGATGGTCATTGTTGCGGCTACTGCTTCAACCTGATTGTTTTTTAGTAATTGGATTTTAGAGTTAGTGGTGACCGAAGTGAATTCGGGCTTGATTTTCGTTCCGGCGTCCTTGGCCATTTGGGCGGTGACGGCGCGTGCCATGTCGACATCAAATCCTTCACTTTGACCGGTCTTGGGACTGATTAAGCCAAATAGTCTGGTATCACCTTTAACTCCCCAGTGCATGACATGGCTGTCCTTGATCCTGGCGTAGTCATTGGTTGCGACCGATTGGTGTTTCTTAGCATCAAGACCAGTAAAGATGCCGCCAATGATTATGACAATTAGGATGACGGAGGCAATCAAACCCACTCGTTTTAACTTAAATTTACTCATGGAATCTACCTCACTTTTTATTTATGTTCAACTTGTGATAGGAATTTGCGAGCTCGTTCGGTCTTAGGGTGATCGAAAAATTCATCGGTTTTAGAATTTTCCAGGATTTTCCCGTCAGCCATGAAAATAACGCGATCAGCAACGGATCTGGCAAAGCCCATTTCGTGAGTAACAACGAGGGTCGTCATGTCCGATGTGTTGGCGATGTCCTGCATGATGTCTAACACACTTCCGACCATCTCGGGATCAAGGGCAGAGGTTGGTTCGTCAAACAGCAACACCTTAGGATTCATTGCTAGGGAGCGAGCAATAGCAATTCGTTGTTGTTGACCACCAGATAATTGAGCTGGGTATTTGGCTCCTTGTTCCGGTAGGTTAACTCGTTCAAGTAGTTTTTTTGCTACCTCTTCGTTTTCAGCTTGAGGACGTTTTAAGACGATTCGTGGAGCCAACGTGATGTTTTCGGTGATGGTTTTGTTGTTGTAAAGGTTGAAATGTTGAAAGACCATCCCAACGTCAGTTCTAAGTTTATTGAGGTTGGTTTTGTTGCTTGACAGATCTTTGCCGTCAACAATGAGTTGTCCCTGTTGAATGGTCTCTAGTCCATTAATGGTTCTAAGTAAAGTTGATTTACCCGATCCAGATGGTCCGATTAACACAACGTTTTCACCTTCGTGAATATCAAGGTTAATGTTGGTTAACGCGTGAAATTTGCCGTAGTACTTTTCTACGTCTTTGAATTGAATGATTGATCCCATTAAATTGTCCTCCTTATCATAAGCTCCAAGAAATGTATTTTGGGGTTATGACTAGATTATACGCATTGAAAGGAAATTACTAGCACTGATGGCACATTTTGTTACACAAAAGTAAATTTTTTTATCAGAACAACCAAAAAGGTCCCAAAATGCGAACATTATGGGGCCTTTTAGCTTAATTATCTTTAAAATGGAACTTACTTAGTGGTTGATCTTTTGAAATGATTTCATCAATGCTTCTCTAAGCTTCGGATCGTGAGCAAAGATGAAAGTCCCAAAGACACCGCGCTTCATCAACACGTTCACGGAGTTCAGGATGATTTGCCGCCTTATTTGTGCAAATTCTTTTTGATCCGTGATGTCTTTTCGGTGTTTTTTGCTTTCAACATCGGTTTGCTTTTTTAAGTCAACCTTTACGCGATGGTCTTTAGGGTCAAGATAGATTGGTGGCCCTAAAATAATGCCAACGTAGTTCAAATCAAATCCCTGACAGGTGTAAATGGAACCAACCTCATTGATGGTCTGGGGAATTTCCGCCCACGGGGTACTGGTGTAATTGTACTGATCCCACGGCATTTTGAAACCGCCAAGCTCTTTGATGTAATGTTTTCCGCCATCTAAAGTTGATGGATAGCCGGTGGTCGAAACAATTCGGGATAAGCCCACCTCATGGTTTTTCTTCACAATCGCTTGGCGCATTTTTTCAGCGTCATCAAAGATTTGAAAGTCGTAACCAGTATCGGCGTCCTTGGGGATTGGCAGCAACTTGCCTCTCGTAAATTCATTGATCCAGTGAACCAAGTCTGGTTTAGCGGTCATGCGAAACTGATGGGTCAGTTGATAACTTTCGTGATAGTAGGGTTCAAGTAGTTTGTTTAAACGTTGCTTGTCCCAGTAACACTTGGTTCGTAGTACCTGATTCATGTCAAAGACGGCAATGACGACCTTGCTTGACTTAATGATTTCTTCTAACTGGTTTTCCTGGTAGAAATTATTGTAATGGTCTGGTGAAGACAGTAGTAAATGGGCCTCATCAACAATCACAACGTCAGCACGTTCGTTTCGCTTGTGCATTTGGTTAATAAATGAGGTAGGACGCATAAAGTTCTTTTTTAAAACATTATCTTCGGATCCAGCAATTTGTTTGTAAACCTTCAAAATTTCTGGATGGTTAACTAAGAAGTAGTTCTTAGTGTCATGAAGCTTGCCTTTTTTCTTTGCGGCTTGTTGAATGTTGAAAAAGAGTTGACTCAAAATGACACTTTTACCCGTACCGGCATCTCCAAAGATCGTGAAAACGGACGGTTGTTTTTGATCGATTTGTTGATTAATAAATTGTTCGATTTGATTAATTAATTGTTCCTGTTCCGTAGTTAAATGGTGAAGGTTGGGAGCAAGTTTCTTAATTGCTTGATTGTTATGCATTTTTTGCGAGGTGCTTTCTTTGAATGGTCCAGTTAACTAGCGCAAGGATTAAGCCGAAAACGGCCAGTACGAACAGGAGTAAGAAGTCCATGTGACCACCCATGACCGTCTTTGAGACATATTGGGCAGCACTGTGAGCCTGATTCTGGTTAAAGGCGTAGATCGTTGCCAGGACACTGGTACCGATTGAACCAGCGTATTGTTGGAGCATGTTGAATAACGAGTTCACGTCGGCTGAATCAGATTGTGGTGCGGTTTCTTGAGCATTGGTAATGGTACAGGAGAACGCGAAGTTAAATCCAATTCGTAAAAGTGTGAATAACAGTGTCAATACGACCACCGTGAAGGCCGCCGTCATGGAACTAAATAAGAACGTGGCGATTGACAGCAGAACCATCCCAATCATGATTGGTTTAAAGGCTCCGAACCGGTCATAAGCGCCTCCCGCAAATGGCGAAATGAGTCCACCAATGATTGAACCTGGAAGCAGGATCAGTCCGGCAACCATGGCACTGGTATGAAGAACGGTCTCAGCGTAAATTGGAATTACGAATGACGCCCCAATATTAATGAACATCAACAAGAAGTAGTTCACGGCGTTCAGTGAAACCGTGGGGATCTTGAGTGGGTGAAGCGACATTAGCTGTGAATCACCATGACCATTGAGGTAGATAAATAAGACCAGGGTGATTAATCCAATGACGATGGGAATGAAGCCACTCATAAACGTTGCACCCTTGACGCCAAACTGATTAGCACCCCAAACAAATGAGAATAGGGTCACGATCAAGAGGGCAAAGCTAACGAAATCAAATCGTTTGGAGATTCCCGGAGCTTTAAGATCAATGCTCTTAAGTCCGATAAACAGGGTAATTAGGACGATTGGGAAAGCCACGATGAAGATGTAACGCCATGAAAGTAGTGATGATAGCGTTCCCCCGTAAGTTGGTCCCAGTGCGGGAGCTAGTGAGATAACCATTGAAGCAATTCCAGTGTAAAAACCGATTTTTGGTCGGGGTACTTCAGCAAAAATGATTTGATACATCATCGGAAGTGAGATTCCGGTGGCAGCTGCTTGAATTAGTCGTCCGACTAATAGGAGCCAGAAGTTGGGTGCGACCGCACACAAAATATCACCAAGGATAAACGCGGTGACCGCAAAGACGAAAATGTTTTTTAGTGGGAATTTCTTTAGGAGGTATGCTGTCGTTGCCATGGTAATGGTAACGACTAGTAGGTATCCAGTTGAAATCCACTGAACTAAGTTTAACGAAATGTGAAAAATTTGTGAGAGTTCTGGAAACGTAACGTTCATTGAAGTTTCTAATAGAATTCCACAAAATGATAGTAACGCGGTGGCGAGGATCGCGATTTTGGTTTTTAAGCTTACTTTTGAATCCAAATAATTTCCTCCATTACCGTATTTTATTTGTTGGCGTCGTTAACCGCCTTGTTGACGGCATTTCTAAAGCCGGTGGCGTCTAAAGCAACCACCCCACGAATGGTAGAACCACCAGGTGAGGTAACTTGGTCTTTCAAAGTTGCCGGTGAAATGCCAGTATCGAGTGCTAATTTGCCACTACCTTGAACCATACTTGCAGCGACCTTAAAGGCGGTCTCACGGTCAAGGCCATTTTGAACGGCGGCGTCAGCTAAGGCGTCCATGAAGACGTCGACAAAAGCCGGGCCACATCCAGCAACCGTTCCCACGATGCCAAGGTTTTGGTTACTGGTCTTAATGAGCGTTCCTAGGTTAGTGACAACGTCTAAAGCCGACTTAACGTCTGCTTCATTAGCATTCTTAGATTTACCAACGGCGATGCAACCGGCGTTCACGGCAACCGGGATGTTAGGTACGATACAAACCACTGAGTTGTTTTGGTGCACGTCATTAATGGCTTGTTCACTAACCCCCTGGGCCGCTGAAACGATCACAGTTTGGTCTGGCAATTTGGTGTTCTTCAGCACTGCCACTGTGATTGGTGCGGGAGTTGTTACAAATAGGACGTTTAAGTCACTTGGAAAATCATCGGTGACAATTGTGAAGCCAAGGTCTTTTGAGAAGTTTTTGAGCTCGTCGGTTACGTGATGTCCCTTTACTAAAATGTCACTCGCGTTATATTTGTTGACAAGTCCTTTAATGATGGCGCTGCCCATATGGCCGGCACCTAATACTCCAATTTTCATGTGATTCACTCCTTAATTTATCATTATGATAATAATGATACATCATTGTTAATTGGTTATGTAAGCAAGAATTAACAAACCAATGATTTTACCGGGAGAAAGTTACTATTGGTAAGCGCTTACAGCTAATGATATAATGAAAGTAATAATTCACAAACCAAACATCAGAAAGGGGTTGGCAATTTGAGCTTAAAAAGTTGGTTTAGTAATTTGACGGATAAGGAGACCCCGAGCCTTTCGGATTCGAAACTAGCGGATAACGTTCAATTCATTGATAACGAAGGAAAATACCTTGAAACGGTTGTTAATAGTTTTAAAGATAACTCCGGGTTAGTTCATTATCGTGGTGATGGTTACACCGTTGAGAATTCATTTGCGTTTGCGATTGGTGACCTAGTCAATGACGATAACTTGCTTGAAAAATGCGCTTATTCGATTAAATTGTTAAAGAGAATGGACGCACCCAAAAAATCAAAGTTGGCCTCCTTAATTGCGCAGTTGATTAAGATGATTACGTATGTTTCTGATTATGTTACGGGAATGCGGCGTGATATGCGCCAGGGGACAACTGGTCATGCTGCGATCCAGATGTTCTGGCGTAGTGAGAAGGCCATTAAGGAATTTAAGGTTGAAAAAGTGTACACGGTCGCACTTGTTAATGCTGATGAACCAGTAACTAAATGAAAGTATCAAAAAACTGGACTCAAACGAGTCCAGTTTTTTGTTTGCTTAAAATTATTTATTTAATAGTTCATCGTCAACGGCTTGAGTGTAGCTCTCGAGTTTTTGATCAGCTGCCTTTGCTGTATCAGCTTTAACCCCGATGTAAAACTTGATCTTGGGTTCAGTTCCAGAAGGACGAATTGCAAGCCAAGTCCCATCATCAAGCCAATACTTTAAAACGTTCGATTGTGGTAACTCAATTTTTTGGGTTGAACCATCAGCCATCGTGGTGGTGGAAGTCTGGAAGTCTTCAAGCTTAATCACCTTGGCGCCATTGAATGTTGTCATGGGATGGTCTCTAAAGTCTTTCATGATTGCGGCCATCTTGGATTTACCCTCTAGACCATCGAATTCCTTGGAGATGGTCTTTTCTCTAAAGTAACCGTACTTCTTGTAGATATCCTGAAGACCGTCGTACAGGGTCATCCCCTTTTCCCGGTAGTAAGCAGCAACTTCAGCAAGCAGTAGGGTTGACTGAATGGCGTCCTTATCTCTTACAAACGGTTTGATAAGATAACCGTAGCTTTCTTCAAATCCAAAGAGGAAGGTGTGATCGTGATTTTGTTCAAAGTTTTTGATTTGTTCCGCAATAAACTTGAACCCGGTTAGGACGTTCTTCATCTCAATCCCGTAATTCTTGGCAATATCGGTAGCGAGTTCAGTTGAAACGATTGATTTGACCACTACTCCATCCTTTGGAAGGGTACCAGCGTCTTTTTTGGCTTGAAGAATATAATTTAAAAGAACACTGGCAATTTGGTTTCCAGTCATGAGTTTGTATTCACCGTCAGGTTGTCTAACGGCGGCTCCCAAACGGTCAGCGTCAGGGTCGGTCGCAATCAGAACGTCCGCATCTTCTTTTTTACCCAATTTGATGGCAAGATCGAAGGTTTGCGGGAATTCTGGATTAGGAAATGGTGTAGTAGGAAATTCAGGGTCGGCGATGGTTTGTTCAACAACCGCGTCGTAGTTCTTGAACCCAGCGTCTGAGAGTGCCCGTCTAGCAACAATTTTACCAGTCCCATGAAGGGGAGTGTAGACAAACTTCAGATCTTTTCCTACCTTATTAATCAGGTCATGGTTCACGTTGACCGTTTGAACGGCTTCTAGATAAGGAACGTCGACGTTTTCACCAACGATACTCATGAGCCCATCCTTTCTAAGGTCCTTTTCCTCTGAAACTGGAATTTTGAAGAGGTCGTTGACCTTGCGGATGTAAGTAGTTATTAGATCGGATTCTTTGGGTGGCATTTGACCACCATCTTCACCGTAAATCTTGTAACCATTGTATTGTTTTGGATTGTGACTAGCGGTAATCATGATTCCGGCGTAAGTGTGTAAGTGACGCACAGCAAACGAAAGTTCCGGAGTTGGGCGAATGTCATCAAAAACAAACGTCTTGATGCCGTGAGCACCAAGTACCCGAGCCGCTTCGTGAGCAAAAAGTTGCGAGTTGTATCGGGGATCAAAACTAATAACAACCCCACGCTTTTTTACCTCAGGATCAAGGGTGTCCATCAATTGGGCGAGACCCTCAGTGGCTTGTCTAACGGTATAAACGTTCATCCGGTTCGTTCCAGCACCGAGCGTTCCACGCATTCCGGCCGTTCCAAATGAAAGTGATGACCCAAAAGCGTCTTCAATTTGTTCCGAATCGTTTCTCATTTTGGCCAAATCGATTTTTAATTCTGCCGGCATATCTTCTTGAGAAACCCAGTTATCATATTCCTGTTTAGTATCTGTTGCACTCATAATTTTCCTCCTGGAAATAATTTTTCCACGTCGAATAGTTTGAATTGTAACTTCTAATATGGATTATAATTAAAGTCCGACACTCCGTCAATGTAAGCGCCTTTATATTGATGTCAAGACTGTGATATACTTACGCTAAGGTGGTGAGACAAATGAAATTTGATTATGAACCAGGCCGTTTCTATGCTAACGATGTCCATGGTGATTTAATTGCTGAAGTTACTTTTACTGAAGATAATGGAATAGTCTCCATTAACGAAACATTTGTGAACCCCAGTTATCGTGGCCAGGGTTTAGCTGGAAAGTTAATTATGGTAATGATTGATTACGCCAAAGAAAACCATGATTTAATCAAACCAGTTTGTTCCTTTGCCGTTAAATTTTTCGAAAAAAATACTCAATATGATGATTTATTAGATAAATAGGAGGTAATTAAGATGGCTGTATTAGTTGCTGGAGGAGCCGGATACATTGGCTCACACATGGTCGATCAATTAATTAATAAAGGTTACGATGTTGTAGTGGTTGATAATTTGTCAACGGGACACCGCAAGGCCGTTAATCCTAAAGCAAAGTTTTATGAGGGGGATACTCGTGATTCTGACTTTTTGGATGACGTTTTCGCTAAGGAAAATATCGATGCTGTAATCCACATGGATGCTTTCTCACTGGTTCCCGAATCAATGAAGGATCCTTTGAAGTATTTTGATAACAACGTGATTGGGATGATTAAGCTGTTGGAGTCAATGAAGAAAGCTGGGATTAAGTACTTGGTCTTTTCTTCCACCGCTGCGACCTACGGTAATCCAGAGCGAATTCCAATCTATGAAAAAGACCGAAAAGACCCCATCAACCCTTATGGTGAAAGCAAGTTAATCATGGAGCACATTATGAAGTGGGTTGATGAAGCTTACGGCATTAAGTTTGTTGCTCTTAGATACTTTAACGCTGCTGGAGCCAAGGAAGACGGCTCCATTGGGGAGGATCATCATCCAGAAACCCATTTAATTCCCATCGTCTTAAAGGTGGCTGCAGGTCAGCAGGATACCATGAAGATTTTTGGGGATGACTATGACACGCCAGACGGGACCAACGTTCGTGATTACGTGCACGTCCTTGATTTAGCGGACGCTCATATTTTAGCCATGAAGTATCTGGAAAAGGGTAATCCAAGTAACATCTTTAACCTCGGCTCATCAACTGGTTTTTCCAATAAACAGATCGTTGATGCCGCTCGAAAGGTTACTGGTAAGAAGATTCCGGTTGAAATTGACGCAAGACGTGGTGGCGATCCTGATACCTTGATTGCTAACTCTGACAAGGCGAGAGAAGTTCTTGGTTGGAAACCACAGTTTGATAACGTTGAAGAAATCATTAAAACCGCTTGGACCTGGAAGACTAAGCATCCAAATGGTTACGAAGATAAGTAAATGGGGCACAAATATTGAAGAAAAGTAAAACTTACATTGGTGTCATCCTAGCAATTGCTGGAGCCATCATGTGGGGAATTCAAGGACCTGTTTCGCAGTTCTTGTTTCAAGATAAGAATTTTTCAACGGAATGGTTAATGGGAGTTAAGATGTCGGTTGCCGGCATCTTAATTCTTTTATTTACAAAGTTTGTTCAAAGAAATAGGATTTTAAAGATTTGGCACACCGGATATAGCTGGGTCATCCTGCTCTGTTATGCGATTTTTGGTTTATCGGCCGTTCAGTACCTATACTTACTGACAACGAGAGCCAGTAATGCGGCAACTTCAACTATCATGCAGAGCCTTGGAACGGTCATCATTATGATTTTGACGGTGATTGTGTACAAAAAAGCACCAACGATTCAGCAGGGTGTCGCTGTAGTGGTAGCCCTACTTGGAACGTGGTTACTGGTAACAAAGGGAGATTTGACCCATCTCGCAATGAGTCCTAAAGCGTTTACGCTTGGCCTCTGCCTGGCCTTTGCTGGCGCGCTTCAGACCATGCTGCCGGTCAAACTCCAGGAAAAGTTCAGCACGTTTGTCATCATTGGATGGGCAATGATCGTTGGTGGAGTGATCTTCACCTGCGTTCATCCCTTTTGGGTGGATGTTCCCAAGCTTTCTCTTGGTGGCATTTTGGGAGTGGCCTTCATTGTGCTTTTTGGCACAATGTTGTCATTTCTATGCTTCACATCGAGTTTAAGGTACGTGTCCGCTACGACTGCTGGACTACTAGATACGTTTGAACCTTTGTCGGCAACGATTGGAACCGTGGTTTTCTTACATACCAGTTTCAATATCTATGAAATCATTGGTGGCATTTTGGTCTTGAGTACCGTTTTTATCCTGGCAATCAGACCCAGAAAAGCATCACTTCAGCACTGACTAATTGGTTGGTGCTTTTTTGATTGAACTGCTTTTGGCGGATTGCTTGTTTGTGATCAATTTTGTATAATTGGAAGCGTTATGAATGAATTAATGTTTTAAGTAAAATATTAAACATTGAGGAGGAGTTTGATGAATAGGTTCGTCAAGAAATACATATTTTTTGCGATATTTTGGGTTCTTGCCGTTTTAGCTGCCATTTTCTTTTTGCCTAGCATTTCACAGGTAACTGCACAACATGGACAAACTAAGATTCCAGCTAACATGCAGAGTCAGGTTGCTGAAAATATTCAAAAGCATTGGGGCCATCACATTAGCGATACCAGACAAGTTGTACTGGTATATAACAACGGCAATAAACGCATTAATGCTAGTAAACAGGCTAACATCGATCGAACCGTTTCGAAGTTAAAAAATGATGCCGATTACTATGGAATTAAGGGTGTTACCTCAGCAAACGAGAATGCCGCCGCCAAGAAACAACTGATTTCAAAGGACGGTACGACCGAATTAGTTCAACTGAATGTTTCTAAAAAGGACTCGGTTGAAACGATGAACAACAAACTCAAAAAGGGTGCGAAAACGGCGAACTTGAAGTCGTACGTGACGGGATCTGATGTCTTAGATGACGACATGCGGCAGTCAATGATCGACGGCATCAAGCAAACCGAAATCATTGCGGCAGTCTTTATTTTGATTGTGTTGATCATTGTCTTTAAATCTCCAATCGTTCCGTTGATTTCACTTTTGACCGTGGGAGTTTCTTTCATTGTCTCTTTGAGTGTCGTCATGAATTTGGCGAAGTATATGGGCTTTCCACTCTCAAACTTTACCCAGGTCTTCATGGTGGTAGTGCTGTTTGGAATCGGGACTGACTACAATATCCTGCTGTACGACCGGTTTAAGGATAATCTGGGACAAGGAATGGACAAAGTTGAGGCGACGGTCGATGCCAGAAGACGAGCCGGTAAGACCATTCTCTACAGTGGTGGTTCTGTCCTAATCGGTTTCTTTGCCCTTGGACTAGCCAAGTTCTCAATTTACCAATCTGGAGTGGCAGTTGCCATCGGAGTGGTGGTACTATTACTGGTACTTCTCTCATTAAATCCGTTCTTTATGGCGCTCCTTGGTAAGACCATGTACTGGCCAGCTAAGAATCTGTCACCAAAGAAACGGGGTAGTCGAATCTGGTACTTCTTGTCCAGTCATTCAGTTGCACATCCGGTGATGGCGATTGCCTTAGTTCTAGTTTTGACTTTGCCGTTGATTTTCTTTGCGGGAAAGAGCAGCTTGAACTACGATAATTCGGTTGAATTAAGTAATTCATTGCCTTCAAAACAAGGATTAAATACGGTATCCAAGCATTTCTCAAAGGGGACTGCTGAACCGTCAACGATTTATATTCAATCTAAACACAAGGTCAATAACGAGAAGTCAATGATGGAAATTGATCGGATTACTCGTCAATTGGAGAAAAATAAGGAAATTAAGACGGTTGCTTCGGTCACCCAGCCAAGTGGCGAACCAATTAACCAACTCTACTTAAACGATCAGCTGGGGACTTTGAACGGTAAGATGCAACAGGCTAATGCTGGTTTAACCCAACTTCAGAGTGGGGCTAACAGTGGTTCATTTAATGCCGATCAACTAAAGGCAATTGGTGCTTCGGCACAATCAATTGGAGATCATTTAAAGACCATTCAAGGCGCTAGTGGAGCAAGTACCGCTCCTGGTCAAACTTCCGGTCAGCAAGTCATCGCCCAGATGCAACAACAAGCCACCGCTATGGGGTCACCAATGAGTCCCCAGCAGTTACAAATTGTTGCTAGTGGCCTTCAAAGTGTTAGTTCCAAGGTGCAAATGCAACAGGCCGCTTCTATGTCAGGTCTTCAAAATGAATTGGCCGGGATTGCCTCAGATACTCAAAACATTGGTGCAAATGCTCAGACGATGGGGCAACAACTCCAGGGTGTTCAAGCCCAATTGTCGCAAGCAAATGATGGCCTAAGTAAGATTAATAAGGGCATGCAACAGTCAAATGAATACTTGACCGGCTTACAGAACTCAGCTGCGGCTGCGAACACGTTCTATATTCCTAATCAGGTGCTTCAAAGTGATACTTTCAAGCAAGCCTTAAACAACTACGTTTCTTCTAATGACAAGATTACAAGCATCACCTTTGTCTTAAAAGATAACCCATCAAACGCTAAGTCGATGAACTTGGTTAAGGATGTTCAAAATCAAGTTAAACAGTCACTGAAGGGAACTAGTTTAAATGATGCAACCGTTGCAATTGGGGGAGAGACAGCAACCATGTCTGACACCCATGATATTGCCTCACAAGACTTCTTCAGAACAGCTGTCATCATGTTAGTCGGAATCCTGATTGCACTGATGTTTGTAACCCGTTCAATTTTACAACCACTTTACATTGAAGGAACATTAATTTTGACGTACTTCACTTCATTGACGTTGACACGGATCTTCTCGGATATTTTCCTCGGACAGAGCATGTTGACTTGGAACACGCCGTTCTTTACCTTTATCATGTTGATTGCGTTGGGGGTTGATTACAGTATCTTCTTGATGATGAGGTACCGAGAAACCAAAGACGGAACGCCTGCGAAACGAATCGTTAATTCGGCCAACTATATTGGAGTAGTGGTATTATCTGCTGCTGTGATTTTAGGTGGTACGTTTGCCGCACTGATTCCATCAGGAATTTTGACACTGATTCAGGTTGCCATCGGGGTAATCATTGGTTTGATTATCTTAGTAATCATCTTGCCAATCCTATTACCAGCTGCCATTCGGTTAACATATCAACCAATGAGTTTTAAACGAGATAAAAACGAAGATTAGTTTTTAATTTAAAAGCGAAACCAGGTAAAACTGGTTTCGCTTTTTTATGTTAGATAAAATGACATGGACTATTGACCGCCCTGTTCTTTACGCCTAAAATTAAACTATTAAATTGATGTGTAAAAAAATAAATCGGTTTATGCCGAGTTAGGGTGAAAATATGAGTGAAGAAAAGACTAGCATTGGAAAAAGTAAAGTATTAAAAGGCATTGCTTGGGCAACCCTTGCATCCACTTTTTGGGGTATTTCTGGGGTTGTTTTGCAGTTTGTCTCACAAAATGCCGCTATTCCAGCTTCATGGTTCTTGTCCGTCAGGACTATTTTTTCCGGGATTCTACTTTTAGCAATTGGTTCGATTATGTATGGGAAAAAAATCTTCCATGTTTTTAAGGACTGGAAGTCGATTATTTGTATTGTAGCATATGGAATTATTGGCTTAGGTGCCAACCTGATGTCGTTTTACCTTAGTGTTCAGGACGGAAACGCAGCATCAGCAACCATCTTGCAGTATTTATCACCACTGTTCATTCTTTTAGGTGGATTTTTGTTCTTTCATAAACGTCCCTATAAGATTGATTTAATTGTGTTCCTGTTGGCACTTGTGGGGGTGTTTTTGGCAATTACCAAGGGTGACATTAATCAGTTAGCTATTCCGCTGCCAGCGTTACTTTGGGGAATTGTTTCAGGAATCACGGCCGCATGCTACGTTGTCATCCCTCGGCCATTAATGGAAGAAAATTCACCAATTGTCGTCCTTGGATGGGGAACCTTGATTGCCGGATTGGTCTTTAACATTCATCAACCAGTTTGGGTTGGTGTACCTCACTTAACGATGGGTGCGATCATTGGGATTGGTGCCATTGTTATCATTGGAACCGTAATCCCATTTGCATGTTTGCTTCACAGTTTACACTTTGCTTCCTCTGAAGATGTTAGTTTAGTTGACGCCGTTCAGCCAGTAGTGACTTTCATTTTGAGTGTTATCTTCTTGCACACCAAAATTAGTTTAATGGAAATTGTCGGATCCGCCTTGGTAATTCTTGCCATCTACATCTTGCAGGATTCCAAGCGTCGCAATATTAAACAACAGAAGCTTTAGCCAAGATCATGGCAGATAAATATAAAGTAATTCGTTTTACCGGGGTTCCAGTTAAACTGGATGACTCCGGTAATTATGTAATTAAAAAGGATGAACAGGGTAATTTTAAACTTCATACTTGGCGAATCGGAAAACATACTAAGGGACATTTTCAGCGCATTGGTCAGGTTTTTTTGACGGAAAATAAATTAAGGGTTGCCATTGTGGCGGATTTTAGTGTATCTTTTAAAAAACGACATTTGTACACACCGATGGAACGTTTTTTAAATGATTACGTTGATTTGAAGTTGATTGATGAGGCAAAGTCACATTTAGATCAAGAGTAGACTGTGAGGAGAGAATATGAAAAGTAAAACGGGTAAGATGAGCAACACCGTTAAAGGAATTAGTTTAGCGGCGTTTGCTTCAACTTCATGGGGTGTTGCTGGCGTTATTACGCAGTACGTTTCACAAAACGTTGGGATTCCAGCTGCGTGGTTCTTGTCAGCACGAACTACCGGGGCTGCCATTGTATTATTACTAGTCAGTGCCATTATTTACGGAAAAGGCATTTTTAGTGTTTTCCGTTCATGGAAATCAATCATGTGGCTAGTTTTATACGGTTTGTTCGGTTTGGCTGCCAACATGGGAAGTTTCTACGTTAGTATCCAGACTGGAAACGCCGCTGCCACCACGATTTTGCAGTACCTGTCACCGTTATTCATCCTACTGGGTGGTTTTCTGTTCATGCACAAAAAGCCTATGAAGATGGACATCGTGGTCTTCATTTTGGCGCTAGCTGGAGTTTTCCTTTCAATTACTAAAGGGGACCTTTCTCAATTATCCATTCCCTTTGACTCGTTTTTCTGGGGGATTATTTCTGGAATTACTGCCGCTTTGTACGTGGTGCTTCCAAGACCACTGGCTCACGACAATTCACCAATCGTGGTTCTTGGTTGGGGAACTCTGATTGCCAGTTTAGCCTTTAACATCAATCATCCCGTTTGGACCAACGTGCCCCACTTAGGAATGGGTGGAGTCCTTGGTGTTTGTGGGATCATCCTCTTTGGAACCCTACTCACATTCTCATCACTGATCTACGCTTCCCGCTTTACTTCATCAGAAGTTATTAGTTTACTAGACGCCATTCAACCGGTTGCAACCTTTATCTTGAGTGTGATCTTTTTACACACCCACATCAGTTGGATTGAAGTTCTTGGTGCCGTTCTGGTTATTTTGGCCGTTTACATCCTGCAGTACGTCCAGCGACACAAGAATCAAGAAGAACTCTTATAACTTTCTTAAACCCTTGAGCATATTGGTTTGAACCCCTGATGTTTCAAGATATAATGATGTCATACTTAAATAAAGGGGAGAGATTGTTATGTCAGACGAAAGTAAAGAAACAAAAGCATTAGATAAGATTTCAGAAATTATGAACGAACTCCAAAAAACTTTGGACAAGGAAGGCACTGAATCACAAGAGGGCCACAAAGTTCATCGTTGGTTAGAAGAACACCGTGCCATTCATGAAATTAAACGCACCCTTCATGAAGTTGGTAAGTTCGACAAGTTCGATTCTGCTGCTTATGATAAATTTATGAAAGATTACAAAAAGGTTGTCGACGATTTGGACGACAACGATTAATAAGCTCTAAAAGGAGGCTACTTGGTAGCTTCCTTTTTTTGTGACAATTTTAATAAATAAAATCGGAGATGAGAATTTGGTAGATAAAAGTAATGGATTTAGTTTTGATGGGTTCACTTTAAATCCGGCAGTGGGAGAACTAAGCAGTAATACACAGTCGATTAAGCTAACTCCAACGGAGACTTCACTAATGGTCCTTTTCATTGAGCATAAGAATAAGTTAGTATCCAAAAAGGAATTGATGACGTTTCTGTGGGCGAACGGAAGTTTTATTGACGAGGATGCCATTGAAGATGACATTAGTTTACTTCGACGCAAGTTAGATCAAGTTGGATTAAAAGAAAAGATTAAGACGGTACCAATACGGGGTTATAAGCTGGTTGTCGATCGTTGATAATTTAATATAAAGAAATAGAAGCAGAATGACTTCCAAAAGTCATTCTGCTTCTATTTCTTTATATCGTTCTGACCATTTCTTCATTGACTTTAAAATAGGTGCTAAATCCATTCCACGTTTAGTTAAATTATATTCTACAGTGGGAGGGTTTGTATTAAAGACTTTACGCGTAACTATTTGCTTGTCTTCTAACATTTTTAATCTTGTTGATAATGTTCTGGTACTAATTCCAGGTAATGCCCGCGTGATACCACCATAATGATTATTTCCATTATAAATTTCCCAGAGAATGTATGAGGTCCATTTTCCACTAATGATGTCCACAACTGGTTGAATAGGACAGTCATCGATGATGTTATTGTTTTCCATAAGTGCCTCCAGTTTACTTTTATGCTGATACTTTAAAAAATTACCCTACTTTTATTTTTAAACTTATAAATATATTATACAAATAACACCTACAAATCAAAGGTGCAAATAAAATATTTTCATACTTTTAATAATTAATCATGGAGGTACCACTTATGCTCAGCTTAAAACATGTCAGTAAAAGTTATCAAAATGGATCTGAAACAACTCATGCTTTAGACGATGTTAGTTTTGATATCGAGTCGAATAAGGTTACGGTGATTTTGGGACCAAGTGGGTCTGGTAAAAGTACAACTTTAAATATCTTAGGTGGGATGGATAAACCAACGTCAGGTAAAGTTTTATATAATGATGATCTGATTAACACAGAGTCGGATAAGCAATTGACACTTTATCGAAGAGACGTTGTCGGATTTGTGTTTCAATTTTATAATTTAATTTCTAATCTTACGGCATTTGAAAATGTGGCAATTTCAGCACAATTAAAAAACAAGAAGTACAAGAAAGTGTCAGAAGAATATTTGAAAAAGGTTGGTCTTTTAAAACAAAGAAATAATTTTCCTGATCAGTTATCTGGAGGTGAAATGCAACGTGTTTCGATTGCGAGGGCTTTGGCTAAAGATCCTAGAGTGCTTCTTTGTGACGAACCCACTGGTGCACTTGATACTGAAACCTCAAAACGAGTTTTTAAAATTCTGAAGGGTAGTAAAAATGAAAATACGGCCGTAGTGATCGTCACCCATAATCCATTAGTTGCTCCAATTGCTGATCGAGTTATCAATATTAAAGATGGCAAAATAGATAAGATCGTTGACAATCCAACTCCGCTTGAAGTTGAGGAGGTTGATTGGGGATGAAGTTTTTATTTAAGAAATTAATCCGCACGGTTGTGAAAAATTGGACTCAATTCTTTTCCGTTTTTTTGATGGCGTTTCTAAGTGTTCTTTTTTATACCGGTTTAGAGGGTACCTGGAATGGTATGAAACAAAATATTAATCAGTATACGAGTGAAACCCATTTGGCTACATCGACATTACAATCGACAGGCTTGAGCAATAAAGAACTAAATACAATTAAGTCAATTCCAAGTGTTTCAAAGGCATCGGCTAAAACAGAAATTAGTACCACGGCACAATTAAAAGGGGATAAACGTTATTTAGAGATTGATACTCCTGGAACCCAAGAAATTTCTCGTACATTTCAAACTAATGGCAAGAAGATAAATAAAAATACTAACGGTATTTATTTGAATGAGAAGTTTGCTAAAAAGAATGGGTTAAAGAAGGGAAAACAAGTCACTGTTAGTTTCAATAACCAACCCATTAAATTAACAGTGGTCGGTATGATAAATTCTCCGAACAAGATGTATTATACCGGAACCAATGATTTCATATCTCCTCAAGAACAAAACTATGGGTATGGAATCATTAGTGAAAAGACATTCCTTAATAAATTTAAATTGCCAGCCCTTAATAATATTGTCGATATTAAAGACAGTGATAATTTTAAGACTGAAAGTAAAATTAGAGACATCATTGGTAGTAAATTTATCACTTTGCAAACTCAAAAATCCGATGTTGGCATCTCAACAGCTATTGATCGAGTAAAACAAATTCGTAATCTTTCAATTCTATTTTCAATTATCTTCATTCTATTAGCGGTCTTGGCCATGTATACCACTATTAGAAAAATAATTGATCAGCAACAAAAGGACATGGCAACTTTACAGTCATTAGGATATTCCAATGTAGTATTGTCCATGTATTACTCAATGTATGGTCTTTTTGTTGGAGGAATTGGTGCAATTGCTGGTTTGATAGTAGCTCCAGCACTTTCAACATTTGTAATGAATTCACAGAAATCTATGTTTTCGCTTCCTTCATGGCAAATTGCCTATACTACCGCACCGGTCTACGTTGCTGTGGGGGTAATAATTATATGTATTTTTTCAGCACTACTAGCGGCGCAAGTGAATCATGGATTAACTCCAGCCCAGGCATTTAGGAAGGGTAGTACTGCTAAAAATGGTAAACGAGTCTTTCTCGAAAAATTTCCTCGAATTTGGAATAAAATTCCTATTGGTAATCGTTGGTCAATTAGAGATAATCTTGGTAATAAAATTCAAATGCTGATGGGATTAATCGGCGTTATTGGTGGACTAGCTTTGGTGATGACTGGATTTGGTACGAAAAATTCAATGGATAATCAGGTTAATCAAACGTATGGACATGAGTATAACTACGCTAAAAAAATTAATTTAAACCAAAAGACTAGTGAGATAGAGATTAATCGAATTGTTAACAAAACTAACGGACAGAAGATTGAAACGTCTTACGCTAGTTTAAGTCCAAATGGGAAATTTGATCGTCCACTTACTGTCTTGGGTTCTGGATCTCAAATTAATCTTAAAACTGATGATGGACAAAGAATTAAGGATGGTGGTATATATCTAGCTGAGGGAATTGCTAAAATTGCTAACGTTAAGAAAAATGATACCGTTTTTATCAAGCCGTCATTAAGTACGAATAAATTGAAGTTGAAGGTAAAGGGCATCGTTAAATCAAATGCACCACAAGGAATGTATGTAACTAAACAGACGTGGACCGGTAATGGGTTGAAATTTCAACCAACGTCAATTTTGACAAATCATCAAGACGTTTCAAATTCAATTAAGAAGAGTCCAGATGTTAGTCAGATTGTTAGTTTGAAAGAACAAAAAAGTAATGCTAAAAGTATGGTAAATAATTTGAGTAGTATTTTCTTGATGATTCAAATTTTTGGAATCCTTTTGACCATTGTAATTCTTTATAATTTGGGATCTCTAAGCTTTACAGAAAGGTCAAGAAGTTATGCCACTCTTGAGATATTAGGATTCTCTCGTAAACAGATCCGAAATTTAACGATTATTGAGAGTTTAACAATTACGGTAGTTGGTTGGTTTTTGGGAATTCCGTTTGGATACTGGTTCCTATCCAAGTACGTAACTACTTTTAATACCAGTCAGATAATTTATTATCCGTTTATTTCTATTACTAGTATCGTTCTAGCTTCATTGATTGTTGTTCTAGCTGCTTTGTCTACAATTATAATGATTAGGAGCAGATTAAAAAAACTAGATATGATATCTTCAACTAAAGGCGTAGAATAAGACGAATTGTTAACAATTAATTCTAAATAAAAGAGATGACAATTCAGTCATCTCTTTTTGTATAAAAAAAAGAACCCATCAATAATGATGAGTTCTAAGAATCAAAAACTATTTCTTAAGTAACTTTTCAGCATCAGCTTTAACATCGTCATCGCTCATGTTTAAGTACTTTTCCATATCAGATTCAGTCTTCATGGTATCATGACTGTTATCTTCCATGTAGTGATCCCATAATGCATCACGTACTGGAGTTGAGTCGTCGCTCCAATCAAATACTTCTGACATCTTTTCGTCTAATACGCGTGGTGTTTCAAAATCATCAGCCATGTTATATATCCCCTTTTTCATTTATTCATGTCTATTCTAATTCTTTTGGGTTAAAAATGTTAGTTATTTGCACTTAATTTGGTGTTTTTACTTAATTTTTTAATGCCAGGGATGCTTATCATGGTGACAAAGCTGATTAAATACAAAACGGAAAGGAAAATCATTACTACGTACAGGTTATATTGATCCATTAGAATTCCGATAATGACCGATGACATTCCACCAACAGCTCTCCCAACTCCCACGATGATATTGTTGGCACTACTTCTCACTTCAGTGGGGTAGAGTTGACTCACAACCGCACCGTATCCGCCGTACATCCCGTTTGAGAAGAAACCAACGACCGCACCAATCACTAGTAGAGCAATCGTGGTGTGCGCTAGGGCCAATAAGTAAACCATGATTGATGAGGCAATTAGGAAGATCCCAAATGAGAGCCGTGGTCCGATGTGATCAAGAATCGTACCAAACACCATCATGCCAATACTCATCCCAATAATGGTGGAAATCATCCATAGTGAGGATCCAGCAACGTTTAAACCACTTTGCTTTTGAACGATGGTTGGAAGCCAGTTCATTAACCCGAAGTATCCAGCGATCTGAACGGTCGTCATAATCATCAAACCGACACTTTGATAGGCGGTCTTAAAGTCTGAAAACATGTATTTTTTAATGGCTTCGCCAGTTGAAATGGTCTGTTCCTGCTTTGATTCAAGAAACTCGTCTGACTCGTGTAAATGGCGTCTAACGAAGAAGATTAGGACAATCGGAATGAGCCCGAACAAGTACAACGCATGCCAGCCAAGGTGTGGAATAACAAAGGCAGCCAGGATGGCGGCAAGTAAGGCACCGACTTGCCCGCCGACAGATGCAATTGATGACATTTTTCCTAACTTATTCTTTGGAAATGCTTCAGCTAGTAAAGTAATCCCGAGTCCGTATTCACCACCAGCTCCAATCCCGGTCAACAGTCTTAGAAAGTAGATTAAGTAGATGTTGTTGGCAAACCCCATTAGAGCGGTCGCAAACGCAAAGATGAAGATGGTGTAGGTAAACGTTTTGACTCGACCAAAACGGTCACCAAGAAATCCAAAGATCACGCCACCAAGCAACATTCCCCAGTTGGTGATGGTTCCAATTAACCCGGCCGCTCCGGCTGAGATGTGTAAGGATGCGATGATCGAACTCATTGTAAAAGACAGAAAAAGCACATCCATGTTTTCAAGGCCAAAGCCAGAACTAGACGATAGTAAGACTAGTTTCTGGTTCTTGCTCATTGATGCATGGCTGTGCTCAGTATTATTACTTATTTTATCCATAATTTCCTCCAAATTAAGACTCACCGGTCTTGTTTATTTGACGCTGTTAGTGATTATTACATAGTAAAATTGTTTTGACAAGATGAACTTTTACCTTGACGGCCCCACCGATATTCCCTATATTTAGAGTAATAATTAATTAAGTTGGTTCAGAGAAACCAGGATTATGTTTATTAACTGATATAAATTTAATTTTAAAGGACCATTCTCTGACACCCGTCTGTGATTGGTCCTTTTTGCGAGGTAAGAAAATGAAGAAGACAATGATGATTGCGCTGGATTTTCCGACGCAGATGGACGTAAATACGTTTTTGGATCAATTTGCGTACCCAAGTCAGTTGACGGTCAAGATTGGCATGGAACTTTTCTATCGATACGGTCCTGAGACGGTCAAAGAAATCAAAAATAAGGGGTGTTCAATCTTTTTAGACCTGAAGTTAATGGACATTCCTAATACTGTATACGCGGGTATGTTTCAGCTTGCTCAACTTGGAGTTGACTACGTGACCGTACACATGCTTGGTGGAAGTGAAATGATGAGGGCTGCCAAAAGGGGATTGGTTGATGGCAGTAATCAATCTCATAATCAGGTTCCCGAGTTATTAGGGGTGACCGAATTAACTTCCATTTCAAAAGCCGGACTTGCTAACGAGCAAAATTGTTCTTTGAGTATGAATGAGCAGGTGGTTTCTCTAGCTAAGTTAGCTAAAAGTTCTGGTTGTGAAGGGGTCATTACCTCAGCTAAAGAACTGCCTGACTTAGTGAAGCAAGTTGGGAATGATTTTGATTACGTTGTGCCGGGAATCAGAAGTAAAGACGACGCCAGTGAAGATCAAAAACGGGTGGCAACACCAGAACAAGCAAGACGTGATGGTGCGTCTGCCATTGTGGTAGGACGTCCAATTACGCAGAATGAACATCCCTATCGGGCTTATCAAAAATACAATGATGAATGGAATTAAAAAAAGGGGGACAGATTAGTTATGAATAGTACAACTGAGATTTTAGAAGACCTGATTAACGACCAAATCGTTCAACTGAATCCAAGACGCCCCTTTACGTTTGCCAGTGGGATTAAGTCGCCAATTTACACCGATCTGCGTTTAACGATTTCGTATCCAGAACTAAGAAAAAAGATTTATCAGGCACTTAGTCAGTTAATTCAGACTAATTTTCCGAACGTCACGGTCATTGGTGGAGTAGCAACTGCTGGAATCCCTCATGCAGCTTGGGTAGCTGAAGAAATGAAGTTACCGATGATCTACGTTAGATCCAAACCAAAGGATCATGGGACTAGTAAACAGATTGAAGGAAAAGTAGGCCCAGATGATCACATTGTGCTGATTGATGATCTAATCTCAACTGGCGGAAGCGTGATTCAGGCGGCTCAGGCAGTTCAAAATGACGGCCATCAAGTTGATGGGGTAGTTTCCATCTTCTCCTATGGTTTTAGTGATGCCGACGATAATTTTAACAAGGCCGATTTAAGATTTGTTCCGCTGTTAACTTATCCTGAACTAATTAAGCAAATGCTTAACAACGGTCAAATCGAAAATGATCAGTACGAGCGACTTAATAAATGGCATCAAGACCCCTGGGCATGGAAATAAATCACTTTTTTAATTCTTCGTTTTTTAAGGATATATTACAATCTGTTATCGCTTACAATTCCCTGTTGACACGTGAAAATTTTAACTATATGATAGGAATTGTTGATAGATAGACGACTATAAATCATGGGAATAGGAGAATTAATATGGTAAAAGCAGCAGTTGTTAGAGATAATTCAGATGGATACGTTGATGTTAAAGATGTCAAACTTCGTCCAATTCACGAGGGTGAAGCTTTAGTTAAAGTTGAGTATTGTGGACTCTGTCATACTGACCTCCACGTTGCCTCAGGTGACTTCGGTGAAGTTCCTGGCCGAATCATTGGTCACGAAGGTGTTGGACGTGTAACTCAAGTTGCTGACGATGTTACCGACTTAAAAGTTGGCGACCGAGTTTCCATTGCTTGGTTCTACTCAGCTGATGGCACTTGTGAATACTGTGTTACTGGTAATGAGACCTTATGTCGTAACGTTAAAAACTCTGGTTTCACCGTTAACGGTGCCATGGCGGAAGAATGTATTGTTGATGCTAAGTACGCCGTTAAGGTTCCCGAAGGTTTGGACCCCGTTGAAGCAACTTCATTAACTTGTGCCGGTGTTACCACTTACAAGGCTTTAAAGATTGGTGACACGAGACCCGGTAAGTGGGTTGAAATCGTTGGTGCCGGTGGATTAGGTAACCTGGGTGTTCAACTTGCCAAAAACGTCTTTGGTGCTCCAGTTGTAGTTGTGGATGGAGATCCTAAGAAGTTAGAAGCTGCTAAAGAAAATGGTGCCGATGTTTTGATTAACAGACATGACGGTAACGTTGCACAACAAGTTCAAGATAAAGTTGGTGGGGTTTACGATTCAATCGTTACTGCCGTTAACAAGGATGCTTTCACTCAATCAGTTAACGCTTTACGTCCTGACGGAACCTTAGTTGCGGTTGCTCTACCAAAGGGTGATATGGCACTTAACATCGACAAGACCGTTCTTGACGGTATTAAAGTTGCTGGTTCACTAGTTGGAACTAGACAAGATCTTAGAGAAACCTTCCAGTTCGGTGCTGAAGGTAAGGTTAAACCAATCGTTAGAACTGACAAGTTAGAAAATATCAACAACGTAATTGATGACATGAAGGCTGGTAAGATTGTTGGCCGTGTTGTTTTCGATTTCACTGGTGATGACAAATAAATTAAAATTATCAACTAACTTAAGAAGTAGAATTCATAGAATTCTGCTTCTTTTTTTAATAATTAGTCCTGGGTCCGTTATAATAGAAGAATAAAACTATTTTCAAATTCATAACGAACGAGGAATCATAATGACGGAACCAAAGTATAAAATTGCAATCCCAAATCAGGTCGTTGAACGTCTCCATATTAAGCCGGGAGCCAAATTGAACTTGACACTGCGAAGACAGGGCATGACGGTAGAGAAAGTTAATGATGGCACGCCGAATTCGTGGAACGTTTCGATCTGGTGGTCGCTGATTCCGGCGGTGATGACCGCGTTAATCTCACTGATCTTTTTTAAGTATCGGCACTTTCAGATCGTCCCCATCAGTGGTAAATATTCGATTGCCAGTGGCACCATTGTATTGGGACTGTTTTTTGGTGCTTTACTGTTTACGATTTTTCTCATTAAAAGTCGCAAGAATCCACAAAATACCATTTATCGCAATATTTACTGGCGAAACTTTCCAACGATTGTTCTATCCTTTACTGCCAGTTTATTGGTTGGGCTGCTTGGGGTATTTTGGATTCTGGGAATTGCTTTTAAAGGCGCCACTTTCGATGTGTATACGGCGACCATCATCATTGCCATTTTAGAGGGAATCGTGAACTACGTCATGATTAGTGTGGCAGTGGCTCTAACGCCGACTTTATTAGTCGATCTTTTGAACCTAATCATTGTTTCTGGTGTTCTGATCTCCATGTCGTCAAACAGTCATCGCTACTGGTGGCGCCATAATCTGAGCTTTTTGGGGACGAGTCGAGCAACCGACAGTTGGCAGTTTAACTTGACCATTATCTTTTCCGCTTTATTGATGTGGGCCGTGATTGATTTCTTGTTTGTTTCGTTAAAATCAGTTCAAAGACCAACCATTCAAACTTGGATTTTACGAACCCTTTTGACGTTAATGGCGTTTAACGTGGCCGCTATCGGGATTATTCCCAATGACATTCAGATTCCGTGGATGCATTTTTGGCACACTCAGTTTGGCTGGTCGTTAGTTTGGATTATTATTATTCTGATTGCTGGAATTCGTTGGCTTTGGCCTGGAATTTCTAAAAACTTCCTGAAAACGTCGTATTTGATTGGACTACTACTAGTGCTGGCCAGTATCCTCTTTCAAGTTGTGCACTACTTCTCACTAACAGCCTTTGAGATTACTTCGTTCACGTTGGCCTTTTCTTGGATTATGATGTTATTTCAGTACATCTTAGACGTCGTGAACAAGGGAACGCTTGATTTTACCGTGACGCTCGCTAAAAATAACAAACAAAATTCATGAAATAAATAACGTGATATCCTACAATTAGTTCATGGAGGTGTTAAGTATGAGTAGAGATTTAGAATCAAAAGTACGTTTAAATAATGGCGTTGAAATGCCCCAATTAGGAATGGGTGTTTGGAAGAGTGATAATAAAACCGCCGCTCAATCCGTTGAATGGGCACTAAATGATGGTTATCGAGCAATCGATACCGCTAAACAATATGGAAATGAAGCCGGTGTTGGTGAAGGTCTGAAAAAAGGTCTGGCTGACAACGGATTAAAACGTGAAGATGTTTTTCTAACGACTAAAGTATTTAATGGTGATCAAGGATACGATTCAACTCTTGAAGCTTTTGAAGGCCAATTAAAGCGTCTTCAAACTTCATACGTTGATTTGTTACTAATTCACTGGCCAGTTAATGGCAAGTACAAGGAAACTTGGCGCGCTCTTGAAAAGATTTACCATGAGGGTAAAGCACGTGCCATTGGAGTTTCAAACTTCAATATTCGTCGTCTAAGAGATTTGATGAAGCATGCTTCCGTAAAGCCAGCTGTCAACCAAATGGAATTTCATCCCTTAGAACAAGAAGCTGACATTAAAGAATACTGTGACTTAAATGACATTAAACTTGAAGCATGGTCACCACTTGGTGGTGGAGCCGCTTTAAACAATCCACTTGTTAAGAAGGTTGCTGAAAAGTACGGTAAATCAACCGCACAAATCATCATTCGTTGGGACATGCAACGTGGCATTATCTCAATTCCAAAGTCAGCTCATGAAAAATACATTAAAGCCAATGCTGACATCTTTGACTTTGAACTTGACGACGATGACATTCGCCTAATTAATAGCCTTAACGTTGACAAGCGTTCAATTTGGTACGGTGACTTCCGTTGGAATGGGAATCCTGATGCTCCAGTTGACACTGTTGACCAATGGGATGACTAATTTAGTCAAAAGAGAAGCGTGTGCTTCTTTTTTTTATTGGTTGTGATTGTGACTGATAGCGTTTTTATTAAGATTTCGTTATAATGAAATTGTAAATAAATTAACAAAGGGAGAATTATTATGATTATTAAAGCAATTAAAAGTGCCCTTAACGTAACCAAAAAGCATTTTTGGATTTTGTTAGCAATGGTTGTTCCTGCGATCTTAATATCCGCTGTTCTGGGTGGATTAGTTAGCAGCCTGCAAAATTCTGAGGCTTTGAGTTTAAGTTATAGTTTGGGTGCCAGTTTTAGTATCTGGTTAATCTCGATCATCGTTGGAATTATTGGGATTGTATTATTTGAGTCAGCAGCGATGGGATACCTGACTGGTGACGAGACCAATACGTTTAAATTTGAAGATGCCTTTGTGGCATTTAAACAAGGAAACACTTGGTTAGTGGCAGCATTGTATGCCGCTTTTATGGATTTGATTAGTTTCATTTTTGGTGCATTATTTGTTGCCTCCGCTGGCGTTATTAGTGCTTCATTTGTTCCTCGAGTCTTTGGTTTTAACACCACCACCGCTCAAGTGGTCGCTTTGATCATTGTTGGAATTGTGATTCTAGCATTAGTTGGAATTGCTTGGATCTTCGTTGCTACTGGGTTAGCGTTCATTTACTTAACCTACTTTGATGCCCAACGAGCTGGTAAAAAAGTTCATCTAATGGATGGCTTTTCAGCTTCATGGAAACTCATGACTGGCAATCGTTGGGGTCTGATTGGTTTGAAGGTTTTAAACCTAATCATTGCCATCGTAACCTACGCGGTGATTGTGCTAGTAGGTGCACTACTATGGTGGATCTTTGCCTCAATGTTGACATGGACCGTCTTTGCAATTGTGCTTGAAGTCATTTTGACGGTGCTCGCCATCGCAATTTCAATCTTTTACATGGTATGGTTCTCAATGGCTAACATTAAATTCTACGAAGAAATTAAATAGTTAATCATTAGTTACAAAAAGAGAAGCAAGTTGCTTCTCTTTTTTTACGTTGTCAAAAAGAACTCGGCGTGTAATAATTCTAGTAACGAAAAATGGAGGAATACATATGATTGCAAATGCAATGACAAAGTCGTGGGGAATCGTTAAGAAGAACTGGTGGATGATGTTTTTAATGGGCATCCCAGCTGGGGTCGTGGGAGCTTTTTCGGATCCAATGATGTTGTTCAAGCTTCAAGGCATGCAAAGAGCCCTTTTCTCAATCTTTGAATTAATCGTTGGTCTGGTGGGAATCTTATTTGCTGCCTCTCTGGCCATGGGATACGCCAAGAGTATTCAAAATGATAGTTTTAAGTTTAAGAATGCTTTTGTGGCTTTTAATCGTAAGTACAATTGGCCTGTCATCATTCTGGTAGGACTATTAATGACACTTGCAGAGGCCTTTGCAACCCTCCTATTGATTGTTCCCGGCGTCATCTTGTCGGTTGGATGGGGTCTTTGGATGTATTCGTATCAAGATGAAATTGAGACCGGAAAAGAAGTTGGGATTACTCAAGCATTTACCGATGCTTGGCAAACAACGAAGGGTTACAAGTGGAACTTTTTTTATCTGCAGCTGTTATTTTTCTGTATGTATTTCGTATTAACCATTTTGATGACAGCCGTTACAACCGTTGTGAAGGGTAATTCTATTTTAGCCGCGGTGGTTTCTGTGATTGTATATGTTCCAATGATTTTCATTAGTTTCTGGAATTCAGCGGCTCAAATCATTTTCTACCGTGAAATTAAAAATAAATAAGTGTCAAAAAAGCGTTCATCATTTGATGAACGCTTTTAATTTTTCTATCTTTATTTAAACAGGGTGTTAATTTGATCATACTCGGCGTGGCTAAGGTCAATATCTAACGCTTTAGCATTGCTTTTGACTTGCTCTGGCTTTTTGGCACCCGGAATAACAACCGTGATATCAGGATTCTTGATGTACCAAGCAATGACGATTTGAGCAACGGTAGCGTCATGCTTGTCGGCAATTGGCTTTAGTTGGTCAACTTTTTCAACAATCTTTTTGAACTCTTTGCCTTTAAAGTCGGGATTGTCATGTCTGATATCATCCTCTGGGAACTTAGTCTCTTTGCTGTACTTGCCGGTCAAGAGTCCAGATGCAAGTGGGAAGAATGGAACAAATGAAATATCGTGTTCCTTTAGATATGGGAATCTTTCCCTTTCGGCTGAGCGATCAATCAAGTTGTATTCTTCTTCATCAATGTCAACCAGCCCGTCAAGGTTGGCCTGCTTTAATTGTTTCATTGACATGTTTGAAACTCCGATGGCACGAATCTTACCGGCTTTTTTCATTTCGTTTAAAGCAGCCACTGATTCGTTTAATGGGGTGTGATCATCTGGAAAATGGATGTAGAAGATATCAACGTAGTCGGTTTGAAGTCGTTTCAAACTATCTTCGACGCATTGTTTTAAGTATTCCGGAGAGTCATCAATAACAACGCTTCCATCGCTTTGAACCTTTTGACAACCCTTAGTAGCGATCTGAATCTTAGAACGATCGTATCCCTTGATGGCTTCACCGATTAGTTTTTCTGATTCGCCCATGCCATACGCAAAGGCAGTATCTAGCAGGGTAATGCCAGAGTCTAAAGCTGTTTTAACGATTTCGATTCCGGTTTGGTCACTTAAGTTTGGAAATAAGTTGTGACCACCAACGGCATTAGTGCCTAAGCCTAGTGGGACTGTTGTTACATCTGATTTGCCAATTTCTACTGTTTTCATGTTAAATCCCTCCGTTACTGATTGAGTTCTGCTTTAATCTCAGGTTGGGCAAGCAAATAGTGATAGATAATGATCGCTTGATTACGCTTGGTATCTTTTGCTCCATACAACAAAATTACGTTACCCGATTTTAAATGGGTGGAAATTAATGATATAAATCCGGGCATTTGTGGATTATTTTTTAGTTCATCCAAATACTTTTGTTTGAATTCCTCAAACTTGGCGGGGTCGTGTCCGAACCATTTTCTTAGTTCGGTACTTGGAGCGATTGATTTGAACCAAATATCTAGATCGGCGTTAACCTTCGAGATTCCACGAGGCCAGAGACGATCAACTAGGATTCGGTATCCATCCTTATCGACGGGCTTGGTATAGATTCGTTCAAGCTTCAATTCCATTTTTCTTACCTACCTTCATTGATTATTTGATCTCTTATACTATAAGCAAGTATACGATACCTTGGTGCCCAAACGTTAGAATTTAGTCTTCAATGTGGTAAAATCAAGTGTAAAAAAATTAAGGAGGGACAGTATCATGGTTAGAAAAAATCGGATTTCGGATGGTATTTCCAAATTGCACGGTTCGGCCAATGAATTCTTGAAAAAATTTCAAACTGAAATCGATGAAAAACGACATCCTAATAAACAGAGAGTGATTGATGGGACAGATATTGAGCTGGCGCCACGGCAAAAGATTGAACGTCATCGTTATCCAGATTTGGTGGACTATGGCACCTATTATTCCGCAATCATGGATAATGGGCATACTGTTCTGGTCAACCCAGATTACCTTGAGTACAGCGTTGAGGTTATGCCCGGTTCCTATGATCAAGAGCATCATTTCATAAATGACACTAATCACTGGCGGATGTATTATGTTGATGGTGTTGGAATCGATCGTTACTCGGCTCCCATCCCAGAATCCTATGATTATCTACAGGATATGGATAATGATGAGGCCGATAAATTCCCAGGAATTCCCGGAGATCGATACGGAAATCGATGGGCGATTGGGTATAATTCAAAGGATAAAATCCTGTTAGTAAGTAGCGAGGCACTCAGTTTGAATAAACGTTAAGATGTTACCAAACGTCACATTTGTAACGTAAAACTAAATTTTGTGAGATGAAAATATGGAACAGTTAAGCATTGATAAAATAATGGAAATTCTTCCAAACCGTAACCCAACTTTATTTGTGGACCGAGTGGATCAGCTAACTCCGGGCGAGTCAATTGATGCCGTAAAGAACGTCACCGCTAATGAAAATTATTTTCAGGGTCATTTTCCCGGATTTCCACTAATGCCAGGAGTTTTAATTGTTGAGACCTTATCGCAGGTGGCGTCAATCCTCATTTTGAAATCGCTTGATGTTGATCCTAAAAGTAAGGTTACTAAACTTAACAAAACTAAAAATGTGAAGTTTAGACACATGGTTCGACCCGGCGACACTTTGAAAGTTCACGTTGATTTAAAAGAAGTTAACGATGGAACCTACACGATGGTGGCTGATAGTGAAGTTAATGGCGATAAAGCTTGTTCGGCCACGCTTGAATTCTCGTTAGCTGACCGGGTCGATTAAGTAGGTGATAAGTAGTGAGTGCTTTTAAAATTATTTCAAGCGCCAAAAGTGTTCCTGAAGAGGTCGTCACTAATGACGACCTGGCTAAGATTATGGACACCTCTGATGAATGGATCAAGAGACGAACGGGCATTTCAAGTCGGCACATTGCGGTTAATGAATCTACAACGTCAATGAGTGTGGAAGTGGCTAAAAAGCTTTTGAAAAGTTCTGGGACTGATCCTAAAGACTTGGATTATGTAATTGTGGCCACCATGTCATCTGATTATCAGACTCCATCGACGGCTGCTAGCGTTCAGGGTGCGATTAACGCTACCAATGCGGTGGCGTTTGATATTGATGCCGCATGTACGGGTTTTGCGTTTGGAACGTCAATTCTTAATTCGTTGTTAGCAAAAAAGAACGGTAGTTGTGGGATTTTGATTGGTGCGGAAGTATTAAGTAAGTTTTTGGACTGGTCAGATCGATCAACTGCCGTGCTTTTTGGTGATGGAGCCGCTGGAATCTTGGTTAAAAATGATCCTAGTTCTGATTCGAAGATCTTAGGAGAGTCCCTTCAAACTTATGGTGATTTGGGGTCAGCTTTAACAGCTGGACACTTTCCCTGCGTTACACCATTTGGGAAAAGTACCAATCAGGAAAATCGGTTCTTTAAGATGGATGGTCATAAAGTGTTTAACTTTGCGTTAAAGAGGGTTCCCAGTTCAATTAAAATAGCACTAACAGATGCTCATTTAGCTTTAGATGATATTGATGTTTTTGTCATGCATCAAGCTAATGCCAGAATTATTACTAGCGTTGTTAGAAGGCTTGATTTGCCGAAAAGTCGGTTCCCAATTGATATTGATGAATATGGGAATACAGCGGCAGCTAGTGAACCACTGCTATTGGCAGATTTGCTTACAAGCGGTAAAATTCAAAGAGGAAACAAAGTTGCCCTTGTCGGTTTTGGTGGCGGATTAACTACTGGAACTGTTATAATTAATTATTGAGGACAAACAAATTTTATTAAATGGAGTGATTATTTATGGCTGAAAAAGCAGATAAGAATCAGATTTTTGACAAGATTAAGGCGGTTGTTACCGACCAAACCGATATCAACCCCGATGACATTAAAATGGACGCCAACTTCAAAGATAACTTGGATTTAGATTCATTAGATATCTTTGAAATTGTGGATGCCCTAGAAGATGCCTATGACATCGAAATTGATAGTGATGAGGGCATGGAGACGGTTTCTGACCTAGTTGATTATGTTGCAAAGCAAATTGACGAAAAGAACGATAAATAATAAAGTGTTTTTTATTTTAGGAGTGTTTTAAATTTTGAAAATCGGTTATTTATTCAGTGGCCAGGGACAACAGTTTGCTAACATGGGATCTGACTTGTATCAAAATAACGATACCTATAAAAACGTGGTCGATACCGCGTCGCATACTTTAAATCTTGATCTATCCGATCCGAAGGTTTTTGACGATCCTGAAAATACTCAGATTGCCATTTTGACTTTGAGTTATGGGATTTACCAGATTTTAGCTGGCAAGCTTCCTAAAGCGCAGGCAATGATGGGTCTTAGTTTAGGCGAGTATAGTGCTTTAGTATCTGCTAAAGCACTATCTTTTCAATCAGGATTAAAATTAGTGCGTGACCGAAGCTACTACATGGATGAAGCCGGAAAGCAAAATCCCGGTTCAATGGCTGCTGTGTTAAAGGTTGAGCCCCAAGTGGTGGTTGACGTAACTAACGAAGTTGATGGAGCATACCCAGCTAATTTCAATACCAGCGAACAAACTGTGATTGGTGGGACTGAGTCTGGGGTCAAAACAGCTAGTGCAGAACTTAAGAACCGGGGAGCAAAGCGAGTCGTTCCCTTAAAAGTTGCCGTTTCTTCACATACTCCGCTGATGCAACTAGCTAGTGATTTGCTTTCAAAACGAATGGAGAATGTTGCCTTTAAAACCCCGGAGGTTCCAGTTATTAGTAATACTGACGTTGACCTGTTTAACAAGGATAACCTCTCCGATACGTTAACCCGTCAGTTGGTCAATCCAACCCACTTTAAAGCGGATCTAGAATTCATGGTCAAAAACTATGGAGTGGATACGCTGATTGAGATCGGGCCGGGGAACACACTGACTAAATTTGCAAAAAAGACACTTAAAGATGTCGATGCTTATAGCGTTGACAGTTTGAAAAAATTGAATGATTTACAAGCAAAACTTGGTTTGGAGAACTAATTCATGACAACGAAAAATGACAAAAGCACGGTTTTAATTACTGGTGCTACTAAGGGAATTGGTCTGGCAACCGCTAAACGATTAGCAAAAGATCCACATAATTTTGTGATTGTGAATTCTCATCAAGAATTAAGTGATGACGAAGTAAAAGATTTAAAGTCACAGTTTGACACTGAGATTGAGATCTTGATTGGCGACGTTTCAAAAGAAGAAGACGCTGAGTCAATGGTGAACCAGATCTTAGATGAACATGATCATCTCGATGTATTGGTTAATAATGCTGGGATTACCAGGGACAAACTCTTAACGCGGATGAGCGAAGAGGATTTTAAAGCTGTGTTAGACACCAACCTCGTTGGAACGTTTAATATGACTAAGTATGCCTTAAAGACCATGCAAAAGAAACGAGCTGGTGTTATCATCAACACTTCCAGTATTTCGGGACTTCACGGAAATATGGGACAGGCTAATTATTCGGCAAGCAAATCAGGGATTGTTGGTTTAACAAAGACGACGGCACAAGAGGGATCACTTAGAGGGGTTCGTTGTAACGCCGTTGCTCCTGGCATGATCAAGACCGACATGACGGCCAAATTGAGTGACAAAATTATTTCGAGGTGGGAAGATACCATTCCCCTTCATCGTTTTGGAAGTGCTGAAGAAGTAGCCGAAACAATCGAGTTTTTGATTAATAATCAATACATTACCGGACAGGTAATCACTGTTGATGGCGGACTCACAATGTAGTTCCGTTTATTTAAGGGAGGATTCAATTGGGTAATAGAGTTGTTGTTACGGGCATGGGTGCAGTAACCCCGATCGGGAACGATGCTGAGACTTTTATTGATAATTTGTTGGCTTCAAAGGTTGGAATCGAAAAAATCACTAGTTTTGACACCTCTGAGATTAAAGCTCACGTGGCAGCCGGCGTAAAGGACTTTGATCCAAGCAAACGCTTAGCTAAACGAGACTATCATCGAGTAGATCCATTTGCGCAATATGCACTTTACAGTGCCGTAGAGGCAATGGACCAAGCTGGGTTGAAACGAGGAGAATATGATGGAAAGGATCTTGGCGTCATCTACGGATCTGGGATTGGTGGTATTAGTACCATCGAGACGCAGGTTCTAAAAATGTACAAAAAGGGTCCCAGACGTCTTTCTCCGTTATTTATCCCAGAAACCATTATTAATATGGCTGCTGGCAATATTTCGATTTACTTTGGCGCTAAAAACACCAGTAAAGCCGTGGTTACAGCTTGTGCAACTGGAACCAACGCGATTGGCGATGCTTATGAATACCTTAAAGCTGGTAAGGCTAAAATGATGATCGCTGGTGGATCAGAGGCAGCAATTACTCCGGTTGGGATTTCAGCCTTTGCGGCCCTAACAGCTCTTTCTTCAAGTGAAGATCCAGCTCACGCTTCCATGCCATTTGATAAAGATCGGGACGGTTTCGTAATGGGCGCTGGTGCTGGAACCTTAGTGCTTGAAGATTACGATCACGCCAAAGCGCGTGATGCACATATTTTGGGTGAAATCGTTGGCTACGGCCAAACGAGTGACGCTTACAACCTTACTGCTCCGGATCCAGATGGGGAAGGGGCCATTGGGGCCATGCAACAAGCATTGGATGAAGCTCACATCAAGACTTCCGATCTTGATTACATTAATGCCCATGGCACAGCAACTCAATCTAATGATGTTTCTGAGTCAAAGGCCATTAGCAAGTTGTTTAAAGATAATGACCACGTCTTGGTTAGTTCAACCAAGGGGATGACTGGTCATGCCCTTGGAGCTGCCGGGGCCATTGAGGCCGTGGCAATTCTTGGAGCCATGAAGCACAGTCAAATGCCAGTGAATGTTGGTGTCAGTACCCAGGATCCAGAAAGTCATATCAGGCTAGTGGATAAAGAGAATGCTAAAAGACCGGTCAGTACCGCCATTAGTAATTCATTTGGATTTGGTGGTCATAACGCGGTCATTGCGATAAAGAAGTGGAATCAATAATGAATGAAAAAGACATTGAAAAATTAATAACTAAATTTGATAAGTCCAACTTACAAGAATTAAAAATTGACGAAAACGGTCAACAACTTTATTTCTCCAAGATTGACAGTCATTCTAAACTAGTCACCCGTGTTGAAAAAACGGCGGATGATAAATCGGATGAAAATCAGGAAAAGCTTCAGTTGAATGCACCTACTAGTGGTAATTATCAACTAAAGGCACCGATGGTGGGAATATTGTATTTTGCTCCTAGTCCTGAAAAGCCCGACTTCAAAAAAGATGGTGATCGCGTTCAAAAGGGTGAAACGGTTTGTATCATTGAGGCCATGAAGATGGTCAATGAAGTCAAAAGTCCGGTGAGCGGCACCGTCGTGAAACGTCTGGTTGAGAATGGTTCGATGGTTGAGTATAACGAACCAGTTTATGAGATTAAGGAGGATTAGTTATGGCATTGAATGTTAATGATTATATCCCTCAACGTCCCCCAATTCAGATGATCGATAAGATTGACACCATTACCCCGGGAGAGGGAGCCGAGGCCACTAAGATGTTGGCAGGAAACGAATGGTACTTTGCAAATCAAGGTAATCATCCGACACTGCCACGTCCGTTGGTGCTTGAGTCAATGGCTCAGACTGGAGTGGTTGCTCTCTTATCAATGCCAGAATACAAGGGTAAAAACGCCTTTTTTGGTGGAATCAAACAAGCTGAGTTTAAAGATGATTTTCGACCGGGCGATGTTTTACATTTAAAGGTTGATTTATTAAAGGTTAAACATAATATTGGAATTGGAAAAGGTGTTGTCACTAGGGACGGACAAGAAATCGCTAATGCAACGTTGATGTTTGCGGTTGAATCATAGTGAGTGAAAGGTGATTTAATGTTTAAAAAGGTACTGGTGGCTAATCGGGGCGAGATTGCAGTCCAGATTATCCGTGCGCTTCATGATATGAATATTAAGGCAGTGGCAGTGTATTCAACTGCTGACGCTGATAGTTTATTCGTAAAATTGGCCGATGAGTCAGTCTGTATCGGTGGACCATTTCCAGACGAGTCATATCTCAATATGGCAGCAATTGTTGATGCAGCGGTACTTACTGGTTGCGATGCTTTGCACCCGGGATATGGCTTTTTGTCTGAAAACGCTGATTTTGCGGAACTTTGCAATCAGTGTGGCATTAAGTTTATCGGTCCAAGTGCTAAGGTCATAAATTTGATGGGAAATAAAGGCAATGCTAAGGAAGCCATGAAAAAAAGTGGTGTCCCAACGATTCCTGGCAGTGATGGTTTTATTGACTCCGTGGAACAAGCCAAAGAAGTCGCTCATCAAATTGGTTATCCAGTAATGCTGAAGGCTGCTGCCGGTGGTGGTGGTAAGGGCATCCGAAAAGTTGCTGATGACGATGAACTGGCTAAGGCTTTTCAGGATACGAAACGGGAGGCTAAACTTTCCTTTGGCGATGATCGATTGTACATGGAAAAAGATCTAAACGATGCCAAGCACATTGAGATGCAAGTCATTGCCGATGAGCATGGTAACGTTGTTTATTTTCCCGAACGTGATTGTTCACTTCAACGTAATCACCAGAAGATCATTGAAGAAAGTCCATGTGCCGAAATTAGTCCGGCAAAGCGCAAAGAACTTGGTCAGATTGTCGTTAACGCCACCAAAGGAATCCAGTATACAAATACAGGTACATATGAGTTCTTAATGGATCGGGATCACAACTTCTACTTTATGGAAATGAACACCAGATTGCAGGTCGAGTACACCATTACCGAAGAAGTTGCCGATGTGGAAATCATTAAAGCCCAAATCTTAGTTGCAGAAGGTGAAAAATTACCCTTCACGCAGGCTGATTGTGGCGTAAAAGGCTACGCTTTGGAGTGTCGAATTGATGCAGAAGATCCCAGCAATAATTTTGCCCCATCGCCGGGTAAGATTACGAGTTTGCACCAGACTTATGGTACAAAGGGAGTTCGAGTGGACTCTGGCATTGGACAAAACGACGTCATTTCGCCGTACTACGATTCAATGATTGCCAAAATCATTGTTCACTTGCCCACTAAGAAACAGGCTGTCCATAAGATGCGTCGGGTTCTTAATGAGTTTCACATTGAAGGGGTCAAAACCAACCGAGATTTCTTGATTGCTTTACTAAATGACAAGCATTTCTTGGCTGGGGATTTTAACAATAATTACATTGAAAGTACGTTCTTAAAAGAATGGATGAAGAAACATGGCAAAAAGTGATTTTGAGAATTTGAATTCTGATGAGCTGACCAAAAGAATGGATCAGATTCCTGATGATATTTGGGTGAAATGTCCTTATTGTGGGACTACTTTTTACAAAAAGAAACTTGGTAAGTACAAAGAATGCCCAAATTGTGGCTATGCTTTTCGGATTGGAGCCAAAGAATGCATCCAAATGATGTGCGACGACTTTGCACCCATTAATACTGATTTAAAGGCTTCCAAAAAATTTAAAGACGATAATTATGTGGCAAAACTAAAGAAGGCCAGAGAAGTTACTGGGATAAACGAAAGTGTTCTATCGGGAATCGGAACGATCAACGGTGTCAAAGTTGCGGTTGCCGCAATGGACTGGCGTTTTATTATGGCCAGTCTAGGAACGGCTACTGGCGAGATCTTGGCTCGTTTATTTGAAACGGCTACTAAGAAGGATCTGCCAGTGATTGTCTTTACTGCTTCTGGTGGTGCGCGAATGCAGGAGGGAATTCATTCCTTGATGCAGATGGCCAAGGTCTCTGAGGCAGTAGCTGAGCATAGTAAGGCTGGGTTGCTTTACATCAGTGTGCTGGGCGATCCTACCACTGGTGGTGTGACCGCCAGCTTTGCCATGCAGGGTGATATTTTGTTGTCAGAACCCCATGCTTTGATTGGTTTTGCTGGTCGTCGGGTGATTGAAAAAACGATCCAACAGCGTCCGCCAAAAGATTTTCAGCGGGCTGAAACGTTGCTTAAAAATGGCTTCTTGGACGATGTCATTAAACGTTCTGAATTGAAAGAAACGTTAGGGAAGTTACTAAAATGGCATCAGGTAGGTGATCTTAATGGCTAAAAAAACGGCATGGGATAAGGTGCTGGCCGCTAGAGCTGCCAAAAAAATTGGGGTTGATGATTTAATCAATGGCATTACCGATGATTTTATGGAACTTCATGGTGACCGGGCTTATGGTGATGATCCGGCTGTTTATGGTGGGATTGGCACCATGGACAACATTGCCACTACGTTTGTGGGGATTAGAAAAGGGTCGGACTTAAACTCCAACATTGAGCGGCACTTTGGTTCCGCAGAACCAGATGGATATCGGAAGGCTTTGCGTCTGATGAAACAGGCCGAAAAGTTCAACCGGCCGATTGTCACCTTAATTAATACACCAGGCGCCTATCCTGGCGTTGATGCCGAGTATCATGGAATTGGTTATACGATTGCTCAATTAATCTTACAAGGAATGCAACTAACCGTTCCTTATATTAGTGTGATCGTTGGCGAAGGTGGCAGTGGTGGTGCTTTAGCACTGGCTGTCGGTGATTGTGTCTGGGCCTTTGAGGATAGTATTTATTCGGTGCTCTCACCCGAAGGTTACGCCACGATTTTGTGGAAGGACCCCAGTCGGATGAAAGAAGCTGCTTCAGTGATGAAATTAACGCCGGATGATTTGTTGTCTGAAGGAATCATCGATCAGATTATTCCCGAAGCTGATACGGTTGATGGTTTCGAACGTTTCAGAGGCGATCTGGTTAAAAAAATTAGGGAATTAAATGCATTATCTAAGGATGATTTGGTTGCTAAGCGACTTTCCCGTTACCGAAATTTTTAATGAATGAATTAATTTTTTGATATAATGATGTAAATTAGATATTTGGTTCTAGGAGGATTTTGAAGATGGCTGATTTATTAAAAGGAAAAAAAGTTGTTGTGATGGGTGTGGCGAATAGGAAAAGTATTGCTTGGGGATGTGCACAAGCAATTAAGTCACTTGGAGCTCAAGTTATTTTGACATACCAAAATGATCGTTTAAAGAAGAGTATTGAGAAGACCATTGGTGATGAAGAGTTCCCACTGGTTGAATGTGACGTGGCCGAAGATGCTAACGTCCAAAAGGCTTTTTCCGAAATTCATGACCGTTTTGGAAACATCGATGGGGTTATTCATGCCATTGCTTTTGCTGACAAAGAAACCCTTCAAAATGGTGTGATTAACACCAAAAAAGATGGTTACAACTTAGCCGAAGACATTAGTGCGTACTCATTTATCTCAGTTACTCGTTATGCCAGCAAGATTATGAACAAACCTGGTAGCATTTTAACGTTAACTTATATGGGTTCAACTCGTGCCATTCCTGATTACAACATGATGGGAATTGCTAAGGCATCCCTTGAATCAGCTATGCGTTACCTTGCTTCTGAACTTGGTAAAGACCAAATTCGAGTAAACGCAATTTCCGCTGGAGCCGTTAAAACTTTGGCTGTTACCGGAATTAAGGGTCATCGTGACCTTCTTAAAATGTCACAATCATTCACCGTTGATGGTGAGAATGTAACAACTGATCAGATTGGTAACGTTGCTGCTTTCTTAGTTAGTGATTTATCAACCGGTGTTACTGGTGACATTATCTACGTTGACAAGGGTGTTCATTTACTTGCCTAAATTAAAATTAATTTAAATATCCCATAGTCGTTGATCGGCTATGGGATTTTTTTGACTCAAAGGTGGGAGTTTGGTCATGATTACACATTAAAACAAGTGTAACCAGATACATACTTGCTTTAAAATGCTGATATGACAGGCTTTTATGTCAGAATCATTCTAACTAGAATTGTTTTTGATTGCTAAATAACGAAAACTTGTTGAATATGAACACATGGTAATTACTCGAAATACCATGCTTGAATCAAATTAGATTAATAGAGGTGAATAATTTGAGTTTAATGAACGCAAAAGAAATTATGGATCTAATTCCTAATCGTTACCCGATTTTATTTATTGACCGGGTCGATGCGATGGATCCAGGCAAGTCCATTACGGCTACCAAGAATGTTACAATTAACGAAAATTATTTCCAAGGACATTTTCCTGGTAATCCAGTCATGCCCGGTGTTTTAATTATTGAATCGATGGCCCAGGTTGCTTCAATTCTGATTTTGAAGTCGCCCCAGTTTAAGAACAAAACGGTTTATATGGGTAGCATTCGCAACGCGAAGTTCAGAAAGATGGTGGAGCCCGGTGATGTTCTACGCTTTGAGGTTAAGATTGATAAGGTTAGAGGAAGTGCTGGCTCAGTTTCGTGTGTGGCATACGTTGGCGATAAAAAGGCTTGTGACGCTCAGTTGACCTTTATCGTAAGTAACAAGGAAAGAGAACAATAAAATAGGTAATAGGAGTCGCAAATGGGTAGTTTTTCAATCTTAGAAACGGCAAGGTCAACGCCCAATAATGTTGTTACTAATCATGATTTAACTAAAATCATGGATACCTCTGATGAGTGGATCAAACGACGGACCGGTATTCACGCCCGTCACATTTCTAAGTCAGAGACTAATACTTCCATGTGTACTGATGTTGCAACTAAGCTCATTAATAAGGCCAATATTTCTGCAAGTGACGTTGATTTCATCATCGTAGCCACCATGTCATCAGACTTTCAAACTCCCTCAACTGCAGCAGCGGTTCAAGGAAATCTTCATGCCGACAATGCAATTGCCTTTGATCTAAACGCCGCTTGTTCCGGATTTGCTTACGGAATTTACGTCTTGAATGCGTTGCTTGCAAATAAGCCGCATGCAAAGGGCATTTTAATTGGCGGTGAGAAGCTAAGCAAATACATTGATTGGTCGGACCGTTCAACGGCGGTCCTGTTTGGGGATGGTGCTGCGGGAATTCTAGCTACCAATGATGGAAGTGAGTCAGAGGTACTTGCTAGTGACTTAGAAACAGTTGGAGAACTTGGTAATTCGCTAACGGCTGGGCACTTCGCTGATGATACACACCAGCCGTATTTCAAGATGGATGGTCATGAAGTATATCGTTTTGCTACTCAAAGGGTTCCAGAATCCATCAAACTGGCGCTTTCAAAGGCAAACATTGGCTTAAGTGATGTGAAGTACTTTATCGTTCATCAAGCAAATGAACGAATTATTAAAAGTATTGCTAACAAATTAGATTTATCGATGGAAAAGTTTCCCGTTAATATCAATAAGTATGGCAATACCGCTGCGGCGAGCGAACCATTGCTACTTAGTGAAATGGTAGAGGAGCATCAGATTAACCGTGGTGACAACCTTGTTTTAACCGGTTTTGGTGGTGGATTAACCATTGGAACCGTAGTAATTAGATACTAAATACAAAAAATATTATGGAGTGATAAATTATGGCAGATCAAAACGAAATTTTTAACAAAATCAAGGACTTAATCGCAAAACAAACTGATGTACCAGCATCAGACATCAAGATGGACACTAATCTTAAGGAAGACGTTGATATTGATAGTCTTGACTTTTTTGAAGTGGTTGACGGACTTGAAAATGAATATGACATCGAAATTGAAAGTGATGAAGACATCAACACCGTCCAACAATTAGTTGACTACATTCAAAAGAAGATTGCGGAGAACGATAAATAATCAGTAAAATTATTTATTTGAACAGGAGGAAATCATTTGAGTAATCGAGTAGTTGTAACAGGGATGGGAGCTGTCACCCCCATCGGAAATGATGCCGAAACCTTTTCCAACAATTTGTTTAACTCTAAAGTGGGCATTGCACCAATTACCAAATTTGATGCTAGTAACACGGGTGTAACGGTAGCTGCTGAAGTTAAAGACTTTGATCCAAGCAAGCGTTTAGATAAACGTGCCTACAAACGAATTGATCTTTTTTCACAGTACGCTTTGTACAGTGCTAAAGAGGCCATGGATCAAGCTGGCCTGAAACAGGGTGATTACGAACCTGAGGACCTTGGTGTCATGTACGGAAATGGAATTGGTGGTCTTACTACCATTGAGAGTGACATCATCAAGATGCACGAAAAGGGACCAAAGCGAGTTTCACCACTTTTTGTTCCTAAAGCCATTGCTAACATGGCAGCTGGAAATGTTTCCATGTACTTTGATGCGGAAAACACGTCTCAGACCATTGTGACGGCTTGTGCTTCAGCTAATAATGCCATTGGAAACGCCTTTGAACTAATTAAACAAGGGAAAGCCAAGATGATGATTGCTGGTGGAACTGAAGCTGCCATCACCGAGATTGGAATTGCTGGATTTGCTAAATTGACAGCTCTTTCAACCGCTGAAAAAGTAGAAGATGCCTCAATGCCATTTGATAAAGACCGCAATGGCTTTGTCATGGGAGAAGGGGCTGGTACTCTTGTACTTGAGGATTATGACCATGCTAAAGCACGTGGTGCTAATATTTTGGCCGAAGTGGTTGGATACGGTGCTACCAGCGATGCTTATCATATGACTGCTCCGAACCCCTCTGGAAAAGGTGCCATTAGAGCCATGAAGGAAGCCATTGATGAAGGTCACATTAAAACTAGTGAACTTGATTACGTTAATGCGCACGGTACCAGCACTCACGCTAATGATGTTGCTGAAGCTGGTGCGATTGAAAAGTTGTTTAAGGATAACGATCACGTCAAGGTTAGTTCCATTAAAGGAATGGTGGGACACTCCCTAGGTGCCGCCGGTGGACTTGAAGCGGTTGCTTTAGTTGCTGCCCTTCAAAATGATCAGATGCCGGTTAACGTGGGGATGAAGCATAAGGATCCTGAGATTCACGTTGATTTGGTCAATGAAGATAACAAAAAGGCGCCCGTTAATACTGCAATTAGTAATGCCTTTGGCTTTGGTGGTCACAATGCGGTAATTGCAATGAAGAAGTGGAATGAAGATTAGTGAATGAACAAGATATTGAAAAATTAATTGATAAATTTGAGCAATCGAGTTTACAAGAAATTAAGATTAATCAGAATGAAGGGGCCGTTTACTTATCCAAAATTCCTGATCACGACAGCTTGCATGCAAGTGAGTCAGTTAATGAATCCAGAAAGCCGGCTCAACTTGAATCTGCGTCAATTGATGCAACTGACGACTCCGATAATTATCAATTGAAAGCTCCAATGGTTGGAATTCTTTATTACGCTCCAAGCCCAGAAAAGGCCGACTTTAAGCAAGATGGTGATCATGTTAAAAAGGGTGAGACCGTTTGTGTAATTGAAGCCATGAAGTTGGTTAATGAGGTTAAAAGTCCAGTGAGTGGGACCATCGTTAAACGAATGCCTGAAAGTGGTTCGATGGTGGAATACAATGAACCGATTTTTGAAATTAAGGAAGACTAGAAAGCTCAATTCATATTAGTTTAAAAAGGTGATTTAATGTTTAAAAAAGTGCTGGTTGCAAACCGCGGTGAGATCGCAGTTCAGATCATCCGTGCACTTCACGAAATGAATATCAAGGCGGTGGCGGTTTATTCAACCGCTGATGCTGATAGTTTATTCGTAAAATTAGCTGACGAATCCGTATGTATTGGTGGACCGTTTCCAGATGAGTCATACCTAAACATGGCAGCAATTATTGATTCCGCGGTTCTTTGCGGATGTGATGCGCTCCATCCCGGGTATGGCTTTTTGTCTGAAAATGCTGATTTTGCTGAATTATGTGAACAGTGCGGAATTAAATTTATTGGTCCCACCGCTTCAGTAATTAATCTGATGGGGAATAAGGGTAATGCCAAAGAAGCCATGAAAAAGAATGGCGTTCCGATAATTCCTGGTAGCGATGGGTTTGTTGATACTTACGACCAGGCTAAAGAAGTGGCCCAAAAAACTGGTTATCCCGTGATGTTAAAGGCTGCTGCCGGTGGTGGCGGTAAGGGAATTCGAAAAGTTACTAGTGAATCTGAATTAAAAAAAGCCTTTAGTGATACGAAGCGTGAAGCCAAACTTTCATTTGGGGATGACCGGCTTTACATGGAAAAAGATTTAAATGATGCCAAACACATTGAAATGCAAGTCATCGCCGATGAACACGGGCACGTGGTCTACTTTCCGGAACGAGACTGCTCAATGCAGCGTAATCATCAAAAAATAATCGAAGAAAGTCCATGTTTAAAAATTACGCCTGAAAAACGCCAAGAACTTGGACAGACCGTGGCTAAAGCCGCTAGGGGAATTGGCTACACTAATACCGGAACCTTCGAATTTTTGATGGATAAAGAAGAACATTTTTATTTTATGGAAATGAATACGAGGCTTCAAGTTGAATATACCGTTACCGAAGAGGTTACTGGAGTAGAGATTATTAAGGCTCAGATTTTAGTGGCGGAGGGTCAAAATCTGCCATTTAATCAGCAAGACTGTGCGGTCAAGGGTTACTCACTTGAATGTCGGATCGATGCCGAGGATCCTAGCAATAATTTTGCTCCGGCACCAGGTCAATTGCGTCAGATGAAATTTCCAACTGAATCAGATTCCATCCGGGTTGATTCCGGAGTGGAAGCTGGTGACATGATTTCACCATATTATGATTCGATGATTGCCAAAATCATTGTGCACCAACCAACTAAACGCAAAGCCGTTTTAGAGATGAAACAGATTTTGAAAGAATTGGTTGTTAGTGGTGTTACTACAAATCGTGATTTCTTGATGGGTCTGATCTCTGATCAGCATTTTTTGACCGGTGATTTTAACAATAATTACATTGAGAGTACGTTCTTAAAAGAATGGATGAAGCAGTATGACGAGCAAACGGTTTGAAAGTATTAGTCAAAAAGAGTTAAGTCAGCGAATGGATCAAATCCCCGATCACATCTGGGTCAAATGTCCAATCTGTCAGAAAAGTTTCTACAAGAAAGACTTGGGAAGATATAAAGAGTGTCCCAATTGTCACTACGCCTTCCGAATTGGAGCTAAAGAACGCATTGAGTTAATGTGTGATGATTTTGAACCCATTAATACCGATTTGAAGGCTTCCAAAAAATTTAACGACGAAAAGTACGTAGCTAAATTGAAGAAGGCACGCGCGGTGACTGGTCTAAATGAGAGTGTTTTGTCTGGGATTGGTACCATTGATGGAAATCAGGTAGCGATGGCTGCGATGGACTGGCGCTTTGTAATGGCAAGCCTTGGGACGGCAACGGGTGAGATTCTGGCACGACTGTTTGAAACGGCAACGAAAAAGAAGCTTCCCGTGATTGTGTTTACTGCTTCTGGAGGAGCCCGGATGCAAGAGGGGATTCATTCCCTGATGCAGATGGCCAAAGTGTCTGAAGCGGTTGCGCAACACAGTAAAGCGGGCTTACTGTACGTCAGTGTTCCCTGTGATCCCACTACTGGTGGGGTGACTGCCAGTTTTGCAATGCAGGGAGACATTATTTTGTCAGAGCCCCACGCTTTGATTGGTTTTGCGGGACGTCGGGTGATTGAAAAGACGATTCAACAGCGCCCACCAAAAGACTTTCAACGATCAGAGACATTACTTAAAAATGGGTTTTTGGATGGGGTCGTGAGACGACGCGATCTAAAAGAGACACTTAATAAAATTCTAAAGTGGCATCGGGTAGGTGATAATGATGAGTAAACCAACCGCATGGGATAGAGTTATAAATGCTAGAGCTGCGGGTAAGATTGGGGTTGATGACCTCATTAACGGAATTACCGAAGATTTTATGGAACTGCATGGTGATCGGGCTTACGGTGATGACCCCGCCGTATACGCTGGGATTGGAACCCTTGATGAAATTCCGACGACGTTGATTGGGATTAGAAAGGGCTCGGATCTAAATTCCAACATCGAAAGGCACTTTGGTTCGGCTGAGCCTGACGGATACCGCAAAGCGCTGCGATTGATGAAGCAGGCCGAAAAATTCAATCGTCCAATTGTTACCTTGATTAATACTCCTGGAGCTTATCCTGGTGTAGAAGCCGAGTACCACGGGATTGGCTATACGATTGCGCAATTAATCTTACAGGGAATGCAACTGAAAGTTCCTTACGTAAGTGTGATTGTTGGTGAAGGTGGCAGTGGTGGTGCCCTGGCATTAGCTGTTGGTGACTGCGTCTGGGCTTTTGAGGATAGTATCTATTCGGTTCTTTCTCCAGAAGGATATGCCACCATTTTGTGGAAAGATGCTAGTCGGATGAAAGAAGCTGCTTCAGTCATGAAGTTGACTCCAGATGACCTACTAAAAGAAGGAATCATTGATCGAATTATTCCTGAAGTAAATACCGCCGATGGTTTTGAACGGTTTCGTGGTGATTTGGTGAAAAAAATTAAAGAACTAAATGCGATGCCAAAGGATGAGATGCTTAAGAAGCGGTTTGCTAGGTACCGTAATTTTTAGTCAATGACCAAGATGTATGAGAGTGTTACTATTGTATCTGTTGAAAATAGTGAGACTCTTATTTTTTATCTCTCGGACCCAATCAGGTCTAATAAAATGAAAATGAGGAATTAGCATGATTAAATTTTTAAGTGATTCGATCACCACAAAAGCATTTCAACCATACTACCAAGACTTAGAAATCACCGATAAGCCCAAAAAGCAACAGACGCTTGTTGGAAGGGTTTTGTTAGCTAAACTGGTGGGGATGCCAGTACAAGACGCCATTAAAAACGTTGACATTGATTTTGGACATTACGGGAAACCCTATTTTGTGCCAAATGGCTATCATTTTAACATTGCTCACTCTCATGACGCGGTTTTGGTGGTAATTTCTGATCAACCAATTGGAGTTGACTTAGAACAGATTCGTCCTTATGACTACACCAGGATTACCAAGGCTTTCACCCCAGCAGAACTTGATTACTTAAAGAATTTAAAGGGCGAACGGCAAGGTGAACAAGCCTTAAGATTATGGACCATCAAGGAAGCGGTCTTAAAACTTCAGGGAGTCGGATTGATCGGAAAACCCAAGTCCGTTGAGGTTTCATTACCTCACATGGAAAGTGCTAGAAGAAACGATGATTTGTACCAGATTAACTTTTTGGACGTGGGATGGAAGTACATTGGGACTCTTGCTACCCAGGTGAGTGAATAAATCATGAACGATATTTTAAATGCACGCGTAATTCATAGCTTAATTAGTAATCCCATTGATCAAATCGAGGTTTATGACCAGTTACCGTCGACTAACGAAGAGGCTCAAGTTGAAGTCTGGCATCGTCCTGGCATGATCATTGCTAACGAACAGACGAAGGGGAAGGGCCAAAATGGTCATCATTTTTATTCTCCTGCAAACAACGGGGTTTATTTTACGGTGGTGTTTCAGGCCCAACCAAGGTATCTTGATAATCCAGGCGTTTTAACACTTGGGATTGGGGTTGCCGTTACGGACGCCATTAAACGGGTCTACAACATCGATACTCAATTGAAATGGGTCAATGACGTGTATCACGATGACAGTAAGGTCTGTGGGATTTTAACTGAAATTCAGAGTAACGAAGATAACGAGCCCGAGAACTTTATCATGGGCATCGGCCTCGATATTGGGATCATGCCGTTTTCACGTAATGGTGACCAAATGGTGGGGAGTTTAAACGTGGTACCACCACTTAAAAGGAACCAGTTAATTGCTTCGGTTTATGACCATTTGTACGAGGTCTATCGCGAGTGGGACGATGATCGGATTATTAATCAATATACTAAGCGGCTGCTGTGGCTTAACAAACAAGTTTCCCTTATCAATCATGATAATGAAATCACTGGAAAATTGGCGGGAATCGACGAACGTGGGCACCTTTTGTTAAAGACACGAGACCAGCAAACGTTAAACCTGGATCCGAATGTGACCAGACATATTAGGAAGATGAAATCTGACGATTAATGTTAGGTTTTTCTTTTTGTGTTGATTAAATTTAATTGTATGCTAAAATTAGCAACAAATTCAGGAGGTCTTATTATGGTTAAATTAAATGAAATGAGAGACTACGTTAACCAAAAGAAGCTTGATGTTGCTTACATCAGTAATTTTGAGGATATTAAGTACTTTACTGGTTTTGGTAGTGATCCCGTTGAACGGGTGTTGGCACTTTTTATTTTTCCTGATGCGGAACCATTTCTGTTTGCACCAGAACTCGAAGTGGAAGCCATAAAGGAGTCAGGATGGAAGTATCCCGTTTATGGTTACTTAGACCATGAAGATCCCTTTAAACTGATCGCCAAGCACATTCGTGATGTAACTCCTGATCCCAAGCGATTTGGGATTGAAGACGACAACTTGGTCATTAGTCGTTATCAACAGCTTCAAGCTGAATTTCCGAAGGCTGACTTTAGCACTAACGTGGCTCCAGAAGTTAGTGAACTGCGGGTAATTAAGACGCCATATGAGATTGAACAGTTAGACGCTGCTGGAAAAGAAGCCGACTTTGCTTTTCAAGTTGGTTTTGAGACCACTAAAGCCGGTAAAACGGAGGCAGAAGTGGCTGCTGAGATTGAGTACCAGGAAAAAATCAGAGGGGTTATGAACATGAGTTTTGATACTCTGGTTCAGACTGGACCTCACGCGGCGGAACCACATGGTGCTACTGACATGAACAAGATTAAGAACGATAACCTGTTATTATTTGATTTAGGAACGGTTCATAATGGCTACATCTCTGATGCTTCCCGGACGGTCGCTGTTGGTGATAAAATTCCGGCCAAACAAAAAGAGATTTATGACGTTTGTTTGGAAGCTCAGTTAGCTGCCCAATCTGCTGCTAAACCAGGTATTCGGGCCGAAGACCTGGATGCGGTTGCAAGAGATATCATTGACAAGGCTGGTTATGGTAAATACTTCATCCACCGTTTAGGCCACGGCATGGGGATGGGTGAGCATGAATTCCCTTCAATCATGGAGGGCAATAAGATGATTTTAAGGGAAGGCATGTGCTTTTCAATTGAACCGGGTATCTACATTCCTGGCGTAGCTGGGGTTCGAATTGAAGATTGCATCCACTTAACCAAGGATGGAAATGAACCATTTACTCACACGTCCAAAGAATTACGTTATGTATAAGAGTTGACATAAAAAGACCCTGGATTTTATCCAGGGTCTTATTTTTTACATTTGATGGGTCTGTTCTCGCTTGGGACCAGTTGAGAAAGTGACTAACGGGATACCTACAAGTTCTGAAACCCGGTCAAGAAACTTTTGGGCGTTTTTAGGAAGCTTGTCGTAAGTATCACAATTAGTGATATCCTCGTTCCATCCCTGGAGCGTTTCGTAGACCGGTTTGCACTTGTCCAAGATATCCAAGTTAGCGGGGTAATAAGTGATTTTCTTACCGTCTAGTTCATATGCGGTACAAATCTTAATTTCTTTTAATCCGTCAAAAACATCCAGACAGTTTAAGGCTAGGTGGGTTAGACCAGAAACACGACGAGCGTGTCTTAAGGCAACGCTGTCAAACCAACCGATTCGTCTGGGACGCTTGGTCACAACCCCGTACTCATGGGCGGTTTCTCTGATGTAGTTACCGGTCTCGTCTAGTAGTTCCGTTGGAAATGGTCCCTCACCGACACGTGAAGTATAGGCTTTACAAGTTCCAATGACCCGATCAATCTTGCTGGGTCCAATCCCAGCACCAACGGCAGCGCCTCCGGCAACGGGGTTCGAAGAAGTGACGTAGGGATATGTCCCATGGTCAACGTCTAACATAATTCCTTGAGCACCTTCAAACAGGACGTTTTGGTTATGATCGATTTCATCGTTTAAAAGAACGGAGGTTTCGGTTACGTATGGTTTTAATCGTTTCCCTAACTGGACGTATTCATTATAGATTTCTTCAAAATTAAGGGGCTCATGGTTGTATAGTTTAACCAAAATTTCGTTCTTTTCAGCCAAGACGTCTTTCAAACGCTTCTTGAAAGTTACTGGATCAATTAAATCGGCCACCCGAATTCCAACCCTAGCAACCTTGTCCATGTAAGCAGGGCCAATTCCCTTCTGAGTCGTCCCGATCTTATGATGTTTGTGTTCCTCTTGAAGCTTATCAAAAAGAGGATGGTATGGCATGATGACTTGAGCACGAGATGATACACGGAGGTTGTCGGTAGAAACACCATGTTTGTTTAGATAGTCGACTTCTTTAAATAGTGACTTGGGGTTCAAAACAACGCCGTTTCCAATTACTGCCAACTTGTCAGAATAGAAAATTCCGGACGGAACGAGTTGAACGTGAAAATTTTGATTGTTATACACAATGGTGTGACCCGCATTGTCACCGCCCTGATATCTAGCAATGATATCCGCGTCAGCACTTAGGGTATCGACAATCTTTCCTTTGCCCTCATCGCCCCATTGACTACCAACAACAACTGTTACAGACATAAATAGCACCTCGTAAATGAATTTTTTTACCAAGAACAGTTTACCAATCACATATGGAAAAATCAAGAACGTTCAAAATATTGTTAAAAATAATGTTCGTGTTTTATTGAATATTAGAATTATAATAAAGTAGTAGCGGCGTTGATTTGACTGAAAAGAAAACATTATGTAAGATTATCCTGTAATTATAATGAGGTGAATGAAATGATTGATCGTTATACAAGAGCACCAATGAAGCGAATTTGGAGTAAGCAGAATCAGTATCAGACATGGCTTGAAGTTGAGATTGCGATTGATGAAGCATGGAATAAGTTAGGTAAGATTCCAGATGCTGACATTATTGCCATTAAAAGAAACGCGACCTTTGACGTGGACCGCATTGCACAGATTGAATCGGAAACTCACCATGATGTGGTGGCTTTTACCCGCGATGTTTCGGAGTCGCTTGGCCCCGAAAAAAAGTGGATCCATTACGGCGTTACTAGTACTGATGTTGTCGATACCGCTCAGGGACTTAGACTAAAGCAGGCTGACGAGATTCTTCGTCAGGATATTTTAACTTTAATGGATACCATTAAGCAGAAAGCCTTAAAATATAAGGATACGGTTGAAATCGGAAGAACCCATGGGGTTCAGGCGGAACCAATGACTTTTGGCTTAAAGATGGCACGTTGGTATTCAGAAATGAAACGAAACCTAAAACGATTTAACGAAGCAGCTGCCGGAGTGGAAGCCGGGAAAATTTCTGGAGCCGTTGGGACGTTTGCTAACATCGATCCTCAGGTAGAGGCTTACGTATGTAATAAATTAGGACTACGAGCCCAAGAAATCACTAGTCAAGTCTTACCTCGTGATTTGCATGCCGAATATATCGCCACTTTGGCGTTGATTGCCACTAGTCTTGAAAATTTTGCAACGGAGATCCGTGGTTTGCAACGTTCTGAGATTCATGAAGTAGAAGAGCATTTTAATCCTGGTCAAAAGGGTTCTTCAGCAATGCCACATAAACGGAACCCAATTGGATCAGAAAACATTTGTGGGTTGGCCAGAACGATGCGTGGACTAATCACCACTGCCTACGAGAACGTTTCTTTGTGGCATGAGCGTGATATTTCCCATTCTTCGGCTGAGCGAATTATTCTACCAGAGAGTACCACGCTCTTAGATTACATGCTCCATCGTTTCAACAACATTCTTTCAAATCTAGACGTGTTCCCAAAGCGGATGAAGGAAAATATGAATCTAACTTATGGCCTAATTTACAGTCAACGAGTAATGCTAAAACTAATTGATAAAGGCATGAGTCGGGAAGAAGCGTACGACTTAGTTCAACCACTGACGGCTCAGTCATGGGAAAACCGCGAGTCATTTGAAAAGTTAGTTAAAGCTAACGATCAGATTAATGAACGGTTGTCTGACCAAGAGATTAACGATGCGTTTGATTATCATTACCACCTTAGACACGTTGATGATATTTTCAAACGGGTCGGATTAGAATAGGTTAAATGGAGATGCATTAATGCATCTCCATTTTGATTTTGATTGCTTTTACCATTCAATCAGTATATTATTAAAGTGAATTATATAATTCTGGGGTGCCGAAAGGCTGAGATAATACCCATTGAACCTGATCAGGTTAAGACCTGCGAAGGGATCCGACTACACTACAAGTGTCATTTTTAATCATGTGTTGAAGTTCCCGGGGTAGATCCAGGAACTTTTTTTATTGGAGGAGATCACATGAAAATTTTGAGAGAATGGCATTTAAAGGACATTATTTTAGTTACATTGATTGGTGCTTTTTGTGGAGTGATTTTTTGGGGAACTTCATTTCTCTATAATATCTTAGCTGCGGCACTGACACCATTTGGATTGCAGCCGTTTGCAAACGAAGCCACCTTTGGATTATGGACGCTTGCTGGACCGTTAGCAGCGTTTATCATTCGCATCCCATTTTCCGCTACCCTTGGTGAGTTACTGGGAGCCTTCGTCGAGATGATCCTTGGCAGTCAGTGGGGAATTGCTGATTTGTTATCCGGCTTAATTCAAGGACTATCGTCTGAGTTAGGATTTGCCGTATTGGGATATAAACATTATGATTGGTTAGGAATCATAAGTACGACGATTACCACCACGGTAATTACGTTTGCTTGGGATATGATCAAAAGTGGATACGCAAATTATCATTTTGGATTTTTACTCCTACTGTTTCTAACCCGGCTTGTATCGGTCTTCTTATTCAGTGGAGTGCTGACTTATTTCATCAGTCGTTTACTAGAAAAAAGTCAGGTCTTAAGCAGATAAGTCGTACCCAATATTTAATTAGGAGATGACAAAATGTCTGATTATCGAATTGAAAGTGACACGCTTGGAGACGTCAAGGTGCCAAAGGATGCTTTGTGGGGTGCTCAAACCGAGCGGAGCCGGCATAATTTTCCTGTCGGTCCCAAGTTACCAGTATTGGTAATTCGCGCTCTCATAAACATTAAAGCAAGTGCTGCCGAGGTGAGCATCAAACAAGACACCATCGATCGAAAAAAGGGTGAGTTGATTGAGCAGGGTGCCCAAAAACTATTGAGTCTTTCCGATAATCAATTAATGCAAAACTTCCCGTTACACATTTACCAAACTGGATCGGGAACTCAGACTAACATGAACGTGAACGAGGTGATTGCCCACGTTGCTAATCAGATTAATCCAAAGATTAATGTTTTACCAAATGATGATGTTAATCATTCCCAGAGTTCAAATGATACGTTTCCAACGGCAATGAACATTGCAAGTCTGGTTGCCATCAATCAGCTGTTACCTGAGTTGGAGCATTTGATTAATGTTATGCATCACTTACAGAAAAAGTATTGGGATGTGGTTAAGATTGGGCGCACTCATTTACAGGACGCCACTCCGATGACGTTTGGACAGGAAGTGTCGGGATGGGCTAGCACCATTCAACACGACCTTGATTTTGTGAGGGACAATTCGAAGTCACTACTGGGGCTACCAATTGGTGGAACAGCAGTCGGGACCGGCCTTAATACGACGGAAGACTTTGATAAGGAAATGGTTCAAACCCTGGGTAATAAGTATCATGAGCCGTTTGAAGTTGAAAATAAATTTTATGGATTAGCTTCCCATTCGGCCATTACCATGACGCATGGGGCTGTGCGGACGCTTGCAACTGATCTGATGAAAATTGCCAATGACATTAAATTTCTAGCGAGTGGTCCTAGAGCTGGTTACGGTGAGATTAAAATTCCCGCTAATGAACCTGGGTCATCGATTATGCCTGGCAAGGTGAACCCGACTCAGGGTGAAGCCATGGATATGGTAGTAGCGCGCATCATGGGAAATGATACGACCATCGAAGTTGCTAACACCCAGGGAAACTTTGAAATGAATGTCTATAAGCCAATTATCATATCCTGTTTTCTTGATTCCGTTCAGTCACTGACAGGCATCTTAAGCCACTTTACGGACTTGATGGTCAAAGGGATTGAAGTCAACCAAGATCGCATGGAGGAGTTGGTCCATAATTCTTTGATGACGGTAACGGCATTGTCACCACACATTGGCTATCATCGAGCAGCTGAAATTGCCAATGCTGCTTTAAAGGGAAAGACGAATCTTAGACAGGCGGCCATTGATTCAGGATACGTCACTGGTGATAACTTTGATAAATGGGTTGAGCCATTAAAAATGACTAATTATAAGCGCGAACAATGATCAAGATTATAAATAAAAAAAGGTCCAGCAACTAACGTCTCCGTTATTGCTGGACCTTTTGGGTATTTAATTACTTTTTGGAATCATTGAGATTATTATTATTGGCATCAGAATCTTTTGAATTTTGCGGAGCACCATCAGTAGTACTACCAGTTGATTGTGGATTAACGTTACCGTTTTTGCTTCGTTTCATCATTTCTGCCATCAACATTCTGTACTGGGTCCGGTAAGCATTGTAAGCCTTCTGTGAGTCTTCCATGTTCGTTTGGGCGTCGTGAAGACGAGTCCCTAACTGTTGATTAGTGTACCCTGATAAGTTCATCTGAACGTTTAAAGTGGCGTTATAAGCATGGGTTAGATAATGGTACCCAGATAACGTCGCCTTAGAAATCGTACTAGCGGCGTGTTTAACCGTTGGCTGTTCACTGAAGTCGTCAATTCCGTTAACAATGGGGTCACTAATGTGTTTGTTCCAGTAGGAAATTAGTGGACCGGCAAAGAAGGCGACGATGATTGATGCAAATCCAACGGGGCCACCAGCAAGGACAGCGGCAATCAAGAAGAGGATATCTTGGATCACACGAGCCGTCTTGTACTTGATGTGTAGTCGTGATGATACAATTGGAGCAATGGCATCATAGGGGGCAACACCAAGATTAGGAGCCATGTAGATTGAACTACCAGCCGTAAATAGGATTAGTCCCAAGAAGGCATTAGCAACGATTACGAAGAAGTTAATCCCCGACGGGAAGATTTGTTGGTAAAATTGAGTGAAAATTTGAATCTCAAATCCAACTAGCACCATGTTCATGATGGTTCCAATTCCGATCATGTGACGGTCAAGGAACAAGACAAACACGAAGATTACCAGGTTAGCCAGTAACTGGTACAAACCAAGTGACATGTGCAGATGGTTTGACATACCAATATTAACGGCAGTAAAAGGATCAAGACCTAAAATCTTGCTTGATCGAAGTAACGTGGCACCAAGTGATAACATGGTGATACCAACAAACGACATTAAAACTTTAAGTAATATATTAAATGTTTTACCGTACCAAGTCATTTGTGGTGCGGCAGTATTGCCTGATTGGGTAGAATTACTCATTGAATAGACTTCCTTCTTAATTTGATATTTGTATTATAACTTATTGCATACAGGATTGTAAGGGCTGGGCGGCACAAACGTATTGATACGGGCAATAAATTACAAGAGATGACTAATTTTGAAATATGTATTATAATTCTTGTTAACTTGAACTAATCATTTAAGTTGATTTTGTATTTGGAGGGATTGCTTATGAATATTAAAGTATTAAACAAGCAAGGCGCTCTACCAGTCAAAGACTGGCAACAGCGTGAAAATAACCTTTTTCGAGTTCATCAGCTAATGCACAATAAGAAACTTCAATTGAGTAAATCAGCCAGAGCAATGATTGCACCCATCTTGAAACCGTTAACTTAGTAAATTTTAGTAATTTAATTGCAAGGTGCTGCGGTTTCAACTAAAATGCAATTGTCTAGGAAGTGAGTATAATGGTTGATTCAGATTTGAAACAACAGGTCAAAGATTTATTGGCTCGTAATAAAGAGCTTAAAAGTAAAATTCAAGCTTTGACAAGTGGTACTGACATTTCAGATAAGAGCACTAGTGATTTGAAGTCACAGGTGGTCCAGTTTCAAGACGAATTAAAAAATGCTCTCGATCGAGCTACTCAGTATGAAAATAAATATAATAAAATGAGTACTGAATACATGGAATTATCAAATCAGTATCATGAATTGCAAACGCAACTTGACTCGTTAAAAAATAAATAAGTGTGAGGAGAACATTCTTCACGCTTATTTATTTGCCAAGTTAATCTCTCATGTTTATGGTCGAATGGTGAAAATATGGCAAAAAAAGAAACAGCCAAAAAGAGAATAATTGAAGGAACGTTTGAGATGCTCCAAACTAAGTCTTATCAAGAAATTACGGTGAAAGACATTTCCAAACACGTTGGGGTTTCCCGGATGACGTTTTATCGTAACTTCCATACCAAGGAAGACGTCATCGTTGGTCAATTTCAGGAGACCTTTTCAACCTTTATTAATCGTTTATTAGCGCAAAAGGTCTCTAATTTTAACGGCCTAGCAACGACTTTCTTTACGATTATTAAAGAGAATAAGCGGATGATGGATGTAATCGTTGATAATGATCTGTCTTATTTGTTACTTAAAATCTTAAAAAAATACATTACGAATCTGGTTGACGACGATATATTAGAGTTGCGCGCCAATTCATCGAAAATGCTAATTTCGTTGATTTCAGGTGGTTTAACTGAAGTTTTACTAACGTGGACAGAAGACGGGATGGAAGAGCCCGTTGAAGAATTGGTCATCTTTGCATCGAAGTACATGAACTTTAAGGTTAACTAGTTTTTTAATTTAAAAATATGTATAAAAAAAGAGCTCTGCGATTGCAGAACTCTTTTTGTTTGGCTAAAATTAGTCCATTGGAGTAACGTTAGCAGCTTGGGGACCACGGTCTCCTTCTTCAACGTCCAAAGTAACCTTTTCGCCTTCGTCAAGGGTCTTGAAGCCATCCTTGTTGATAGCTGAGTAATGTACGAATACATCACCATCATCAGTAGTAATAAAACCATAACCCTTGTCAGCGTTAAACCATTTAACAGTACCTTGTTTCATAATATGAAACCTCCTAGCGCATAGCGCAATAAATTTTTCAGTGTTGCTTAGTTTGAATCTTAAAAGGAAGTCATTTCATAATAATACAAAACAAGAAACCTTAGAAACTCGAAACCATTCACACATCTATTTAAATATAACATAAATTCTACTGATGTCAATATGATAGACTTATATTAATCAATTAAAAGAAGATGAAGGCATGAAAACATTAATAATCGTTTCACACCCCAAGTTTCAGGACTCAATTACCCAGGAATTTCTAAGAACCAGTCAAGCTGATTTAGCCGATGTTACATGGCACTGTTTAGATGAAATATATGGAAGTGATCCAATTGACGTGCAAGCTGAGCGTGACCTCTTAAATAAGGCTGATCGGATCATTTTTCAGTTTCCACTTTATTGGTATAGTGCCCCCTCATCGCTTAAAGTTTGGGAGGATGAGGTCTTAAGTCGGGCCTACACGTACGCTAATGAAGATGGCCGTTTAAAGGGCAAGAAACTCGGAATCGTGACGAGTGTGGGCTACCCTAAATCATCGTTTGCGGTGGGTGCTAGTCAATCCTTTAGTATTTCTCAAATTATGACACCATACGAAGCCCTTGCTAGACAAGCAGGTATGAAGTTTATGACACCACTTGTGATTTCGCAATTTGGGTACATGTCGGATGATGAGAAAAAAAAGTTGCTTGTTGACTACCAGATGTATTTGACAGCTAAGTATCCCTTTAACTTTAACGAACGTGAGACGTGGATGGCTTTTCAACTAAAGAAATTGGCAACTGGAAGTATGAAATCACATAAGCAGGATCTGGATTTAATTATTAAAGAAGTGGAAACCAGTCAAGATAATTTAAATGACTTAAAGGAACAAATTAACCTAATTCGGAATCAGGAGGAAGACTAATTATGGATGATAACGAAGAATGGACGACTAATAAGATTAATGAATTAATTAAGACCCAGACGTCATTTATTAATCGTGCACTGTTATATGGATGTAAACAGTTAGTTAAAGAACAGGCCAAAAGAAATGAGCAGGCTGAAAATGAAATTGATGGGAGAAGTTGGAGTCCCGAAAAATGGTAAGGACTCTTTACGTTGATGGTATTGACAACAAAAGGGACCCGTCGTTAAAGACGAGCCCCTGTGGGTACGGTTTGATTTAAAAGCTCCGGTTTGGGAGCTTTTTTATTTATAATACTAAATTCGTTCGCTTCGGTCTGAAATAATGTATTGGTTTATTAAGGCTGCCAGAATCGAACCGACAAGTGGTGCTGTTAGATAAAGCCATAGTGATTTTAATGCTAATCCGCCAGCAAAAATAGCGGGGAACAATGATCGGACGGGATTCATTGAAGCGCCGGTTAACTTACCACCAACAATTACCAAAACAAAGATGGTAAAGCCGACGGCAATTGGTGACTGAATGGCATACATATTTGTTTTAGAATGGTTTAAGACTAGGATCACAATTAACAAAGTGGTGGTCAGTAGAACTTCGGTGAAGAAAGCAATTGGAGCGGAGATGTGGGGGAAGACCGTTCCACCTAAATAATTAGTGCTAACTTCCTTGTTCCAACTTTCACCAGTCTTGTTAAGCAGTGAGACGTAGGTTAAAACGACACAAATTTCACCTAAGAGACCGCCGACTAGTTGACTAATTACATAAATAATCGCCTCTTTTCCGGGCATTCTTTTAGTTAAATACATGGTAAGGGTTACGGCTGGATTTAGATGAGCTCCTGAAAGTGGTCCAGTGGCATAAACCAGAATGGATAAGGTGAGACCCCATCCAACCGACGGACCTAACTGGTCAGCGTACGGTCCGCTGAAAATGATGAGGCCTGTTCCTAAATAGATTAATAAGGCAGTCCCAACCAGTTCACCAAAGATTTTTAATTTCATTATTAGGTTCCTCTTTGAACTTCGGCCACGTCATTGATGATTTTAAGAAAGGTATCTGAAGATAATGAGGCTCTTCCAATCAACAGTCCGTCGATATTTGGTGATGAAAAAATGGCTTTGGCATTTTCTGGGGTGACTGCTCCACCGTATTGAATCCTAATCTTTTCGGCAGTGTCATTTCCAAAAATAATCTTAAGGGAGGTGCGAATCACCCGTGCTGCATGTTCAATCTCCGCTAATGAGGCTGTTTTAGCGGCACCGATGGACCACGATGGTTCGTATGCGATGACTAAATGTTCAGCATCCTTTCTGTTGATGCCAGCAAATGAAACGGCAATTTCGGTTAAGGGTGACATCTCCAGATCATCAGGATTATAGGTTGAGGTATCTTCTGAGATTGCCACTACCGGAGTGAGGTGATTGCGAAAACTACCCATGATTTTTAATCCAATTGTACCGTTCGTTTCTTTAAACATCTTGCGGCGTTCATAGTGACCAATAATAGAACCATTGATTCCAAGGTCTGATAATGCAACCGGGGACGTTTCTCCGGTGTACGGACCTTCGTCGGCCCAGTGCAAATTTTCGGCAAAAACTTCGATGGGCTCTTTTTGGGATTGAATGAACTGAACCATTTTATAAAGGTAGACGTTTTGAGCCGCAATGCCAACTTGAACGAGGTTTTTATCAGGCAACTTACCTTCTAATGATTTTAAGAAGTCCTCAATATCTTTGCTGGTTTTGTTCATTTTCCAATTTGCTAAAATAAGTGGAATTCGATTACTCATTGAGACTAGCCTCCTTTAGTTTCTTTAATTGAGACTGATGGCGGATCTTAAAGTATTCCCTGGTCATGTTTTCTTTAGTTGCTCGATCCCAGCCTAATTGGCGACTCATCTCATCGATGACCGGCCTCTCGATTTGATTGGTTTTTTCGGAATCAAATAGGAGGTAGTTCGTTCTTCTAAGTAAGAAGTCGATCGGACGACTGATCATTTCGTGATCGATTGAGTAGTGAAGAACACTTGTTTCTGCCAAAGTTAGACCTGGCGCAGTGACGCCACTGGCAACGTAGTTAGCGATTAAGGGAGTGTTTGATCCAAACAGGTTGGCAATCGCCATGGCTTCCTTGGTGCTTAAGCCGCGGTTGACTAAGGTGGCAGCATAACTTTTAATGTTGCCGTTAACGTCGTTTGAATCGAAGTGGCCACCAGAGATTTGGTAATTTTTAGAGTCAATTAATGAAACAGGTTGATCAAATTTTTGTTCCAGTTCTTTTTTGACAAGTTTCATCGTGTCTTCGCCCATTAGCCGGTAATCGGTTAATTTACCGCCAGAGACATTGATGACACCGTCGACCAGTTTGATTTCAAATCCACGTGAAACACTTGAAGCACTTTGGTCGTTTGAAACTACCGAATGAACGTAATTGTTAACGTCGTTGTGGTCAATCTGCCGGTTAAAGTATTGATTGATTTTAGTGTCCAAGTGGTGCAGATCGTCGTCGTTTAAGTTTTTGTGCGTGGTATTCCCGTTATAATCACCGGATTCAATCAAAGGACGAATGCCAGCCCAGCTTGCTTCTATATCGTTAGTCGTTAAGTTAGCGTTTGGGAAGTGTTGGTTAACGGTCTTTAAGAGATAGTTAACATCTTTTTGATTAACGGTTGGGTTACTGTAATCACCATCGTAATCCGTGTCCGTCGTTCCAAAGTAAGTTTTTCCAAATCTTGGGATGATAAAAATCATCCGACCGTCGTCTAACCCAGAGTCTAAGTAAACGGGGAGGGGCACCTTAAGTTTGCTTTGATCAACTACTAAGTGAACTCCCTTGGTAGGTCTGATTTTTTGCTTATGATCGTAATCAAACATTTTAACAATGCCATCGTACCAAGGGCCTGCCGCATTGATGACGATTTTGGATTTAATTGGAAATTCGGTGTTATCTTCTCTATCAATCACGTTTACAATCTTTTGATTGTGATCGTTTTCGATGTTGACTGCTTTAACGTGACTAACGGCAACGGCACCATCACTGACTGCTTGTTTAATGTTTTCGATTGTGAGGCGCGCATCGTTATTTTTGTAATCAAGATAGACTCCCATCCCAACTAAATGATTGTGGTTTAGGTTGGGTAATTTTTTCTCTGCATCCGCTTTTGACAGTGTTTGGTGTGCAAAGGGACTGTCTTTTGGAACGTTGGCTAAATGATCGTAAATGGCCATGGCGACTTCTGCGCTTAACGGGGTGAAGGTGTCATCCTTATTATCGTAAAGTGGCAGTAGCATTTTAGAAGGACGAGGGATGTGTGGAGCGATATGTTGCACAATGGCTCGTTCCTTGACGGTGTCGTTTACGACGTCAATATCAAAAGTCTTGAGGTAGCGGATTCCCCCATGAACGAGTTTGGTCGAACGACTACTGGTTCCTTCAGCAAAATCCTGCATATCAATTAAAGCGGTTTTGAGACCCGAAGCAGCGGCCTGAACGGCAATGCCTGCTCCAGTGATGCCACCGCCAATGATTGTGACGTCAAAATCATCATTTTTAAGTTGATCAATATCTTGGTTTCGGTTTTTATACGAAAAGTTATTCATTTTCATTCTCCTGAGGCTTAAATGATTCAGTTGCCTTAACTGCTTGTTTCCAGCCCGAATATAAGCTTTCTGCTTCATCTTTTTCCATGTTGGGATTGAAAATGGTTGGCTCAGGCTGAAGTTTTTTAAGTTCGTCAATACTCTTCCAGAATCCAATGGCTAGTCCCGCTAAATAGGCGGCACCACGTCCTGTCATTTCAATGTCTTTTGATCGCACGACTGAGGTCTCTAAAAGATCGGATTGAAATTGCATTAAATAGTTATTTAACGAGGCTCCCCCATCAACATGGAGGTTGGTGACTGGCATATTAGTATCATTTACCATGGCACCCACAACGTCCCGACTTTGATAGGCAATGGACTGTAACGTTGCCTTAACAAAGTCATTTTTGGTGGTTCCACGTGATAAACCGAAGACCGCACCACGCGCGTCTGGATTCCAGTATGGAGCACCTAATCCAGTGAATGCTGGGACGACATAAACCTCATTGTGATTATTAGACTTGTTGGCTAGATTTTCGGTATCGGGAGCCGTTTTAACTAACTGCATGCGATCCCTTAGCCACTGGATGGCGGAACCAGCAATAAACACGGATCCCTCCAAAGCGTAGGTAATTTGACCACCAATTCCATAACCAATCGTGGTTAATAAGCCGTTGTGTGAGTATTTGGGCTTTTTTCCCGTATTCATCACAATAAAGGAACCGGTACCATAAGTGTTTTTAACGTCACCGGAATTAACCGCTAAATGACCGAATAGAGCGGCTTGTTGATCACCAGCGATTCCAGAGATGGGAACCGAAGCACCAAAAAAGTTTTCCGGCAGACTCTTACCAAAGACTCCCGATGAGTCCTTGACTTCTGGAAGCATGACTTTAGGAATATTGAGAATGTTCAGTAATTCAGGATCCCAGTCGAGATTTTCGATGTTATATAGCATGGTTCGAGAAACGTTCGAATAATCGGTCGCATGAACTTCACCGCCCGTTAGTTTCCAAAGTAACCAACTGTCGATCGTACCAAACAGAAGTTCACCATTTTCGGCTCGTTCCTGGGCACCAGAGACTTGATCCAAGATGTATCTGATTTTAGTGGCAGAAAAATACGCATCGATAATTAAGCCGGTTTTCTTTTGCACCATGCTTTTATACCCGGCATCAATCATTGTTTTGGCTATTGGGGCAGTTTGACGTGATTGCCACACAATGGCCTTAGAAATGGGCAATCCACTTTCTTTGTCCCAAATTACGGTGGTTTCTCGTTGATTAGTAATTCCGATACTAGCGATCTCATTCGGATTAATCCGGCCCTTGATAATGGCGGTTGCCATCACGGCTTGGGCGGTTAACCAAATTTCGTTAGCATCCTGTTCCACCCAACCGGGTTCCGGGAAATACATGGTTAATTCTTTTTGATCGCTAGATACCACGTTTGCGTTTTTATCGTAAATGATAGCGCGAACACTGGTGGTTCCTTCGTCAATTACTAAAATATATTTTTTCATTTTGTCTATCACTTCTTACTTTCACAAATAAACCATATTTCACATAATTATTAAATGTGCCATTTTCCTAGGATTCGCTTGATGGCAGCATTCATAAACTAAAGAAAACGTTTTCTTTAACGGTTAGTATACTACCAATATCAAATTTCACAATAAAAGCATCCTGGATAATATCCGGCTTTGAGTAAGAAAATGAGTAATCACGTGGGTTAACGTTCGTCAAACTTTATTCATTTTATTATATGTAGTTGATGAATGAACTGATGGAATAAAAAAAGGATTCACATTTTTAGATAAATGTGAATCCAGATGGATTAATTATTTTGATAACGGGTATGAATTAGGCTTTGTTTTCTGATCCAAAGACTCTAATCCGGTCTAGGCACATGTTTTTAAGCGCGTTGGTTCCAGCCTTTAAGAAGATTCGGGGGTCATAATTTTTTCCTTCGAGGTCTTTATCAGAGTGGACGTAGTCACGCATTGCTTGGTGGAAAGCTAATTGTCCCTCAGTATTGACGTTGATCTTAGAGATTCCTAATTGAATAGCCTTTTTGATTTGGTCATCAGGAATTCCAGAGCCGCCATGGAGAACCAATGGGATTTGCTTTCCCGTATTATCATAAAGGGCTTGGTCGATCTTTTTTAGATGAGCAAAGTTGAGACCCTTCCAGTCCTTTGGATACTTACCGTGGATATTACCGATGCCAACTGCCAGCATGTCTACGCCAGTCTCGGCCATTTTGACGGCTGAATCAACTGGTGCAATTTCACCATCAGCAATTACTCCGTCCTCTTCACCACCAATGGTTCCGACTTCAGCTTCGACACTAACGTCTTCTGCGTGTGCTAACTTAATTAGGGTCTTGGTTTTTTCAAGGTTTTCGTTTAATGGTAAGGCAGACCCGTCAAACATGATTGAAGTGAACTTGATTCCAAGGGTTTTAATGGAGTCGTAGTAGTTTCCGTGATCGAGATGGATTGAGACCGGTACGGTGATGTTTAATGCATTGTGCATATCCACGATCAAATCATAGGCTAATCTAAAACTGCCCATGTAGTTGGCCGCACCAGAAGTAACCTGCATAATGACCGGTGACTTGGCTTCTTCACATGCTTCTAAGATGGCTTTCGCCCATTCGAGGTTGTTGACGTTGAATGCCGGAACGGCATAGTGTTCTTTTCGAGCTTTATCTAACATTTTAGTACTGTTTGTAATCATTTTATTTTCTCCCTTATTCCCAATTTTCTTTTTGAAACGTACTTACATTTCCGTGGACGACGTATTTTGGATTTTGATCATTAGCTTGATTGACGGCATCAATCAACTGGTTAGTTTGATTGTCATATTGGGCAATTTTAATCAAGAATGGAACTAGATCATCTTTCCAAGTCAATCGTTTATCAAATCCGTATTGGATCCACACACTGTTGGTTTTGGTGTCGTTCCAAGCACTGGCACCATGATACGGACGATCATCGATCAGAATTCCACCAACGTAGTGAACGAGACTCTTATCGTGAGTCATTGTGATTTTTTTGTAAAAGGGGCTTCCTTTTTCCTGACCAAAGTAGCGTTGAATCCACGCTACCTTATCCTGCCAAGCACTTGGATTGCTCCACGGAGCAGTAGTGAGGATGTACAAATCATAATATTTTTTTAATTGATTAACACTTTCAATCGCATTTTCGGTCGGATCAAGATCCTTAAAGATGCCGGGGATCCGATCAGGACGAGCTCCGGTTGGTAATGATTTCGCCCGTTGGTTTAGAACAGGGATGGTATTAACTAACACGTTATCCATGTCTAAAAATAATTTTATTGGTTTGTTTGCTTTCATGAAACATAAGATTCCTTTCCTTTTTGATCAATAAATTAATAATCAAAATTATTTAAGCTTGGATAATTAGAACATACCACATTATGATTAATTTGCCTCAAATGAAAATTGAGCTCAATCCAAAAAAAGACCCAAACTCATCCCTTAATTAATGAATTTGCGTCTTACAAATATTAATTCCTAAATTATCTTGCCCAATGATTGATTGGACCATATTTATGACCAACTTGGATCTCGTCTTCGATTGCGCCATCAACGTATTGTTTGGCAATCTTAATGGAATCGGCAACAGTGTGTCCTTTTGCCAGTTCAGCGGTAATGCCAGCTGAAAGAGTATCACCAGTTCCGTTTTTACGGTCGGTGGTAAAATAAGGGCCGTCGGTATTAAAATGTTTGCCGTCTTCAAGTAAAACGTAGTCAGAAACCTTGGTCTGACTAGGGTCATCATGGCGTCCTTTGACAATTACGTTACTAGCCCCCATGTCCTGCATGGCTTGAGCTGACTTTGCCATAAAGTTGGGATCGTCAACGTCTAAACCAGTCAACTTTTGCGCTTCAAAAAAGTTCGGCGTGAGGACGGTTGCCATGGGAACCAGTTGGTTTTTCATGGCGTCAAAAGCATCCGTTTCTAAAAGCATGGTACCAAATTTGGTGGTGATTACTGGATCAACCACGAGGGGACCAAAGTCATAGAGCTGATAATCTTTTACGACCGTATTAATGATGTTAGCGTCTGATAACATGCCAGTTTTAGCAGCCAAGATGTGAAAGTCATCACCGAGGTCTTTAAATTCCTGGTCAATAAAACTAGTCGGCATGTTAACACTATCGTGAATCCCATATGAATTACCCGATACACATGCTGTGATAATCGATGCCCCGTAGACCCGACGGGCAAAGAAAGTGTTTAAATCAGCTTGGACGCCAGCACTACCGTCGCTATCGCTTCCAGCAATCGTTACTGCTTGTGGATAATCTTTAGCCATTTTTTGCGTCTCCATTCTAGTTTGATTTGATTTTTACCTGTTCCATGTATTATAATACTAAGAGCTGATGTATTTAAGGAATTAGACTTAATTGGAAGGAGTTTTTCATCATGAGAATTTGTCATCCAAATGGTGTCCAAGGTCGTCGTCCGATCGACACTAAAAAACGTAAAGCAAAACAAAAAGAAGTAGCAGACTTACAAAAGTTTTTGAAGCAAAAACCTGCTAAATAATTGAACTAATTAACTTTTACTAGACGTCTGATTATTGATTTATTTTGATAATTAGTGGTCTATTTTTTTGTGCTTTTTTATTGATAACCACTGAGCAAGGTGTGATAATGATGGTGAAAATTATGGGAATGGGATGATAAAAATGGGAGTTGTAGGTTTCTAACCTAAAATGATTTTTGTAAATGAGTTCTTAATAAAGGAGACTGAAAATCATGACTGATGTAAAAATTCCCGACTATGACAAAAATAATATGCCTAAGACCACTAAAAGTGCGGTCTTAGAAAAAATGTTTGATATTGATATGAAGGACACTAAGTTAAAGAAAATGGGTCCAACTGATGTTTTGATTAAAGTTGTGGCAGTTGGAATCTGTGGTTCAGATGTTCACTACTATGACCAAGGACACATTGGTGATTTTGTGGTTAAAAAACCCTTAATCTTAGGACATGAAAGTTCTGGTGTGATTGTAGCAGTGGGTGATCAAGTAACCGACTTTAAACGTGGTGATCGAGTCGCAATGGAACCGGGTGTTCCCTGTGGTCATTGTGAGGCTTGTCGAACCGGTCATTATAACCTCTGTCCTAACATGCAATTCATGGCGACCCCGCCAGTTGATGGTGATTTAACTCAATTCATCGTTTATCCACAAGACTTTGTTTATCACATTCCTGAAAACGTTTCTTATGAAGAGGCGACTCTAAATGAGCCACTATCAGTTGGCGTTCATGCTACACAGAAATTGGGAGTTGACGTGGGATCTACTATTTTGATTTCAGGGATGGGACCAGTTGGATTGCTTGCGATCTTAGCTGCAAAGGCCCATGGTGCTGACACCATCATTGTTAGTGATACCGAGCAACTCCGACTTGATACCGCCAAGAAGCTGGGAGCTACTCATGCAATTAACATTAAAAATGCGGATGTTTTAGACGAAGTTAAGACCATCACAAATGGAACGGGCGTTGATTACGCCATTGACGCTTCAGGATCAGTTCCAGGTGAACAAACTTCACTTCACGCACTGAAGCGGGGTGGCAAAGTCGCCTACATTGGTGTCCCAACAACCGACCAAACGCCACTGGATGTTCCGTTCATGACTGACCATGAAACCACCATTATGGGGATCTTTAGATACTGTAACAACTACAAGACTGGATTAAAGATTTTAGCTAAAAACACTGATAAGGTTGATAATCTATTAACTAACTTTTATCCACTAGATGAAACGAAAGCGGCTCTTGAAAAATCAAGAACGGATAAATCGAACTCTTTAAAGGTTATCATTTACCCAAACGAGCAGCTGCGAAAATAGATTAAACTTGAGTTCTGCGTTTCTTTAGCGCAGAACTTTTTTTATTTAAAATAATTTGATAAAACAGTAGACAGTTAATTAATAACTGTGTATACTTGTGAACAACAAATTAAGTAATTCATTATTGCTGTGTAGTTCAGTTGGTAGAAACGCTTCACTGTTAATGAAGATGTCGCTGGTTCGAGCCCAGCCACAGCAGCTACAAAAAAGCACCCCTCATTTGATTGAGCGGTGCTTTTTTGTGAAATTAGTTAATCAAAAACCCAAATTCAACTCGGGACTTTTGATATTAATGCTTTTTACCCTTTTTAGCTTTTTTTGGTTTACTTTTTTTAGGTTTTGGCATTTGTCTAAGCTGGTCTTTCATGCCTTCAATTTCTTTTGCATGCTCTTGTTTCCATTCTTTGAATGAAGATCCTGAATCAGAATCGGCTGGTTTAAGGCCGGTATCTAACCAGAATAATGCTTCTGATAGACTAGGGAAATTGTGCAACCAAAGCGTCTGACCATTCTCTGAATCGAAAGCAACGTATGAGCGGGAGCGCCGCTTTAAGAAAGTATGCTTTCTAATCTTAAACGCTTCCCTTTTTCTAGTTAAGAAGTAATCTGGTAAAATGTACTTACCGGGAGTCATTAACTTGGGAAAACGTTCATTTTTTTGAGCATGACGGTCCTTGAGCATTGCTAACGCTTGATCAACTGTAATTAATTTTGCAGCTATGTCAGCCATTGTATGAATCCCCTCCTGTATGTTATTTTCGCATAAATATTACAAAATGCAAAATGATATGATTAAATGTAATAATTAATTAAGATTTTAATTCAAATGGAGCTAAAATGGCAAAGAATAAGAAGTATTACGCGGTAAAGCAGGGGAGACACCCTGGAATTTATCCGACGTGGGAACTCACTAAAAAGCAAGTTGATGGATTTTCGGGAGCTGAGTATAAAAGTTTTACAACTAAAAGAGAAGCTGGCGCGTACTTATATGGGGTTCAATTTGAAAACCATCCGGTGGAAAGTAAAGTAGGTAAACGCCCAACCATCATTGTATTTACCGATGGTGGTTCCAGAAATCACGGTAATGTTGCTGGTGGTCACGTCAAATCAAACGATAAGGCGGCGTGGGCATACCTAATTGATGCTCCGACCGGTCAGCACGTTGATTCAGGCGGTGAGTATGGGGTGACTAATAATAGAATGGAGATTATGGCACTCGTGAAAGCTTTGAAATGGTTGTTTGATCATCAGCTTAACGACCAGAGTGTTGGGGTTGTCAGCGATTCAAAATACGTTTTAAACGCCATTACTAAACACTGGATTGACGGGTGGAAAAAGCGCGGATGGAAACGTAGTGGCGGAGAACTTAAAAATAAGGAACTCTGGCAACAATTGGATGATTTATTGAAACAGTTTCCTAACATCCAATTTGGTTGGACGAAGGGTCATGCCACAAATAAAGGGAACGTCTTCGTGGACGAGAAATTGAATCAGACTATGGACAAAATGTAAATTTTCCTAATAATAAGGTTAAGACCTAAAAGGAGTGATTCAATGACGAGTGAAAGAGAAAAAATGACTAAGGGAGAATCTTATAATCAATTTGATAAAGAACTGATTAGTCGAAGGATCCTTTGTCGAAAGCAGTTGCAGGAGGCTAATAATACCCCTAATAATGAGAGGCGGAACCAACTGATTCAATCCTTGTTAAAAAAGAGCGGACCAAGATTCTTTGTTGAGACTGGGATGGAGTTTGATTATGGCTTTAATATTTACATCGGAGACAACTTTTACGCTAACTACGGATTAACGCTGCTTGATACGGCTCCAATCACATTTGGTAAAAATTGTTACATAGGTCCTAATTGTGGACTTTATACAAACGTCCACCCGTTAAACGCTAAAAAGCGAATCGCGGACGTCGAGATGGCCGCTCCCATTACCATCGGTGATAATGCCTGGTTTGGTGGTCATGTCACCATTGTTCCCGGCGTAACCCTCGGAAACAATGTGGTGGTTGGTGCTGGAGCTGTTGTTACCAAATCATTTGGAGACGATGTGGTTTTAGTCGGCAATCCAGCCAAAGTATTAAAAAAGATTGATAATAATTAGTGAATTTTACTTATTATCTTAGTTGTGTATAATGATAGTGAAAGATAAGTAATTATCATTTGTGTGACCTTTACAACGCTATGCAAGTGGCTCTATGAGCACCATACATAGCGTTTTTTGTTGTGAAAAAAGCGTTTGGAGGGATTTCTTTATTTTTAAAAAATTTAATATTGATAAATTCGTCTTTATTCCAACCTTATTAATTTTTGGAATTGGTTCAATCATTCTGATTATTGGTGGTTCCAAGTTGCAAGGAGTACTAGCGGTAGCCTTAAATTGGATCACTAATCAAATGGGATGGGCCTATATGGTGGTTTACATAATTAACTTCTTATTTTTTATGTGGTTAATCTTTTCAAAGTATGGTGCTATCCGCTTGGGTGAGCCCCACTCCAAACCAGAGTATAGTGATTTGCAGTGGGGCAGCATGGTCTTTGCGACCGCAATTGATGCCAGCATTTTAATGTTGAGTATGGTGGATCCGCTTCGATACTTGCAGCATCCTCCCTTTGGGGCTAAACCATTTTCACAGAGTGCTTATAATTATGCGCACATGTTTGGTCAGTTTAACTGGGGACCAATGGCATGGATGATGTTTGCTCCGGCCACGATTGCCATTGCTTATATTCTATTTGTTAAACACGGCAAGGTACAACGCCTTAGCTCTGCCATTGATTTTATTCAAGGTGAGGCTAGGTGGAAGTATTACACCAGACAGCTAGTTGATTTTCTGGTTGTCTTTGGAATTATGGGTGGTGTTGGATCATCGGTTGGAATGGAAATTCCCATTATTTCTAATGTTTTAAGTCGTTTATTAGGGATTCCAGATAATTTGGAACTTAAAACTGCGCTCTTTGCGGTGCTATTTGTGATCTTTGCCTGGACCGTTTATAAGGGATTAAATGGTGGAATTGATCGTTTGAGTGATGCCCATATTTGGACAGCCATTATTTTCTTAGCCTTTGTCCTGTTAGTTGGTCCAACTATTTATATCTTAAGTTCAGAGACCAACAGTTTGGGACTCTTGGCTGATAAGTTTGTTTCCATGTCGACTAATACCATTCCCAATGGAACTGCGGACGTTGCCAAACTGGAAACGATTTTCTACTGGGGCTGGTGGCTGTCATACATGCCGGTCATGGGACTCTTTATTGCTCGTATTTCTAAAGGACGAACCATTCGTTCCACTTTGATTGGAATGCTTGGTTACGGTTCAGTAGGATGTTTAAGTTTTTATGCAATTCTTGGTGGCTATTCGTTATGGTTACAAAGGACCGGACAGATTAACTTGGTTCATATTTTGAATACTCAGGGGCAGGCTGCTGTCATTACTGCTGTATTATCCAGTTTGCCCTTTAAGGTAATTGTTTTTGTCGTTTACTGTATTTCGTGTTTTATCTTTCTGGCGACGACCATCTCGTCCTCAGCTTTCATTGTTTCCTCATTTACAAGTTTAGGGTTAAAGGAGGGACAGGAACCAACCCAGTTTAACCGAATGACATGGGTTGTTGTCTTTGTCTTATTCTCGTTTGGACTAGTAGTTGTCGGAGGATTTAGCACCATCCAGACATTCTGTGCGATTGCTGGATTTCCATTAATGTTTGTATGTATCATGATATTGATATCGATTTACCACATGGTTAAAAATGATGAAGGAATCGTGCTTAAAAATAAAGCAATGGACAATCTAAGAATTAAACAAAAAAAGGAAAAGATGCGTCGTATTCATGCTAAAAAAATGGTAAAAAGTATTGAAGACGCTCAAAATGGTGCTGGTGAAGCGTCGCTACCTGATCCTAATAAAGAATAATGAGTTAATAATAATCAGTGGGTTGCTACTGATTATTTTTTTATTAAAAATCATAAAATTAATGATATGATGTTATTGAAAGGGGATGGAGACAATGGAAAAATTTAAACCATTGACATTTGAAAGAATTTTATTGACAGTTGATCCCGACGATAGTAAGTCAACGCAACGGGCTTTTCGTTACGCAGTTACTATTGCCATTAAGTTTCATGCGGCACTTGGAATTTGCTCGGTGTTAGAAAATAATGATATTAATATTTATGATTCTTTAACACCAAGTAAAATCGAAGCAAAACGGGATCATTTACGAGAAGTGGTTGGTAATTACACCGATCGAGCAAGTGACGCTGGCGTGGAGGACGTAACCCCCATTATTTCGGTTGGTGGGAACATTGACGATGAAATTTTGGATGCCATTGCTCCCAAGTTTAAGGCAGATCTCTTAATTTGTGGAGCTGATGCGACCGGTGAACACGGTAATCGTAGTATTAGTGTTAAACTGGTTAAGCAGTCTAAAATTTCAACGATTATCATTCGTTAGTCTAAAGTTTTTAATAAGAAGTAGGGTAGGTAAGGGTTTTGTCAGATAAGTTAAGAGATTTTTTTAATGAAGGTACCACCGATGAGATTACTAAAAAGATGCTTGGAACGTTACTGGTTTATCATTCTCCAAAGGGGTTGATGAGCGGATACGTTACCGAAGCGGAAGCCTACCTGGGACAAAGAGATTCAGCAGCGCATGCCTATCAGGGGAAAAGGACCCCATCGAACGAAGCCTTGTATGGTGTTCCTGGCACGATTTATATCTACTCCATTCATGGTCGACTTTGTTTGGACGTTGCTGCTCAGGCTAAGGACGTACCAGAGGGAATTTTGATTCGTGGAATCGAACCTTATCAAGGGATTGACTTGATGAAACAAAATCGTAAGAAAAATGGTTTTGAATTGACTAATGGCCCGGGAAAATTAATGGATGCCTTGGGGATTTATGACAAGGATATGAACTTGATTGAGCTTGGTAACACCGCCCTTGACTTAGACATTGATCATGTGAAAGTCCCAAAAGAAGTGGTCGAATCGGGACGAATTGGGGTTAGTGACCGAGGAACTTGGACGGACAAGCCGTATCGTTTCTACGTTAAAGGGAACCCTTATGTGTCTAAGATACCTAAGCGTGATATGGATTTAAAAACATACGGATGGAAATAAGGAAGGGATGCTACTTTCATAAAGTAGCATCCCTTTAAAATTGTTTTATTTTTCATTGTACAGGTTTTTTAAACCATGAATGTCACTAAGACCAATCTGATTAGGATCAAGTGAATTATAGTAGGTGTCATTTGGGAACATGATACTTTCTTGAGCGTGATTGTGCTTAAGCCCCATTGCATGACCAAATTCGTGTTCGGTTGTTAGTAGTTGCTGCTTGTAAGTGTATTCCATGTTGCTCATTACCCGCGGATTGAGCGTGATTTTGGCACCTGACTGATAAGTGTGATTTTTAACGTTGACGGTTTTAGTGAGATTTAAAGTAACTCCAGCGTACCGATTGCCCTTCCAGAAGCCAGTATTACTATTGGTAGTACCAATGGTTGTCGGAACTTTGGTTTTGGAACGAATCCAGGTAAAAGCGTGCGTTTTATTCCAGTTTCTGGCAGCTTGTTCAATGATAGTTTGGTACGATTGGGGAGTTCCTCTCCGAATATAGTATTTGGCGGTGGGGTGTTCATAACGAAAACCAATGTTAGGGTCAACTTTCTGATCAGCTTCAGTGGTCGAGCTCGTGAGAGAACTAAAGGCAATCATTGAAATTAATAATACCATTAGGGTTCCCACAATTTTGATTGATTTTTTCATTTTTGGTCCACCTTTCATTCCTGATTTAGTCTGAAACAAATCCATCTTAGCATAGCGAAACAGGATGGAGAATAAAAAAAGAAATGGGTCCGAAATTCTTAATGATTTCGGATCCATTTTAATTACTTTTATTTTTTGAACATGTATTTAGCGTCAGCAACGTGATCCTGAGAAGTGAGAATTTTAGGACCATCTTCGGTGATTGCTAAGGTGTGTTCGTATTGAGCTGAGTATGAACCATCTTGGCTAACGTAATAGGTCCAATCGTCTTTTTTATCATAGTCATCTTTGATTTTCCAAGTACCGAGGTTAACCATTGGTTCAATGGTAATGGTCATGCCCGGTCTGAGACGCATTCCATGACCGGCAACCCCATAAGCTGGAACAGCTGGATCTTCATGAATGGAAGGCTGGATGCCATGTCCAATTAATTCTCGGACATCACCCATATGGTTTTCGTCTTCAACGTAGTGTTGAATGGCAGCACCAATGTCTCCAATTCGATTACCAACTTGAGCTTGGTCAATGCCAAGGTAAAGTCCCCTTTTAGTAACTTCCATGAGTTTCTTGATCTTAGGTGAGACTTCACCAACCGCGTATGACCAGCAGGAGTCACTTTCAAAACCGTCCTTATTGACACACATGTCAACTTTGACAATGTCGCCTTCCTTTAATTTTAAGCCCCGACGCGGGATTCCATGGGCAACTTCATTGTTGATTGAGATGCAAGTCCCGTAGTTATAGCCGTCAAAGCCCTTTTCTGATGGAGTAGCCCCGTGGTCAGTAATGTACTTGTCAGCGAATTCTTCAATTTCCCAAGTATCAACGCCCGGCTTAATGATTTTTTTCAAACCATTGTGGACACCAGCTAGAACTGCACCAGACTCGGCCATTTTTTTAATTTCACGATCTGATTTTAAAGTAATCAAGTGAATATCTCCTTTTATTAGTTGGATAAATTATTTTTTCTTCAATAATTAAAATTAAATAAAGCGTAAAAATAATTTTTAATTACCAAATTTAGTTAAAATCTCACACCTCTAATATATCACTACTGGGCCTATTATTTCTAATCATAAATTAACCGACGTCTTTGTGAAAGAACATCACATTTATTTTTATAAAATTTAAAGATTGATGGGGATCGTGTTACAATATCAATTAATTAAGTGATAAATTAATAATTATTCTAAAATATGAAGCAAGATATCTGGTTTAGTTAACAAGTTGTTGTTAAAGAAGATTACTTTTTATTCTTTGAGATAAAAGAGGCGACGAGTTTGGTAGCAAAAGTTAAATATGTAGGGCTTTTTCTATGCAGCATGGTTTTGTTAGTGTGCCTATTTTCCAGAGTTGTAAGAGCCGATGGGTTAGTTGATTACTCCCAAAATAATGATACCAACGTGGGCCTAAACGTGCAGGGAAGATTTAATGTTCCAATCATCAATCCCTTTACCCCAAGTGAAAATTCCAACATTGGTGCTAATGGAGCGGCTGGTGAGAATAATGATCAAGATGCCGTCGATTATGTCCCCAAAGATTTAACCTTTCAGGCTCTCAGTGACCCACATTTTGCGGATAGTCCGTTAACTTCAAGTGGCTCTAGCACGTCTAAAGATGGAAGTCAGAATAACTTTGTGTTTGTCCAAGTTCATGACTTTGGTGATACCGGACCAATGGAGTTAAAGGCCACGCTTGAAGCCGATGGGAATGGAAACGGGTTTGTTAACGGTGATGGAGATGCCCTTCCCGGAGCGTACATTGAATTAAAGAATACCCAACTGTTTCAATATGACATTGGGGATGCTGTGTACAATAATCTCTCACAACCAGCGTCACCAGACAACATTGGAACGACCACCATTACGACTGATGCAGATGCTCCGGTAATGTTGTCGAATACTAATAATGGCCCCGCTGATCAGTCAATGACTCCGGTTGGTTCGTTTGGCGTGTATGAATTAGCGTGGACGTTAGGAGATTTCCGTCTGGAAGTTCCGTTTAATAGTAATAGTTTTACTGGCTATGATAAAGTCCCTAGTCAAGATAATGAATACAACGGCACAATTGATTGGAATTATGCTCCTCAGGTTCACTAAAAAGTTAGGACCCTAATTATGAAAAAGTTCGTTAAATCACTATTAATCACGCTGATTGCTTTATTTATGGTGGTAGTCTTGGCCACTTTGACGACTTCGGCTGCTAGTATGAGCAGTACGGCCCCAATCCAGGTCAAGATTGATGACAATTATCATGTGTCACATGATAATTCATACTACCAGATTATAACTAACCAAGCACGTGATTATCCAATTGCTGTCTCGTTAACTAACTTAAGTAAAACCAACGCTTGTCAGATTAGCACTCGAGTTGATTCTGCGTCCACATCATCTAAGTTGGCGTTATTTTTTAATAATAATCAAAGTCAGTTTCGTGGATTACCCGTTAACATGCGCCAAGTGGTCTCATTTAATGAGTTAAGTGATCGTGATTTTCAGTTAGCTCCCAGGCAAACTCGGATCGTGAAAATGTCCCTCAACCTAAATAATGATAATTTTCGCGACTTTAATGGCGAAATCCTTGGTGCAGTAACTTTTACACAAGATGCGCCGGCAGTTAAAGGTGAGATTAATAATCAATTTTCTTACACCATCCCGATTGAAGTTAGAAAAGGGAAACCGCAAGGTAGTGAGATTAAGGCAACCAAAAACGATCTCAAGAAGGATGCTGTCAAACATGCAATGTTTACTTTTGGACTAGTAAATAAAAAACCGGCCATGTTGGATGACGTGAAAGCTAATGCAACGTTGAAGAACGTGACGTTCAATCAACTTATGACGAGTACCGACGAGATTAGAAGGGGTCAGATAGCCCCCAACAGTGAATTTGCGATCAAACAACCACTAAATAAACAATTATTGCCCGGTAGGTACGTTGCCACCGTTAATCTCAGTGGTAAGAATTCAGTTAATGAATCACCTAGTCACGTTAAATTACAAAGGGAATTTATCGTTAGTCCGGTTGACTACATCAGGACATTTTCAGATCGAACACTCTTGATTATGATCGGAATTATAGTTGCGTTAGGCCTGATTGTCACAATTTTGGCATCTCTAGTAATGTTTAATCATCGAAAACACAAGGTGTAAGTCTTAAATCAGGGAGGAATGAACGGTGAAAAAGGATAAATGGATCCAACGAGTAATTCTCGGTGGAGTGACCATATTATTTATAGTGGCTTGTACGATCCTATTCTTATATACAACGAGTTCAAATCGTTCTGCTTCAGTAAAGGCCGAAAGTAATCCTCAAACAGCTAGTCATGCTCATTCTGCTAGTCAAAGTAGTTCGTTTAAAAAGACAAGTTCAAATAGTGATAATCCGGATCAGGCGTCATCTGGAAACGACCAGAAGACAAAAACCTTAAGTAACCATGATATGGACCAAAAGAATGGTAAGTACACACAATTAATGCAAGAAAGTCAGAATGACGAAAGTGATTTTAAGGCGGGTAAGTACGTGCCAGCCACCAAGTTGTCGGCTGCGCAAATTAAAACGGCTGATTTATCGACTGTCTCGGTGGGCGACTGGAGTAGTTTTGTTGCGGCCATCCAGAATTCAAACGTCGATCATATTTTAATTGCAAATGATTTTGCCGCTCCTGATACCGGAATGCGACAGGTCCAGGCTGCTTCTCGTCTAAGTGGCAATCTGGTGGTCGACGGACAAGTTACCGCTTCTAATAGTAATCCGGACGATCAACACGTTAATGGTCCAACGGTTGATTTAGGCGGTAATAGTTTTGATTGGCATGGAAATAATAGAAGCAATTCGAATGGGACATCCCAGTTTCCAGACGTTCAGGTTAACAACTTGAACGTGTATGGTGGTAATTATTATGGGATGTTTTGTGATAGCAACGGTGGAATTCATGGTGATGTACAAACTTACACCAATTATTCGTATACTGGTTCCCAACCGTTTGTTAACTATGGTGGATTAGACGTTTTAAAGGGCCAAATCCGGTTGAACCAGGTTAATCGGTATTCAGCGATGGGGCGAACTAATACTAATATTTCCTTTGGTGGTCAACAACTGATGGAAGCATGTGCATTGTGGATTGCCGACAGTAATGACAGTTCCAATCCAACTAACGTTAAAACCACCAGTAATAACAATTCTTCTCTTCCTAATTTTGAAATTGGTGACTGGGGAGACGAACGATGGGATCAGCGGATTCAAAATGTTCCCACTAATCCTAATACTGGTCAACCCTTTAATCTGGGTCAGATTGCGATTGGTAACAATGTCAATGTCGATATGGATGCGACCGCTAAAAACTCAGTTGGTGGTGGTAATAGCAACAGTTCAGGTCAAACTTCTGGATTTGATCTGGGGCGTGGAAATAACCAAAATGACTTTAGTATTGGTAATTACTCCAAGGTTAATATTGATATGACGCCTGGTCATACGGCCATCACTTCTTATAATCGAGCAAATAGTAGTGCTCAATCTGGAATTAATATTGGGAGTTCAACCCTAACGGTCAATAGTAATCATGGTTACGGAAGCCCAGCAACTAATCGTCCAGGCATATTTGCTAACGGGGACATTACCTTTGCTCCTAATCAGGTTGCTGGACTTGACCCAGGTTCTGATCAACAGCCAACCTTAAACATTGATAAAAATGTTCAAAATAATGACTCAAGAATGGCAATTCAGTCGCTAACTGGGAACGTTGATTTACGTAAACTAGGGTATGGCGATCTGCGGATGAGTAATTATAGTCATCCGGTTAACGAACCAATTATTTCGGTTAATCGCGGTCGTACAACCGGGAGCAGACAAATTGAGTTTGGTGCTAATCAACCATTCTCAGCTTGGAACTTAACTAATTCTGATAATGACGGTTCGCCTCAGTGGAGTTGGGAACAATCACCGGCTAGTGGCTGGTCATATCCAAATGATACCTTTCAACCCACTTCGTTTGATCCATATCAATACTCTCGTTTAAAGGTGGGGACTTCCCAGTCTGAAGGTAACCTGCAGTTTGACCATTCATTAAATGATGCAAGGGATTCGAAGTACTCGTACCAGATTGACGGAACCGTCACGGATGACAACGGTGCTCCCTATGCAAATGCATATGTTAGTTTAACTGGTGATCCGAATATCCAACCCAATGTTGGTAACAACGATAGTATCCCAAATGATGGTTACGCCTTTGGATATCCAATGTTTCAACCCAAAGCTCCTGATAATATTTCCAAAAGGGAGTACGTCGCTAAGACTGATTCTAACGGGCACTTCAATTATACGTTGCCTAAAAGGAACGGACAGCAAACCTACCTGACTGCGAACGAAACCATTACGGCTTTTGCCGCTGGATATAATGATTCCAGCTGGTTTTACACGAAGGAGACCCCAGAACCAGTTGACGGTGTTAATAGCCCAGGGGTGATTAATCCATATCAACCGCAAACACAGGATGACAATGGCTTTCCACAAAATGTCGATCCGGGTGACCAAGTTGCGGGAGCTAACAACCCTGCTGACAATAATGATCCGGCAATGTTAAGACTCGACGCAGTTCCTCAAAGCATGCAATTTAACATGAACGGTGGGAATGCGTCACCGATTAATGGTCATTTGGCGGTTCCAATTTCTGAGCAGGGAACTTCGTTAGCTTACAATCCAAATAGTTCGAAGCCAGGGATCTTTACCCAGTTTACTAATTCTGTTGGTAGCGAAATAAATGATGACGGTTGGAACTTATCGGTTACGGCTACAGCAAATGATAATCAAGGAAACCTGTTAAATGATGCATCGTTACTTTTGGGTGGGTCCCCACTTGGTGATGGTTTTCTCCAAGAGTTAAGTACCCCAAGTGGCATGGGACTTGCGCAGTGGAATAAAACGGGAAACAATCTTTCCGACCTCATTAACTTTAATGGACAGGAAACCCCGATTGTCTCAAGTAATGATGTGAGTTTAGATAATTCAACCTATCAGACATTTTGGAATTTGGATAACATTAAATTGAACCTAGATGAAGAAGTTTTAAGGGATAATAAAGCGGGCCTTGGTGGCAATTCACAGAACTCTAGTGGAACGCTGACTTGGAACCTGTCACACGGGCCTTCTGAGGGCGACTAATGATTAAGACGATGATAATTTAAGAATTGTTGTCGTCTTTTGTGCGTAATGAATGATTAAACTTGGAAATTGGAGTAGCGTTATAATGAAAATAGTTCAAAGATTAATGGTGATGATAGTTGCACTCGGTGCTTTTGTTCTTTTCTTCTTACTTGGAAGTATTTTTACCCAGGCCGATACACAAAATCAGGTCCCACTGGAAGTTCTTCCTCAGATAAAAGATGTGAAAGGCCAACAAAAAAGGGCTGATTATTTCGATATTAAGGCAACTCCTGGGATGAAACAACAGCTAAAAATCCAGTTGATTAACCGAAGCACTAACATGCCATTAAAGGTTAAATTGGGAGTTAATCCCGCTACTACTTCTGGAGCTCCTACGATTAGTTACGCTAATAAAGAGAAAACTAATAACCGTCAATTTCCGATTGAGAAGTTGGTAACTTTTGCTAAAACTTCCGATCAGTCGGTTTCACTTCAACCGCAACAAAAGCAAACCGTTGTTTTAAATCTAAATGTTCCGAATGACAGGCGATTTCAAGACTTCAAGGGAACCATTCTTGGTGGCCTTTACGTTGTCGAAGATAATGGCAACCAGTCGTCATCACCAGTCAATTCACTGTATTCATATTCGGTTGGAATTCAGTTAAAACACGGAAAACAACCTGCTAACATCAAAATGAATGGGATTAAGATGCTGAATGCTAGTAATCCTAATTTGATGGAAGTCAAGTTATCAAATGACAGAGCAGCGGTGCTTGGAAAAACCAAGATTAAGACTGACGTTACACCGATTAACAGTATGAATGCTTTAGACTCACATACAACTTTTGATGCCGTAATCGCGCCTAATAGTTCGTTTAATTACCTGGTTCCTAAGTCCGCTAACCAATTACCGAACGGACGCTATTTGCTTCACTTAAAAATTATTTCTAATGATCCTCAATTTAAGGGAACTAAGGTCTGGAACTTTACGCGTGGGTTTACTGTCAATAACCCAATTTCAGCGACTCATTCAATAAATAAAGCGGTTTCAAAGAGCATCTTCTGGTTGGTTATGTTAATATTGTTGTTGGGTATCATTGGTATCTGTCTTTATTTCTTTTTTGCCGGAAGAAAACAAGATGAGCTATAAATCTAATAAGACTATGTTTCATACACAATTGTGTATTATTATTTGGAAACCGGTGCTTGCGTGTTCCGGATTTTTTGTGCGGGATTTTTGTGTCACTGGGATTCCTAATTTATGAACAAAGGAAGAGTGATTTTTTGGAAAAAGCAGCAAAGAAAAACATTTTTTTATTTGCGATTGGAATTGCCATTGTTGTGGCTGGTTTTCTTTTTATTGAATTTGGGATCAACGTTGATGGTGTAAAGCGTGGCGAACACACCCCCATTTTATTTGTATCAGACCTAAATAAAACTTCCAAGGCTGCTAACCACCTGACGGTTACTTCTAGTCGTGAGGGCGGCGAGTATGCCATGAAGATTAATGTTTATCCGGACGGTAAGATTTATTACCATCCTAACGGAAATGTACACGCTAAGTATCCGATTATCAAGGTCAACTTTACCGACAATACTGCTTCCACGGTAATTCAGGCGAAGTGGCTGAATGAGATTCTCGTTCATTTAAATCATAAGTACCATTATCAACAATATAATGCTTTAGGATTTGGTTCTGGGAGTCTAACGATTTATCAGAACGCCGTGGCATATGGTCAAGAATCGAATCATATGCGACTGACTAAGTTCATATCAATTGGTGGACCATACAAGGGCATCATGCCGGTAACTGATGTTATGAACCATCGCTACCCGAAAGTTAGTGAATTAAAGGATGCCTCTAAGAGTTTTCCGAAAGGTGTGAGTGTCCTCAACGTTTACGGACAATTGAGCAAGACAAATAAATCTGACGGACGAGTTACTACTTCGTCTGCTCGTGAATTAAGAAAGCTTGTCCCGGGCTCTGACTATCAGGAAATTAAAGTAAGCGGAAGATCAGGTCAACACAGTAAGTTATTAAACAATCAGATGGCTTCAAGAATTATTGAAAGATTCCTGTTCGCTGAATAATCAAACAAAAAGCGAGATCACAAATTAATGTGATCTCGCTTTTGTTTTAATTAGAGTTGGTTAACGACACCTTTTTCAACGGCACGGCTTAATGCTTGAAGTTCGTTAATCTTTGATTCAATGAGGTATTGACCCTTAACTTCACTCTTGTCTTTAGCATCTTGTAATTGTTGGTCTAAGAATTGAATTTGTTTATCGATATAATCAGTAAGTTTCATATTATGCACTCCCATCTGTTCTATTTTTCACTTACATCCTACCAGATTTGAACTCGTTTATCAGGTTTTAAGTACATCTGATCTTTGGCGGTTACGTCAAAAGTTGTGTAAAAGTCATCAAGATTCTTAACTTGAACAGATGCCCGAAGTGGGGCAGGTGCATGCACGTCAATTGATAGTAATAGATTCTGGTATTCTGGGGTGGCTTTCATCCGCCAAATCCGACCCCAGTTGGTAAAGAACTGGTATAAGTCAGTATTATCACCATTTTTAGCGGCTTCTTCAGCACAGCTAAGACCACCCGCATCAGCGATATTCTCTGAAACGGTCAATTTACCGTTAACTTTACCACCCGCAAATGGAATGCCGTTGAATTCGTCAATCATTTTCTGGGCTAACTTGGAGAAGTGTTCGTGATCGGACTTGGTCCACCAATTATTCAGGTTACCATACTGGTCGAATAAAGAACCATTATTGTCAAAGGCGTGTGAAATTTCATGAGCCATAACCGCTCCGATTCCGCCATAATTAGCGCTTTCGGGTTGATCTAAACTGTAAAATGGTGCTTGTAGGATGGCAGCCGGGAAGACAATGATGTTTTTAAAGGGGTGATAGTAAGCATTCACGGTGTTGGCACTCATTTCCCAACGTTCTCGTTCCACTGGTTTGTTCCACTTTGAGAATTCGTCTTGGTTGGCAATTTTTTCAAAGTTAAGTAGGTTACTTAAAACCGTGCCACCATCTTTTTCCTCGGTAACGTGAAATTTCTTGTAAAGCGGATCTAATTCATCAGGATATCCGACTTGAACTCCAAGGGTAGAAAGCTTTTTAGTTGCCATCTTCTTAGTGTCGTCGCTTAACCATTGGTTGTTTGAAAGTCGGTTTTTATATACGTCGATCATACTATCAACCATTTGATGAACGTCAGCTTTGGCTTTTTCACCAAAGTATTTTTTACCGTAGTAGTCACCAACCACTTGATCAAAAGTTCCTGATGCAAGGTAGTAGGCGGCCTTCTTTTTATTAGTGGCTTCCTTCTTGCCTGAGAGCGATCTACTATAGGTCCCACCAACTACCCGGAATTCGTCTGAGAGAGCGCCACTGTACCCATTAAGTGTCTTCACAAGCATCCAGTCCTTCATAAGCTGGAAGTGAGATGAAGTTAAAAGTTCGGAAAGATTACTAAAGAATTGGGGTTCGGTGACGATGATCTTTTCAGGAAGGGTACCCACTAATTGGTTAATGGTTTCCTTTAGGTTCAAGGCATTGGTTGACCGAGCTAATTCGTCGGTACTTTCTGGGTTGTACATTTTACTGTAGTCAGCAGCTTCTTCAGCTGACTTGACGTTTGGGGCGATTAAGCGATCAAATTCAACCGCATTTTCAACGATCTTTTGACTGTCGTTCTCACTATATCCAGCCATTTCAAATAACTTGGTGGTCATTTTAATGAAGATTGGCATTAAGGTTTTGGCCGCTTCATTATCTTTTTCGTAGTAAGTTTTATCTGGCATAAAAAGGGAAGGTCCACTCGCAAAGAGGGCGTTCACTTTCGCATTCTTCATGTCAGGATCAAGTCCCAATGAAAATGGGGTTGGGAGTCCAGAAAGGATCCAATCGGGGAGCTGATCGTTTAAATCATTGTAATTTTCCAGATTACTGATTCGGTCAAGGACTGGCTTTAAAGGCTTAACACCATCTTCATCACGCTTTTTGAAGTTATTAGTCATGTTATAGAACTTTTTGTATTCCTCGAGTTCAGGGGTTTTAGCAGGTAACTTTCCACTTGATAGGTCGGCTGAATCCTTCATTAAGGTCTTGTCGATATCATCAACTAGATCCATGAAACCACCGGTTGACGAGTGATCAGACGGGATGGTTGCTTGTTTAATCCATGCTCCATTAATGGCGTCATAGAAGTCGGTTTTTAGTTCCGACTTATCAATTGGAAATTCTTTGTTAGTCATAGTCATTGTCCTTTCGAATTTTTTCTCATAATTAAATGGTATCAAAAAAGTCTCATGAATGTTGTTCATGAGACTCATTTTTTTCGATTATTTATTTTTTTAGGTCTTCAATTGAGTTAACGTTCTTCATGTACTTCGGAACAGCTAAGCCAACTTTAGCCTTGTCAATACTGGTACCAACGATTTCAACGTTGTTTTTGTACTTCTTGTACATCGGTGCCATCGTTGTTGGCAACCAACCAGCAGTTGAAGCATCGGCCGATCCAGTTGAAAGGGCCGTCCACATTGGTTGAGCTTCCATTGCTGAAAGGGTTGGTTTATAACCCTTCATCCGTAGCAGTTGAGCAACCACGTTGGATGATGACAATTCAGAGTCCCAGGAAACGAGGACCAGTTTAACGGGTTGACCGTGTCCCTCAGGAACACCGTTAAGCCACTGTTTAACTAGTTCGGGGTGTTTATTGATGAATTCTTTTGATGCTTTTTCAGCATTTTCACCCTTATCAATCTTAAACATGACTTCACTCATTAATTCGTCGTTCCAGTGGAATTGTCTGAGAAGTTTTGTTGCCCCAGGATTTTTCTTTTCAAATCCCTTGTGGATGATAGTTTGAATGTGTTCACCCTTACCATAGGCGTTCTTTGGATCTTTTAAGAACTTGATAGGATACTTTTGAAACATCCAGTGCGGGGTCCAACCAGTAATTACGATTGGTTGTTTGTACTTGAGCGCTTTATCAAGAGATGAAAGCATGGCAGCAGTAGAACTAGCCTGAAGTTGCCATTTTTCTTTCTTAAGTCCATAGGTGTTTAACGCCTTGGTGGTTGATGACATGATTCCGGCTCCGGAATCAATTCCGGTTATTGTGTAGTTAACTTGTGGTCCAACTTTAGCGTTGGGATTGTACTTTGGTGGATTTACACTACATGCGGTTAGAGTTACCGCTAAAAGTAACGCGGAAGTGATTCCTAGAATCCATTTTGTAAATTTTTTATTCATTATTTATTTGCTCTTGCATCAGCTTTATTGGCACCACCAAGGCCTTTACTGATTTTATCAAGAACAATGGCAAGAATAACGATTGCGATACCCGCTGCAAAACCAGTACCAACATCATTTCTACCAACTGCAAAGTAAACGGCTTCTCCAAGCCCCATTGTACCGATCATTGAAGCAATAACTACCATTGAGAGGGCAAGCATGATTCCCTGGTTAATCCCTGACATAACGGTTGGTTTTGCTAGTGGGAACTGAACTTTGAAGAGTTTTTGCCATGCGGTACAACCAAATGATTCCGATACTTCAAGATATTCACTTGGGACTTGTCTAATTCCAAGGTTGGTCATGTTGACGATTGGTGGAATTGAGAAGATTACGGAAGCAAATACACCAGGAACTTGACCGATTCCGAATAAAGCAACGGCAGGGATCAAGTAAACAAAGGCTGGCATGGTTTGAAGAAATGACATGATTGGACTCACAATGGTTTCTACAATTTTACTTTTAGCCATCCAGGTTCCAAGTGGAACTCCAATGATGACGATTAAAAGACAGGTTGTCAGAACCAAGTCCAAAGTTTGAGTCATGTCACGCCAGTATCCTTGGTTCCAGATTAAAAGGAAGCCAAGAAGTTCAAAGAGCATGAAGCCCCAGTGCTTTGTTTTGCGAAATAAGAACCATGTTCCAAGTAGGATAATGACAATAAACAACCAAATTGGGATAATGTCAAAAACCCATTGGATTCCGTTCATAACGGTATTTAAGAAAAGCGTAATTGCATTAAAGAAACCAGCAAATCCAGTTAACCAAGCAAAAAAGTCATTGACCCACTTGGCAATGGGAATTGCACCAATGCTAGCGATAGATAACAAACTATTCATTAGTTATCTCCTCCTTTCTTCGTAGCCATGGCATCAAGAACGGCACTTCTCAAAATAATACCCTTCAGATGTTTTTCGTCATCAACCACCGCGTATGGGATTGGTGATTTAGAGATGGCATTGAACAAGTCACCGATTGGTGTACTTGGAGCAGTAGTTGGAATATTTGTTTTTAATGCGATGTGAAGATCTTTTTCGTGTTTATCAATCATTTCGTTGACGTCATCAGCGTCGACAATTCCAACGAAGTGGTCTTGTGAATCAACAACAAAGATACTTGAGATTTGGTCTTCCTTCATCCGACGAAGGGCTAACTTAGGACCGTCTTTTTCGATATTAACGGTATTTGGCTTAACCATGACGTTGTATGCGGTAAGAATCTTAGAACGATCAACGTTTTCGATGAATTTCTTAACGTAATCATTTTTAGGATGATCAAGTAAGTCTTCTGGTGTATCAACTTGAATGACGTCGCCATCGTGCATCATCATGATCCGATCACCAACTCTTAGTGCTTCATTTAGGTCATGACTGATAAAGATAATGGTTTTATGCAACTTCCGTTGTAGTTCCAATAATTCATTCTGCATTTCCCGCCGATTCAATGGGTCAAGAGCTGAGAAAGCTTCGTCCATCAAGAGAATATCAGGATCATTAGTGATGGCACGTGCTAAACCAACTCGTTGTTGCATTCCACCAGATAGTTCAGTTGGATAACTATCGTCGTATCCGTGAAGACCCACCATCTCTAGTGATTCGTGGGCCTTTTTTTCACGTTCTTCTTTGTCAACGTCTTGAACTTCAAGTCCAAAAGCAGCATTTTCAAGGATGGTACGGTTAGGAAGTAAGCCAAAACCTTGAAATACCATACTCATTTTTTTACGACGAAGGTTAAGTAATTGTTTCTTATCAAACTTCATGATGTCTTCTCCATCTAAGTAGATGGATCCAGAAGTAGGGTCAATCAAGCGATTAAACATTCTTAACATGGTTGACTTACCCGAACCAGATAGTCCCATGATAACGAAAATTTCGTTGTTTTTAATTGAGAAGTTAGCATTATCAACTCCAACTGTACTACCAGTTTCTTCAAGAATTTGAGCCTTATCTTCTCCCTTAGATAAAAGTTCTTGTGCTTTTTTAATATGAGGACCAAAGATTTTAGTGATGTGATCAACTTTGATTTTTTCATTATTATTTTGAGCCACAGAACTCCTCCTTTCGATTAACACTGACAATTAAAGTAAAAATATCTACATTAACCAACTTAACAAGTACAACCGTATATGTCAACTTTTCTACCATTTATAAAGCGCGGCACACCGGTTTTTACGGGTTCTATGTCCTTACTCTGATGTAGGTTCTCGTAATGTAATTTTATTTTAAAATTAATGTTAAAAGATGAGAAATGTGTTAGAAGAATTGTCCGATCCCATAGTGAATGATCATGGTAATGATTCCCACGATGACGTTTCTAATTACCGCAATCTTCACCAGACCATTCCCAAGTTCGGCACTTAAGAATCCGGTGATAGCTACAGCAATGATGACAGCGATGATAGTTCCAGGCCACTGAAGTCCGACGGGAAGCAGCGTCATGGCAAGTAGTGGGAGAATTCCACCAAGTGCAGCAGAACACAGCGACGAGAAAGCGGCACTCCACGGACTTAGATATTTCCCTAACTGAAGGTCATATTTGACGCTCACTACCGTTTCAAGCGGTTTTTTTGATAATAAATCCTTTGCAATTTTAGTTGCCGTTTCTTTACTAACCCCACGGCTCATGTAAAATTGAACGACACTTGCCATTTCATCATCGAAATTGGTTTTTAAAAGCTTGCTTTCGGTTTTAACGGCCGCTTCCTCAGTGTCACGTTGGGAACTTACTGAAGCATATTCTCCTCCTGCCATTGAAAAGGCACAGGCAAGCAGATCCGATAGTCCGGCAATGAAAATAGTGAGGGGATTCGTAGTAGCTACAGCAACTGAAAAAAGGACTCCAACGACAGTGAGAATTCCATCATTTGATCCAAGAACGCCGGCACGGAGATTGTTCAATTTCTCATCCATGGTATTGTCGTTATTATCTTTTAGTTGTTTCTTTAAATGAAGACGCATCTGCTTACCTCCTAAAATGCTAATCCGACTAAACGACCAACAAGGTAGGCAACGGTCATGGTTACTAACCCCGAAATGACGTTTCGTATCAGTGACTTAGTCCGGTTAGCGTTTCCAAGAATGGCAGCAACGTATCCGGTGATTGAAAGTGCCAAGACGATGGCAATGTAGGTCCCAAGCACGCGATATTGCGCTGGTGCAACGAAAATAGTTACCAGGGGAAGAATTGATCCAGTTGGAAACGAGATCATTGATGCGATGGCAGCGGCATAAGGATTAGTGAAATCATTTCGATCAAATGAATATTTTTCACGAACCGCGGTAGTGAGGGGATCCTTTTGCATCATTTCGGAAGTTGCTCTTTCAGCCAGGGCGTTTGCCATTCCGGTTTTAAGGTACTTATTTTTAACGTAGTTAAACTCGTCATCATAATGATTTTTAAGGCCTTGTTTAACAAGATCAATTGCCTGACGTTGTGAATCTTTCTGGGTGTTAACCGAGACGTATTCTCCCATCGTCATGGATACCGTTCCGGCAAGCATTCCCGCTAAACCTGAAATTAGAATTGCCCAATTACTAGTTGATGCACCAGCGACCCCGAGGACAATTCCAGCAACCGATAGGATCCCATCATTGGCACCCATAACACTAGCCCGCAAAACGTTGATTTTCTGGGCAAGCGATGTTTTCATTTTTGACATAACTGACTCCTCCAGTTTATAATGATTATAATCTAGCTCAACTACTATTTTACCGCAATAACTTGACATAGTAAACACGAAAGAGAAATTAGGCATAAAAAAAGCACCATGAACAAATGTCATGGTGATCGATTTTTGAAATAAAATTAGTTTTTTAATTAGTCCTTTGATGAAGTTTTGGACATTTCAACAACTTTTTGGTTGTTGCTCTTGTTTTGACTCTGTTGGTCCCTTTCCTTTGCTTGACATTCTTTACAAATTCCATGAACTTCAACGTTTGAAACTGATGGATCAAATCCAACCTGTTTGGTTGCGTCCTGTAAGTCTTTATCAATTTGTTTGAACTTTGGATCATCAATATCAATAATTTTTCCACAGGTATCACAAATGGCGTGAAAATGGGGATGACTGTAAAAGTCATAGCGATATCCACCATCTGGATTTGGCAATTCAATCACGATTCTAAGCTTTTTAAATAAACGTAAGTTATTGTAAACAGTTGCCATACTTAGGTTGGGAAAGGTTTCTTCCAAAAAATGGAAGATGGTCTCAACTGAAGGATGGTTATTGTGATCGATAAGGTACTTTAAAATAATTTGTCGTTGCGGGGTAATTCGGACATTGTTACTTTTAAGAATGTCCATGGCTTTCCCATACGCTTCTTTCTTCTCTTTTTCATTCATAAATATGCACTCCCATACATTATAATGTTACTCTTTTATTTCAATAATCATTCTAGTAGCTTATGGAACACAATTCAACTGAAATCACTGAAATAATTGAAATCTAGCGGATTTCGGGGATCGGCCTACTTGAGAGAAACCTAATCTTTTTATTATACCTATAAGATTATGCTGATTATTATTTAATAGAATAGAGATATTTGGCTGTTTTAATTCTTGAAAAGTAAACTTGATCATGTGATTTAATAATTCGGAAATTAGATCCGGAGCAATTCCGACCTCAAAGATAAAATTAAATTGGGGTTGGTTATTTTCTAAATTACTAATGGCAAAGATTCCGAGTAGAGTGTGAGTTTTTTTGTCCAACACGCCCCAAATCAGAGCCTGAGATTTCATGATTTTACGCATGTCAAGATTAACTAGATCAGCTGTTCTAGTGGGGTTATACTCACCATCCAGGCGAACATTGGCAATTGTGCGACCATTTAAGAGTGAGGTTATTTCGCCAAGATTCATGGTAGTCAGCCAATCCATTTCAAGGTAAGCGGTAAAAATTGGGTGGTAACTTTCAAGTTTCGTCATGGTTTTTCTCCTTTATATTATTCCAAAATTGTTTGATGTCATGCTCGAGTTCATGAGGGTTGTGAGCAATCTGATAATTTTTCCATTGTTGAGGATAAAGGTTTGTGTACCTTTTCTGGGTAAATCTTTGATCCATTAATACAACGATTCCCTGATCATGTTTACCACGGATGAGACGTCCGGCAGCCTGAAAAACGTTGTTTAAGCCCGGTAGTTGATAAGCATATTCAAATCCGTGACCATTTTCTGCATCAAAGTAGTCCCGAATCAGGTTGGTTTCTGGGTTAAGTCCCGGAAGTCCAACCCCGACAATCCCAACTCCAATTAATTTATCACCGACCAGGTCAATTCCCTCCGAAAAGATGCCACCAAGAAGGGCAAATCCGACAACAGGATGGTCGTTTGGTTGATTGAATTGATTGATAAAGCTGGAACGCGCTGCTTCATTCATGCCAGCTTCTTGTTTGATTGTTTTAACCGTGGGGTGTTGTCTGTTAAATTCATCGTAGATTTTTTCTAGGTACACTCCTGATGGAACAAAGATCAGGTAGTTGCCGGCTTTCCCGCTGATCATTTTGTTGATGGTATCAACAATCTTAGAGATGCTTTGGTCACGTTTTTGAAATGTAGTATTGATGTAAGAAGTGATGATGATATTCTGGTTTGCTTTTGGAAATGGGGAGGGCAGTTGATACTTCAAACTATTTTCTTTGTTACCGAGAACCTTGGCATAGTAGTTCATCGGTGAAAGGGTGGCCGAAAACAACACTGCTCCGCCACCAAGGTTAAGGGTCTCGGCTAGATTGTGACTTGGATCCATACAGAAGAGACGAACAGTCGTATTCTTACCATTGATGAGGATTCTCGTTTTGTAATTTGGACCATAGTACTCGTTGATTTTGAGGTATCCCGTACACTGAAAGAAAAAATCAAGCACCAAGTCCAGGTCATCACCGTCGTCTTGTTTTGCGATCCATTTCCGGAGGACCTTGACTACGTTAGTGACTGCTTTTGTAAATTTATCCAGTGGATCATCGAGTGCGACTTCGAATTGATGATCTTCCTTTAATGGTTTGGCAATTGCGTTAAATTGACGTTTGAGTGATCGTAACTTGGTTAAGACCTTTGCGTTTTGTTCCTTGTTCTTTGATAGAAGCTTGATAACTTTTTCTAATGGTTCAGATGATAGTTCGGTTGAGTACATGTCACGGGAACGATCGACTAGGTTATGGGCCTCATCAATCAGGTAAAAATTCTGATAATCTTGCACTTCAAAGAAGCGTTGAAGATGGACCTGGGGATCAAATAAGTAATTGTAGTCACCGATGATAACGTCACAAAAAAGGCTGATATCAAGCGAGAATTCAAAGGGATCAAGTGTGTATTTTTTAGCGTACTTTTCCACCACGTCACGCGTGATCTGGTTATTATTTTTTAAAATGTCTTTTAGGGCTGGCTTTAAGCGATCATAGTAGCCAAGCATATAGGGATTATCCTCTGGTGATTTGTCACGTTCATCATCAAACGTAATCTTGTCCTTAGCGGTAAGGGTAATGCTTCGAAGTCGTAATCCGTGATTACTCATGAGATTAATGGCGTCTTCAGCAACTCGTCGAGTACTTTGTTTGGCCGTTAAGTAAAACACTTTTGAGATGAGGTCGTTTCCCATGGCTTTGATGGTGGGAAAGAGGGTTGAAATGGTTTTACCGGTTCCAGTTGGAGCTTCTGCAAACAGGTGGCGGTTAGAAGCGACGGTTTTATATACCGCAGCTGCCAGTTCATGTTGACCCTTTCGATACGTTTGGAAGGGAAATTGAACTTTTTTGGCGGTGATTCTTTTTTCTTCATTTAACTGGTCTTTAAGTTCAAGCCATTCCCCAAATTCGTGAATTAAGTTGTCAAAGAAACGTTTGGAATCTTCGTATGTAATGGAACGTTCCTTTTGTGTAATTTCTTCTTCAGGGGTCTGGACGTACGTCAGTCGCATGGTGACCGACTTAATGGAGGGATTTTTTGTCATCAGCAAGTAGGCATATGCCTTTACTTGTCCCCAGTAAAGAATCATTTTGTTTTCTGGAATATCGTTAAACTCAATGTCAGAGGTTTTGATTTCTTCGATTGTGGCTGATTTATCACTCATGATGACACCATCGGCACGACCATGAACCAGAAAATCAGTCTGATTAACCTGGACTTCTTTTTCTAGGTAGTACTCCTTTTCATAATTACTAGGACGATTTTTTTGAATTTTCCGGTGGATTTTAGTGCCAGCTTGAGCCGTGTTCAGACTACTAAGACTACTATTTAGATCTCCGCTTCGAAGTAAAAATTCAACGAGATCTCTGACTCCAACTTTGTTCACTATGTCCACCTCCTTTTTTCAATAAAAAAACAACTTCAAACGAAGTTGTTTTATTCTTCACGCCAACGATTGAACTCGTTTGCATGAGACCCTAAGTAATTCATTGCCTCTTTGGTTAACCGATCAACCTCAGTTTTTGTTTGATCTGGCATTACGTGATAGAAATTACAAACATATCCTTCAGCAATGTCTTCGTATTGTTCTCTTCGTCCGTAGCCAGCATCGTTAAATAATTTATCTAATCCTTTGACGTCGTTTTTACCGGCTTCATAGACTTGCTGAGCTAGATTAGTTTTGTTTTCACCTAACATTGTAGCGGCATATTTTATGATAAAATCATTCATATCAATGATGATGTTTTGGCGTTGTTTACGTTCTATTTTCTTCTTCGACATATTTTCACCTCACTATTAGTTTAAAGCATTCGCCCAATAAATGAAAATAGAAAGTGAAAGCTTAAAAAGAACGCAAAATTTATGTTATGATAAGCGCACTAAACTTGGTCGAATCCATACATGTGATAAGATTAAACTGATGTTATTAGAGAAGCGGGTGATTGTTTGGATAATTCAGTTAATCAAGTTGTTAAGGACTTGAAGTATTCGATGAATAACAATTTATTGGTAAATTTGACCCAGCAAAATACAACGGTCTTCTATACCGGCGTGGTCGTTGCCCTTGATGCTGCCGGTGCAATTTTGATCACGTACGATGATTACGGGCTTGCTAACGGACTGGTCTATGTTGTTTACGGAGATATCGATGATATTGACTTTCAAAGTGAGGACCTCACCAAGATGGAGGGACGTATCCGTATGTCTCGTCAATTAAAACTGAACGGAACTAAGCAGGAAGTAATGAAGCTTAATTCCAAAAATGATCTGTTGACTCAGATTTTGGGCAATTCTTTTGTTGACCAACAAGCGGTGATGGTGGTAACTCAAGACGGCAATTCCGTTGAAGGGTTCATTAATTCACTGTCGGACTTTGAATTTTCACTTTCCGTTGTTGATAAATTCGACAACGAAAATGTGACCCATAAGACCATCATTAAACCGTTGGTTCGTTCGGTTGAGTTTCTTGGAACCGAGTTAAAGTTATTAACGGATTCTAAGTCAGTTTTATTTGCCAAACACATTGCCCCGAAAGTCATCGACGGACAATTAGCCATTGAAGCCAACTTGTACTCGGCCATGGAAACAGGGAGAAGAATTGTGATGATACCGAAGATTCATTCTGATTTGTTTTTCATTGGTCAGGTGAAAGCGGTTAATTCTGATTCCGTTATGTTTTCGTTGGTTGATATGATGGGACGATTTGGTGGATATGAACTCATTAAGATTGATGAGATTGATAAATTAGTGATTAAAAGTGATTATTTGCGGCTAATTAATCACTTCGTGTCCATCAACTCGGCTAACGGGGTCTTCGTTCAACCCGTGTTAAATAATGATCGAAGTTTTGATTCGACGATTAATCTATTTGAAGCCACGATTCAAATGGCCATCAAATTTCAACGGGTGGTTAGAATAAAAATGAATGACGGCCAATCTTACCTCGGATTTCCCGTGAAGTACGAGCGGGGTCAGATAACCGTTCAAATCGTTGACAAAGCGAAATTATTCGTTGTGAATAATCAACTCATTAATCTTGGAGATATTGACGAGATTGCTTTTGGTTACCTTGACTCATATCTAATTGAGCAACAAATCGGATAAAAAAACGATGGCTCTTATAAAAGTCATCGTTTTTATTTGTTATGAACAATAAACTGCTTAATTATTTTTACTTCATCCTGAGTAGGCTGAATTTGCATACTCTTGATGGCATGAAATCTCTCCACCGTCATGTGTAGGTCAACGGCCATTTGGTTGTCAGGGATGTCATGTTTTTCTTGGAATTTAATTAGATCGGTTGCTACCTGACTAAATTCTTCTCCAATTTTCATTTTGCTTCCTCCTCTACTTCGCTTACTTGACTCTATTATACATTAATTTATTTATTTGAGACAAAGAATACTAGAGCAGAAGCAGAACTACTTGAAGTAAAATGACGTTAAAAACAAAGACGAGCCAGTCCACCTTTGTGATTTTAATGGTCTGATAAAAAGTTCGTGGCTGACCTTCGACAAAACCATGTGATTCCATTCCTTGAGCTAAGTTTTCCGACCAGCGAATTGCTGATAAAATGGCTTTAAAGTATAGGGTCGGTGACCACCAGTGTAATTTAACTCCCCGCATCAAACTAGCAGTTTTAATCTTGTTAACTTCGGTTTGAATTTCTGGTAGAAGGTTGAAAGCCGCCATGGCCCCATAAACAAATTTACTTGGGAGGCGGAGGTTTTGCTCTAACGAATTAACCAGTTCGTATAATTTAGTGGTTAACGTGAAGGCCGCTCCATAGACGATGTAAACGTAGATCCGAGTAAATAATAGGATTCCCGCGTGCGTGCTTTTAGCGTATAAAATCTGGGAGATCAGTAACCCAACCGCAGGAATGAAGGCAATCAGAAGGATCCATAACAGATGCTTGAAGTTTACGTGTTTCACTATGAGATAGGCGAGTCCACAGACGATTAGCACACTGTTACCAACGATACTGGTAGTGAAAGAAACTTCTAGGGCAATGATCAATACCAGAACGAATTTTAGACTAGGATTCATGAACATCCTCCTTGTAAGTTAATCGATGATTGGCAAGTTCAATAAAGAAATCAGCATTTTCGACGAGGTCGGTTCGTTGATGGGAAGCAAAAATAATGGTTTTCCCGTTCTTAGCCTCATTCTCAAGGATCCGTGAAATAATGACGGTTGATTTTTGGTCAAGACCAGCGAATGGTTCGTCAAGCATGAGGATGGGCGCATCCCGAATCAACATAATCACGATCTGGAGCTTTTTCTTTTGCCCACCACTTAGTGAATAGACAACCCGATTCAAGAGATTATCAAGATGTAGGGCCTTTAAGAGGTCGTTAATTCGGTCATCAGTCCATTGTTTGGTGATGGCATTTTTCTTGGCTAGAGTCAGTTCGTCTTTAAGCGTGATGGTTAAAAATTGGTCTTCTGAATTTTGGAAAATTAAGTTTTCGGACTTCATGAGAGAGGGAAGTGAAGACTTTTTAATGTTATGATTCATAATTTTGACGACCCCGTTGTACGAATGGAGGCGAGACAGCGCCTTAAAGAAGGTGGACTTTCCGCTTCCATTCTTCCCATTTAGGTAAGTGATTCCGGGATACAGGTCAATGTTTTCTGGTTCAATTAGATTTTGATTACCGTTCGTCATGGAAAAATTTAATAAATTAATCACGGGATCGTTATTTGACATAATCTTGTAGTGGATCTCTTCTTTAGGGTCGTTTGCAAGTTCATCTTTAATCTGATCAGCTGGAACCGCTTGAACGGAGCCAGCTTGGACGTTAAAGAAATGATCAGCCACGTCGAGATAGTCAGAAAGGTTGTGATCGGAGATAATGATGGTCCGATTACTTTTTTTCTTTAACTGGATTAGACGTTCGATGATGTCTTTTTTGCTATCAACATCAACGTTACTAAATGGTTCGTCCAGTAAAAGGACGGGACGTTTCATCGCAACTGTCACGGCTAAGGCAACTTTTTGCTTTTCGCCACCCGACAAGGTGGTAATGGCCCGATTTTTAAGTTCATTAATACCACAAAACTTTAAAGCAGAGTCAATCCGGTTGGGCATTTTAACAGGGTCAACGTGAAGGTTGCCAAGGGCAAAAATGAGTTCTTCTTTGACGGTCTTCATCGCAAACTGATGGTTTGGATCCTGAAATAACATGGCTGGTTTTTCATCCATGTCAATTTTTCCGGTTAGTTGCCCTTTGCTATATTTTGGATACAATTGAGCAATTAGTTTTAAGAGGGTGGTTTTACCACTACCAGTGGGACCAAACAGGAGATTGATGCTATTTGGTTCGAAATTTAAATTGACCTGATTTAGAATTTTATCCTGTTCAGGATATGAAAATGATAGATTTTTAATTGTTATCATTGATTATTCTCCATAAAAAAAGACGTTTCAAGCGCGAGTGCGAGAACGTCCAGCTGATGTATCTAAGCTTAATCTTATATTCCCTGCGCTGGCATTGTCCAAGTCAGGTTCAACGGGTATGATCTCAGCCACTCGGCACCCCTATGTTTAATTAAACTTAGTATATCAAAGATGGCATAAAAATCAATTTTCAATTAGAATAGGGAAGATAGGAAAATGAAGCGGAGGATACTTTCATGAATTCATGGTGGAATCTTATAGGTGTAGTTGCATGGATAGTTGTGTTAATCGTGTTGATCTTTATGATTAAAAATATTCGATCACGACGAATTAAGATGATTATCGAGGATAAAAAAACTTTTGAATGGCGTAATTTTTTGATATCAGTTGGAGAAATTGTTTTTTTTGTTTTGCTGCTGACTTTGATGGTATATACGACTTTCTTCAGAAATATTACTAAAACCAATAATCGAAACGTGATTACGACGTCTCAAGTCGAACCATTGATTATTCAAAGTGATAAGAATGGCTCCTACTACGTAAAGGTTGAAGGTAATAGAGGACCGATCCAGCAGTATTCGTTCTGGCTAAAGAACATTAAGTATCAACTACCAAGTACGAATGCTCAGGTAGTTACTACGCGTGGAAATGCTGAAGTCACTGGCCGTAGTTACAAGTTGAAGCATAAAAACATCAAGTTAAATGACGAGCATTTTCAAAATGCATGGGCCAAGGTGGTTACCCTGAGATACAAAGGAAACTTTTGGAACGGTTTGGGGATGCATGCTGGTAAGGATGCTAACCAATTCATCTTAATCAGAGTTCCAAATAAGACGTTTGTGCAAAAAGAAAAATAATTAATTGACCACCGATAAGTACGTATCGGTGGTTTTGTTTAAATTGAGGTGTTTAAAATGAGTGAAAAAATTCCAGAGACACTGGATGAAATTAAAAATTTGTTAAACGAACTAAAAAAAGATGGTAAAACGATTACACTGGATGAGCTGATCCTTGATAACATCGGGGAATTAGCTCAAGCCTATCTGGACGCAGCGGAAGAAGGCCATTATGACTCTGTAAAAGTAGTTGATGCTAAAACAATTGAATTTGTTAACATCACTGGGAGAACGGTTGGAAAATACGTTTCTAAAGGACAAAGTTTAATTGACGACTTTAAGGATAATTCGCTAAAGTTAGAGTTGGACCTTGAAGCAAGCGCAAATAAGGTCGCAAATGAATAATTTACTTGCAATTTACTGTGTTTATCGATAGCATAGTATTTGTTAAGCGCCCTTAGTGTAATGGATAGCACATGAGATTTCGGTCCTCATGATCCGAGTTCGACTCTCGGGGGGCGCATATATTATTTGCCGGTTATTTTCAAAATACCTATAGAAAGCAAATGTAAGGGCTGACAAAATTATTAAAACTGGTATACTTAGTTAACGGAGATTAAGTCGCAAAGGAGCCTCACTACTTTTGGTAGTGGGGCTCCTTTTGTGCTTAAATAACAAAACATAAAAAATGCTCGTCTGTCAGAATGGTGGTAAAATTTTCTTGAATCAACTTTAGGAGGGAATTTTATGAGTGAAAGTGTAGTAATTTTTGGAGTTGGAAAAGGATTTGGCTTTTCAATTGCCAAAAAGTTTGGTGAAGCTGGCAAGACACCGATTATGGTGGCTAGAGATGCTGATCAGTTAAAGCAATTTGTTAAAGATTTGAATCAAGAAGGGATTAAAGCTGATTTTATTGCTGCTGATGTTACCGATCCAGCGCAGGTAACAAACGTGTTTAGTAAGATTAAAATGGCATACGGGATTCCTCAAACCATGGTTTATAACGTGGGTGATAAGACTCTAGATACACCATTCTCATTACCATTAGACCAGATTAAGAAAATGTACAATACCAACGTTTTTGGTGCCATTACGACAACCCGCCAATTCGTTGGCCTTTCAGACGATCAAAAGGAAAACCGGAACATTCTAATTACTGGCGGTGGAGCTGCTTTTCATCCTACCAAGGGGAATGTCACTTTAGCAGCCACTAAGGCGGCCTTAAGTGATTATGCCTTTTCACTTCATGATGCGGTTCAAGATGATAATATTTACGTTGGCTTGATTACCATTCAGGGGTTGTCTGGTAGTAGTGAAGAGATGCAACCTGATAATGTTGCCAAAGTATACGTGAAAGCCGCTGAAGATCGTTCTGAAAAAGAAATTAAATATCCGGAGAAGCCGTCAGATTTTTAAGAAAGAAGATTAAAAATGGCTGATAAAGAAAAAAGTGCGCTTTTAATCATTGATTACACCAATGATTTTGTTGATGATCAAGGGTCTTTGACCGCCGGGAAGCCAGCTCAAGATCTCGACCAGTCAATTAGCGACTTGGCTGAAAAATTCAAAAATGATGGTCAATTTGTTATTTTTCCCACTGATGTTCATAAAAAGGATGATCCATACAGTCCTGAAACAAAGTTGTATCCAACTCACAACGTACGGGGAACTTGGGGTCGTCAGTTGTATGGAAACGTCGGAAAGTGGTTTGATAAGAACCAAAAGTTAGATAACGTTTGGCAAATGGATAAAACCAGGTACAGTGCGTTTGCTGGCACTGATCTAGATCTTAGATTGAGAGAACGAAACGTTAAGACTCTCCATCTCGTGGGTGTTTGCACCGACATTTGTGTGTTGCACACCGCAATTGCTGGATATAACCTTGCTTACAACTTGGTTATTCATAAAAGTGGGGTAGCAACCTTTTCTAATTTGGGTCAGAAGTTTGCGATGAATCACTTTAAGACCGTCTTGGGTGCCGAAGTAGTTGATTAGGATTGTCATGCCAAATTTTAAGGAATATAATAAAATTAATTGAATAGCTGTATGAGGGGGTGCCAAGTGGCTGAGACTATACCCATTGAACTTGAACTGGTTAATACCTGCGAAAGGAATCGTGCGATCTTTAATTAAGAATATAATTGAAGGCTCCTCATTATTATGAGGAGCCTTTTTGTGTAGGAGATGTTAGTAGTTGATGACAAATAAATTCACCGATGAATTGATAAGTAATGCGACAACAATAATGAATCAAATCATGCATTGTGATTATGTTAGAGGAATTAAAAGCGGTAAAGTACCAGAAGAGGCGCTAATTAACTACGTTCAACAGGACGAAATGTATCTAGACGGTTACGTTAAACAGTTTCAACAAATTCAAACTGAAACAAGTGATGTTAATTTGAAAAAATTTTTAGCAGGTTGCGTTGCCGGAATTAAAAACGAAAGCACACCTCACGAGGTCATGTTAAAAGTTGCAAAAGTGACTGATGATGAGCTTCCAGATGACCGCATGTTCAACGTTACCAAGGATTACGTTGAAAGTATGCGTGAAGCCGTGAGCACTAAGTCGATTCTAGTTGGATTGAGTGCACTTGCGTCGTGTATTTGGACTTACTATGTAGCTGCTACTGAACTAAATAAAACTAGCCTTGTTAATAATCCATTTAGTGACTGGATCAAATTCTACGCTGATGCAGATGAGGTAAAGCAAATTTTTGCTTTTATTAATCTCCAGGCAGAAATTCATCCAAACGAAAGGGCCACCGCAAATCAAGTTTTTCAGAATAGTTGTCATTATGAATTGGATTTTTGGAACAAAATGTATAACGCTTAGAACTTTTTAGGAGGGAACTATGAGTAGTGAAATAAATCAATATCCAGAAGCACTAACAATTGCTGGGACTGATTCTGGTGGTGGAGCAGGGATGGAAGCTGATATTAAAACGATGCAGGCCTGTCAGGTTTTTAGCACCAACGTGGTAGTGGGAGTGACGGCACAAAACACCATTGGTGTTCAAGATACGTATCCACTTCCGAAAAAGATTATTGATGAGCAGTTTGCTTCCGTTTGCGATGATTTTGATATTAAAGCAACTAAGACCGGAGCTTTGTTTGACGAAGAACACGTTCATTTAGTGGCAGATAACATTAAAAAGTACAAGTTAGGTCAAATTGTTGTTGATCCTGTTATGGTAGCCAAGGGAGGGTCAGTGCTACTTGAAGCCGGCGCCATTAAAACCTTGATTAACGAACTGATCCCATTGGCCGATTTAGTAACACCAAACTTACCTGAAGCGGAAAAGATTACGAATCAGTCCATTGCATCTGATGAAGCAATCAAAAGGACAGCACGAAAAATTCAAATTGCTGGTGCTAAAAACGTCATGATTAAAGGCGGACATGGTACGGATAAGATCGTAAAGGACTATGTTCTTTTACAAGATGGATCTGATTTTTGGTTGACTGCCGAGCGGGTGAATACGGTTCGGACTCATGGCACGGGAGACACGCTTTCTTCAGCAATTGTCGCGGCTTTAGCGCGTGGTGAAAGTATGGAAACTGCCATTCGCTTTGGGAAAGATTATCTGGATAAAATTATCAGGGAACCATTAATTATTGGTCATGGACACGGGCCCCTAAATCATGGAATGTGGGAGTAATAAATATGCAATTTAACAAAAAAATGCTGCAAATATACCTGGTGGCGGGTACCCAAAATTTTGCTGGTTCTGAAACTGAATTTTTGGATCACATTGACCAAGCTTTAGATGCTGGTGTTACAGCTTTTCAGTACCGTGAAAAGGGTGTAGGTTCACTTACGGGTTTGAAAAGGATTGAGATGGGAAAGAAACTTCGTCATTTAACCACTAAACATCATACTCCACTAATTGTGGACGATGACGTGGATTTGGCTAATCAGATTAATGCGGACGGGATCCACGTTGGTCAAAGTGATGAGAGCGTGCAAAAGGTGATTCATGATAATCCAGAAATGATAGTTGGATTGTCGATCAGTACCAAAGAAGAGTTAAAACGTAGTGAACCTCTCACTGGCATTGATTATTTAGGAATTGGACCAATTTTTCCGACCACTAGTAAAGCGGATGCCGAGTCACCGATTGGCGTTTCTGGTTTAGTTCAACTACAACGACAGGTCTCTTTACCGGTAGTTGCGATTGGTGGAATTAATGCAAGTAACTGTCAGTCAATTTATCAGGTTTCAAACGCTGGAATTGCGGTAATATCAGCAATTATGGACAGCACTAACGTTGAAAAGACAATTAGCAAACTAGAGAGGAAATGATAGTATGACGTCGATTTTAGAAGAAATTAGAAGGGAAAATCCCGTTGTTTTGGACATTCCTAACATGGTGACCCCACAGAAAGTAGCGGATGCAATTAGTTATGTTGGTGGCTCACCAATTATGTGTGACTCTTCAAATGAGGGTCATGACTTGGTGGCAATTGCTAACAGTTTGGTCCTAAACCTGGGGACGATGAACGATGATAGTATTAAATTAGATATAATTGCTGGTCAAGCGGCTAATAACCGTCGTTTACCGGTGGTGGTTGATCCAGTTGCTGTGAGTGCCTCAGAATTAAGAACGGAAGTTTTTAAGAAGATTAGTAGTGAAATTAATATTGATGTCTTGCGTGGCAACGTTGGTGAGATTGCCTTTATTGCCGGAATTGACTGGGGCAGTCGTGGAATTGATGCTGCTGACGGTAATGGTGATCGCGTTCAGGTTGCTAAAATGGCTGCTAAACAATTTCATTCCACGGTTGTCATTTCAGGAGTTGACGACGTAATTTCGAATGGGGAGGAAACGTATGTGGTCCACAACGGCAGTCATGAATTAGCAATCAACGTTGGATCTGGAGATGTTTTAGATGGTGTCATTGGCGTGGTTGCCGCTCACCATCAAAGTGTTCATGAAATTGCACTAGGGACGGCTATGGTTGGCATTGCTGGTGAACTAGCGGAGCAAAAATATCCGGATGAGCCGGCGTCATTTGAAGTCGAATTCTTCAATAATTTGTACCGACTGGATGACCATCATCTTTCCGATACAATTAAAATTGAAAAAAGCGATGATTAGAATAAAAGCGACCAATTGTTAACAATTGGTCGCTTTTATTTAGTTTTAAGTTTAACGACGACGATGTCTTAAGAACGTAAAGAAGTGAAGCAAGATTGCTAGAAGAACATAGAAAATAACCACAAATGCTACGTAGAAGAGCCAAAATTCTCCGTTAAATTTCAGTCCAAAAACTAATCCTTCAATTAACATTGTCACTAGTGACATTACTGCAATCATACAAAATAATTCGATATAACGTTTCAAAGTACTATCATCCTTTCGTGGCTTGTTGGCAATCTTTTGTCCCCACCGTTTACACAGTTCAATTTTTTTAGGGTCAGGAATTCCCTTACTTCCCCAGGTATGTGTTCCAATAACCTCTCCAAGTTTGATTAGACCAGCTGCGGTCATGATCTTATCAATGGTCCGAAAGGTTTGATCGGTAATGCCGGTAAAGAAGTTTTGAAATGAGGAGAGAAAGCAAGTAGTCAGACTTAGGTAGTGTTTGTTTTTAAACTTACCGGGCAAGGTATCACCAATACTGTTCATTTTAACCATTCGATGACGCATGCAATCGAATAGATTTTTGGTAACTCCTGATAAATCAGCAAAGTACGTCGGGGATGCAATGATCCAGACGTCCGCTTCTTCCATTTTCTTTTCAATCATGTCAAGCGTTGGATTGGGGTTTTTGAGATTATCTGGTTTGATGTCATAATCTTGCAGAAATAATGTCTCAACCTGCGCATCCTTTGGAAGACCTGAAATAACTGCGTTAAGGTACTTAGCAGTCAAGCCATCCTTACTTTGTGATCCTAAAAATGCTAGATAACGCAAATTTATGACCTCCTTTGAAATTAATTAATTCTTTCTATTTCATGTTATATTTTTGTGAAACTAATATCAATTAAAAAACCCATCATTAATGATGGGTTTTGATTATGTGGTTTTAACGTGTCTCCCAATTGCCTGCTGATGAAGATGATCTGGCTGGATTACTCGTGCAAAAGCGTAAATAAACGGTGCAAACATGTAAGCATTAGTAAGTTGGGTTTCAATGATGCCTTGAACAGCAAGGGCAATTAAAATCACACAAAGGAAATAGTTATCGTCCTGTTTAGCCTTGTAAGCACTAGCAAGAAATAATGCCAGTATCAACATTAAACCAATGAAACCGGTACTTAATAAGATGAACAAGAACGTGTTATCGACCCACAAGTTTGATCGGGCACCCAACAGGGGCATATTTTGTCCAATTAGCTTTGGCGAATAGAAATATTGAATGACGGTTAACTGTTGTCCGGGACGACCGGAAAGGGCACGATTCAACACGTTGAATAATGGCAGTGATGAACCCCAAGCGACCATGCCGATTCCTACTACGAAAGTCAATGAAACCAGGATCCAAGTGATTTTTAGTAGTAGGTGAGTGATTTTGGGAACAAAGCTCAAAGCGAATCCAAGTACTAGGATAGCTCCAGCAACCATAAATCCGCGTGAACCAGTCAGGTAGGCAATGATTAAGTAACTAACGAAAATAAAGGCATATACGAGGTACGTCAGTTTTTTTCGACTGTGTTGTATTAGCAAGAGGGCCGAACAGCAAATGCTTAAGATGAAACCACTTAAGACGTTTGGATGAGTGAATCCAATTGCATATCTAGTGGATGAGCCTCTGGTAAAGGAAATGGCATTTTGTGGTGGAAACACGTGTAAAATCAAAAAGGCTAAAATCACGAATAGAACAACGAGCTTAGTTGCAAGGTCGATGGTTGCGAACGCATCTTGATTTAGTAAGTCAGCGTTGGCCATGAATAAGAACAATAAAAATAGGGTACTGGTAATCACATTTAAATGAAAAAGATATGACAAGATAAAGATGATTGCCATGATTATGATAATTGTCCACTGTTTAGGGTTATGTCTCCTGGTAAGTAATAGTACGATTTGGATTCCAATGACAACTAACGTGATTACCCCTGCGATTTGCCATTGCAAGAAACTTTTAGCGGAATATACGTTATTAAATTGACTGTTCAAAAGGATTACTGATGATGCCAGAAAAATAACGTAACTCAGCACGTACACGAGCTGATATAAATGATTTTTATTGGTTAAAGCCATTAATTAAATTCTCCAATTATTGGGTCATCTTATCGGTGAAGAAGTATTCTGCGATGATCTTAACGATGGATGGGTTCTCGTGCAGCATTGTGTGCTGAGCTTGAGAACTGTTTCCGTGATATACGTAGAGCTTGTAACTTTTGACGTAGCCAGTCACAAGATTCTTCATTGGGATTTCACTTTTCATTGTAACTTCGCCATCCGTTCCAGAATGGTTCATATCCCCAACTAGATTAAGAATCTGAAGGTCTTTTGGGAGGTTCTTTACGTCGGGATCGTTTGGAGCATAGTTCGTTGCAAGCGAGATAAATTTTTTAACCTTTGGAACGTTTTTAAGATTGGGATAATGAGCTAGGTAATAGTAAATAATGTTTCCACCAGACGAATGCCCAATCATGTTAACTGAACGAACGTTGTACTTCTTGTACAGATAGCGCATTACGTTTGGCATTTGGGTTGATTGAAAATAGGGATGATGATTGTCCTGAAAGACAATTTGTACGGTCGGATTATCAGCACCAAACTTATGGAATTGTTTAGTGGTTTTAACGGTACCATCCTTTTTCACATACAGTTGTAAGGTTTTGGTTGCTAGGTGGTAACGATTTAGGGTGTCAACCATGTAACCAGTCGTGATGTTATTTCCACCTAGTCCGGGAATGAACACAGTAGCGGTATCGCTTTGATTAACGTCTAATTTACTGAGAAAACTACCATGGTTATGCCAATAATAATAACCGCCACCGGCGAAGATGGCGATCACGATGATGATAAAGAGGGCAATGAATGATTTGGTGTGTTTTCTTTTTTTGATGTGCATTGCAAACATTCCTTTTAATTATTTTAAATTTGTACACTAACATCTAACATCATATAACAATTAACGTGATTCAGCTAGATGGTTGAAATGAATTGATCTTTAAAAGGCAATAAAAAATAGCCAAGCGCAAGGGCTTAGCTATTTTGTTTAAATAAGTCTTAACTATTTGATTGGGGTATTCTCCATGTTGGTTCTAACAATAATCACATCACAGGCGGCATGTGAGTTAACGTATCCGGCAACTGAACCCTCAAGCATGCGGTACAAGCGACCCTTACCAGTCGCTCCCATCATAATTAGATCGGTTTGATGGTCCTTGGGAAATTCGTAAGTAATTACTTCTCTAGGACTTCCAAACCGAGCATGGATATGAATATCGTCAATGCCAGTTTGGTCCTTGACTTTCTTAACTAAATCCTTTAAATAGTTAAGTTCTTCATTAACGATTTGGGTGATAACACTGCCATCAACAACTCCTAGGCTGTATCCATAATTAGTGGTGTTAATCACGTTTAAGACGTCAATTCGGCCTTTATTTCTTTGTGCTACCGCTGCCGCCTTGTATAAAGCAGCCTCTGCTTCTTTTGATCCATCAACTGGTACTAGAATGTGTTTGTATCCATTTAGCATTATGAAAGCCTCCGTTTTAGTTTTTCACTGGTAAAATTTGTTCGGCACTGGCAAGGACGTGTCCTGCCATTTTTTTCTTTAGTTCATTAAGCCAAAAGCCGTTGGTTAAATCTAGTTTTTGATCCAAGGCGTAAACATACAACTGATAATCGTGTGGTTTATCGGGAGGAGTAGGACCAATGTAGTGTTGATTTAATTTTGAATCAGTAACGTGTACTAGTCCACCAGCTAAACTATTTTTCCCCAAAGTCATGTTAATTGATTGATCTTGGCTAGCATTTTCTGGTATTTCAGATATATTTGGATCAATGTTAGCAGCCACCCAATGAATGTAAGTAAAACCACAAACTGGGATTGAATCATCGTCGAGTAGGATAACTACTAGTGACTTTGCGTTTTTTGGGATATCAGAGATTTTGATCGGGAATGAAATGATTGGATTACCATCTAACATTTCATCTGGGTCAGCGTGTTTAGTATACTTATCAGGTAAAAATCCATTTTGAAGTGGAGTATTAATTTTCATAATAGTGCCTCCTATACACTTCATTATACCAAATTCATTTGAATATAAAAAAATAAGGAACTATAAATAGTTCCTTATTTAACAAATTGCAAGGTGTAAAAGCCCTGACCATTCCGCTCAATTGTAAAGTTAGAGTAACCAGCTGCTAACCAACTGCTTTGAGTAGCGTGTGCATAGTTTTTAGCGTCTTGAACCGAGTCAAATGATTTTGGTGTAGCAAACATCGAACTAGAATCACTCGTTGAATTATTTCCATTGGAATTATTTCCGTTTGATGATTGTGACCCACTTTGATTTGTTGGTGCTTGTTGGTTCCTGTTTACTGACGCTTCCTTGTTGGTCGTAGCTTGTTCCGCCTTATTAAAGTGTTTTGCTTTCTTTTCTGATTGAATAGCTCTGCTACTCTGTTGACTTGTGGAGGATCCATTCATCCGATTCCCACTGCCGCTTGTCAGAAAGTGAATTCCAAAGACTAGCAGGATCACAATCACTACTAGACCTAGAACCCATGGCCAAGCCTTAAAGTTTTTCTTTTGGTGCTTTGGACCATTTGCGGCATTAAAGTCATAACGTTCGTATCTCGAATCTGGATCTTGACTATTCATAAGAATCCCTCCATCCATTTCAAGAAAAACAAGATGCATACGCATTATAACAAAATCCTTATGATTTTGCATTAACTTAACTAATGGTTGACCTGATCATCATCGACCTGTTCATTGACGCTTTTAGCATTGAGCATGTTGCCAGTGCGCTGATAACTAAAGACACCCCAGTAAAAGAACAGTAGTGCAACTACAATAATTACGATAAAATCATATGGGTAATGAATCCAGTTTTGACCACCGAATGGTGCGGATCCGATATACGAAAACGCTGACATAAAGATTAAATAGGCGACCATCCAAGCTCCTCCACGAAACTTGGTCAGGGTATTTTTCCAGCCGTTCTTGTTTTCGTAGAAGAAGTAAAACGGCAGCCCCAGCATAATAACAAGGATAACTTCAATAGTAGTAGGCCACATTGCCCAATAAATTGCCAAACTAGCAAGAACAAAGGCAAGTGGTGCCATAATTCCAGCAAAACTAATTTTGACTGGACGTTTGAAGTGAGGAGCGTGGAGACGTAATGATCCAAGGGTAACTGGACCAGTCAAATATGCAATTAAGGTTGACGTTGAGATAACACTGGCTAAAACAGCCCAGTTTCTGAACACTGATACCAAGATACAACTGACAATCCAGTTTACGATCATTGCGATTCTAGGAGTTCCCCATTTTTGGTTAATCTTACCTAAAAACTTTGGCATATGACCATTTTCGGTCATTGCTGCTAGTGTCCGACTAGTTGAAGCAACAAATGATACTCCGGTCCCAAAGGGTGAAACAAAGGCATCTAAATAGAGTAGAATTACTAGCCAGTTCAAGTTCAACATAATGGCTAAATCAGCAAATGGTGAACTGAAATTAAGACCATGCCAACCGTATTTGGCTAAGGTTGACGGGTCAATAACACCAACGAAAGTGAACTGTAACATAACGTAAATGATGATACTGATTAAAAGTGAAATAACGATTCCCCGCCAGATGTTTTTCTTAGGATTGGTAATCTCATCACCAACGTTTATAACCGTTTGAAAAGCATTATAAGAGAAGATGATTCCAGATACGGTGGTAGCCGCAAAGATTGGAGCCGTTCCGTATGGGAAAAATCCACCAGTTTGAACGTTGTTAAAGTTTCCGGGATGAAAACCAGAAGCAAGTAGCATAATAATGGTAAGAACTGGAACTACAATTTTAAAAATTGAAGTCAAAGTAGTGAAACGAGTCAGTAAGTTGACTGACCAGTAGTTTAACAAGGTGAACACTAAGATGAAGAGAAAAACGACGAATAACCCTTCGGTAGTAACCGTGCCATTGGCGTAAAACCCGTGAGTCCAGTTGGCCCATGACCAGGGCCATGAACTCATGTATTGAACGGCAGCGACCGCTTCAATTGGAAGCAGCGTTACAAGTGAGACCCAGTTAGACCATGATGAGATGAATCCTAGAAGAGGGCCGTGGGTATACTGGGCATACTTACTCATCCCTCCACTTTCTGGGAACATGGTTCCTAATTCAATGTAATTAAACGCAATTGCACCAATCACAACGGCACCGATGATCCACGAAATAATGGCAGCTGGACCAGCGGTTTTAGCACCCTCCCAGGCACCGAATAACCATCCTGAACCAATGATGGAGCTTAGTGCCAGCATCGTGACACTGAAAAGGCTCATTTTTGGTTTAGTAACATTTTGATTTGAATTGTCCTTCGAATTTTCTTTTTTCATAAGTATCCTTTCTTTTTGCGTATTCGACGAATATAACAAAAATGATTATGGTTGTAAAATTGAAAAACACTATTTGATGGGGATTTTAGCCGGGTTGTATTCCCTTTCATTCCTATCGTTGATACTCTCTAATTTCAATCAAATTTTTATCTGGATCATTGATAAATAGTGAATTCATTTTACCGTTATGTCCCTGACTTTCGATCGGTCCTGCAACTACTTCAATAAAGTAGTTGGCTAAATGTGACTGGATTGAGTCAAGTGGATCCCTTGCAACCACGCTGAAACTGGTAGAACCAGGAGTTGGATTTTCTGGTTTAACATTATCTTCCTTGTTTGTGACACAAACGAGTCGTTGGTGACCCAGCTGAAATTCAATTCTAGAATCAGTTTCGATCACAACTGGTAAGTCTAAAACCTCATGGTAAAAGCGCATCGATTTCTCGATGTCGTTTACCAATAGGGTGATGTGATCAATATCTTTGATTTTCATAGGCACTCCTCTTTTTTAAAAATGTACATACAATTATACCACTCAAATTCACCTGATTGACGTTGATTGCGATTCGGTGTTACGGTATAAGTTATGAAATAATGGAGGGAATTATATAATGGCGTTATTAAGTGTATCTAATCTAAGTATGAGTTTTGCCGACAAAGACCTGTACTCGGATGCTACATTTCAGCTAAATAAAGGTGAGCACATGGGAATTGTGGGCCAAAATGGGGTTGGAAAATCAACTTTGATTAAGATTTTGACCAATAAGCAATTGCCCTTATCTGGTGACATCAAATGGCAAAAGGGGACCAAAGTTGGTTACCTAGATCAGTACGTTAATATTCCAAAGGGAATGACACTGATTGATTTTTTGCATACTGCCTTTTCAGACCTCTACAACATGAATCAGCATATGAGCGATTTGTACGTAAAATATGCCGACAATATGGACGAAAAGTTACTTGAACAAGCGGGAAGAATCCAAGAACAACTTGAATCTCGTAATTTTTATGATATTGATACTGAAGTCGAGCAGGTGATTAATGGATTGGGTCTTGACGACATTGGAAGAGACCAAACCATTTCTGAAATGAGTGGGGGACAACGCTCTAAGATTATTTTAGCGAAATTAATTTTGGAACATCCCGATGTAATTTTGCTTGATGAACCTACTAACTATCTGGATACGGCTCACATTAATTGGTTGGAAGATTATTTAAATAGTTTTGATGGGGCAGCGATGATCATTTCCCATGACTACGACTTTCTAGAAAAAGTAACGAATTGTATCGTGAACGTTGCGTTTGGGAAGGTCACTAAGTACCGTGGTGACTTCAAGTCCGCCATGAGACAAAAAGACGAAAAAGAAATGACCCAGCAGCGGGAGTACGAGAAACAACAAGAAGAGATCTCCAAGGCCAAAACTTTTATTCAGAAAAACAAGGCCGGAAGTCATTCCAATATGGCTAAATCACGGGAAAAGATGTTAAAACGAATGGATGTGATTGAGCCACCTTCAAGTAACATTCAAGCTTCTTTTGACTTTCCGTATGCTGATACTGGATCCCAGAACGCACTAGTGGTTGACCAACTGTCAGTTGGTTACGATCAACCGTTACTTAAGCCAGTTACCTTTTCCGTTAATACTGATCAGAAAGTTGGGCTTCAGGGCTTTAATGGGGTTGGGAAGTCAACCTTAATTAAATCAATCCTCGGACAAATTCCGGCAAAGGGGGGAAAGGCTAACTTTTCTCCATCCGCGAAGGTTAACTATTTCAGTCAAGACTTGATCTGGCCGAATAGTAAGATGACACCCCTGCAAATCATTCAGGATAAGTATCCCAAGTTGACACAGAAGGAGATTCGTTCCCAGCTGGGTCGCTGTGGACTCGACGCTGCTAACGCCATGAAACCAATTGGTGAGCTTTCTGGTGGAGAACAAACTAAGGTCAAATTGGCTTTGATGGAATTTGTAAAAAGCAATTTCTTAATCATGGATGAACCGACTAATCACCTAGACGATGAGACTAAAAATGCTTTAAAACGGGCAATTATTAAATTTCCTGGGAATGCCATCATTGTTAGTCATGAAGCCAGTTTTTATGATGGATTGGTTGACAAGACCATTGATGTTGAAAAATTAAGTTTAAACCAAAAATAAAAAGGCACTTCATTTTGAAGTGTCTTTTCGTTTGCTTATTTTTGGTTGAAAGTTCCATTTTCAACTTGTCTAATGAAGTTGGCCAAATGGTCGTAGTAGACGGGGGCATTATCAATCATGTGGTGATGACCACCGTTTGGGGTTGAAACGAATTGAGCGTTTGGAATCATTTTAGCCATTCGTTTTCCGGTTTCCATTGGCATGGTTTCGTGTTCACCAAAAGTGACCAGTGTTGGAACTTTGATGTCCTTTAAATAATCAGTAAAGTTCCAGTCTTTTAACTTTCCAGTGATGACAAATTCGTTATCACCCTGAAAGGCGTTATAGATCGGTTTGCTCATGGTATCAATGACGTGGGCAATTGCAGGGGGTTGCTTTCGATCCACATATTCACGGTTTAAGAGTTCGACCAGTTCCTGATACTTATCGTTATCGTAATCGTTATTTGCTTCGCATTTTTTCATGTACGCTAATTGTTCGGGGGTGAGCGCTTTTTCTCTAATTTGAGCTAAATGGTCAGTATAGTCCCCGATCCGATCAACCATTGAAGAAATAATGGCACCTTTCAGGTGATCACCATATTTAGCGGCGTACATCTGAACTAAAGCACCACCCCAAGATTGACCAATCAAATAAAATTTATCGATTCCGAGTTTTTGTCTAACCTCTTCAACCTCGTCAAGGAAGTAGTCGTAGGTTAAAACCTTGTTAGCTACCTTCGGATCATCAAAATCGGGAGTGTCGGAGTACCACGAACCTAATTGATCGTACATGTGAACTTGGACGTTTAGTCCTTGTTTTTTCAGTTGTTTCGCAGTGTTTTCCCAGTATTCATGTGTTCCACCCGGGCCACCATGAAGGGCGAGAAGATGAATGTCTCCGGTCCCTTGAGTGTTAGTCCATAGGTGGTAACCATTATCTAATGTAATGATTTTAGTTCCTTGTTTCATAACATTCACCTACCTAATTAGTTTAATTATTATGATAACACTTTAAAATGGTAAAAAAAGTGTGGAAGAATCAACGTACCCGTGTGATACACGTTCAAACGTGTACATAACAATTATTCTAGGATATAATGGGAACGGTTTAAAAAGGAGTAGGATCGGAAATGGAGTTCCGTATAAAACGTTTCATTAAAAATGTAAACGTTTGTTATTTTTGGGCTTTTGTGGTCGTAGCCTTAATCTTTATTGGGATGTTTAGTTACGCATCGCCACTTTATTATTTTGATTATTCGCCCGACGTTAACTGTTTCTTTACGGTCGGCAAGGGTATGATGCACGGACTAGTTCCGTACAAGGATGTTTTTGAGCAAAAGGGGCCATACGTTTATCTGCTTTATGGGCTCGCTTATTTAATCAGTCACTATTCGATTATTGGAATTACCATAGCAGAAATAATTGCATTAGCAACCTCGTTATTTTTGGTTTTTAAAACCGCTCATTTATACGTTAGTAAACCAACTGCTTCAATTTTGGCACTTATAACGCCCTTTTTCTTAATGTTTCAAGAGTATTTTACCTATGGTGGCCTGGCGGAAGAATTCGTGTTTCCGATGATTTTATCGGCCATTTATTTAACTTTTAAAGCATGCCACAATCATTTTGCGATTAGTAACGTGAACTGGTTAGTTCAGGGATTCCTAGTTGGGGTGGTTTTTTTATCTAAATACACGCTGTTGGGCACTTGGATTGCTTTTTACATTATTTTTGCGCTGGTTTATTTGTATCATAAAAAGTTTAGTAGTCTTTTTAAGTTGATCTTTTCAAGTGGCGTTGGTTTTTTGGCCGCGATAGTACCCTGGGGAATTTATTTTCTCGTTACTAACTCGTTTAAAGCCTTTTACGACGTTTATTTTGTTTCCAACATGACGGTTTATAGCACCTCAGCTAATGGTGGAATTTTCACGAAGATTGCTGGCTCACTAGCCATTTTTAGTGAATTTTTAATTGATAAACCGCAACTCTTTGTTTTGGGTGCAATTCCGTTAATTCTTTTTGTCGTCTTTAATCATGGGGCGGAAAAGAATATTTTTTTGTGTATGATGTTTGTGAGTGCTTTTTTTGCTGTTTACAGCTATACCCCAGATACCCTATACGTCTATTACCAATTAGCGTTTATGCCGTACGTTCTTGTAACGTTGGTCGTTTTAATTGCTAAAGGACTAAATTATAAGCAAATTACATTGCCTAGTAAGCGACTTGTTTCGACGTTTATTTTGATGACGCTTTTAGTCCTGTTCTTTACCATGGGGGTTAACGGTAATTTTCAAAAATCAAAATTATTTCCGAATAACAATCAGGAAACGCTGGATCCTAGTGATCCGCAGACCGCGCAAAAGAAGTTTGGCAAAATTATTAGAAAAGAGAGTAAGGGAACTCCAACCCTTCTCAACTACGGATATCTTGATCTTGGCATGTACACGGTCTCAGGAGCACTTCCCACGCAGTATTATTTCCAGATCAACAATATCTCGTATGATAAGAACCCTAAAATGGTCGAGTCACAAAATAAAGTTGTTAAAAAGAAGGCGGTTGAATGGATTGTCGTAAAGACCAATCAAGCTGATTCAATCAAAACATACTTTGGCAGACACGATTCTACTAGACCAGCATCCAAAACCCTGTTAGAGAATTATCGGGTCGTATCCACTCATGAACAAAAGGCTCCCAATAATCGGAAGTCAGTATATTGGTTACTAAAAAGAAAAGCATAATCTTAAAATAAGGTTATGAAGTCTGGCGTCTCCGCGTTTGAGTGGAGGAATGTGGTATAATTGCTTTTATTATTGAGTGTGAGCTTAAATTCTTAATGATTGGAAGAACAATGTATGTTAAAAAAACTAAAAACTAAACCTTATTTATTTGGTTTAACGTTTGTAGTAATGAGTATTATCATAATTCTACTTTTGTCATTTGCTTCACCGTTCTATTATTTTGATACCTCACCCGACAGTAATAATTTTTTCACTGTCGGTAAAGCAATGTTTCACGGAATCATTCCATATAAGGATGTTTTTGAGCAAAAAGGGCCATTTGTTTATTTGCTTTACGGACTAGCCTCACTGATCACAAAACGATCGCTTGTTGGGATGGTACCGTTTGAGATTATTGCGATGATTATTATTATGACCATGGCTTACAAGATTGCTAGATTATACTTGTCACAAAATTGGTCATTTGTAATTTCATTGTTCATGCCAGTTTTTTCCGTGCTTCAGCCATTTTATGACTATGGTGGTTCGGTTGAATTCTTCGTGTTCCCGGCCGTTTTATATTTGATTTATGTTGCTTTAAAGGCTTGTCAAAATGATTTTGATATCAAATGGTGGGAATGGATGATTCAGGGATTCATGGTCGGAGTGGTCTTCTTTTCGAAGTACACTTTACTTGGTCCATGGATTGGATTTTATGTCTTTATGTTTATCTTCTACGTTTACCATCGTCGCTTTAAAGAAATGTGGCGATTGATTTTCTTTAGTGGACTCAGCTTCTTAATCGCACTTATTCCATGGTTGATTTATTTCTTAGTAACAGGGAGTTTTAAGTCCTTTATCCACGTTTACTTTACCATTAACATGACTGTTTACGGTTCATCGGGAATTGTACCAACTAAGATTCTAATGGCAACTGGATTCTTTATGAAGTTTCTGACGCAGTATCCGATCACGGTGGTCTTTGGTCTCTTGGGCTTAATCTATGTTTTATTTGACCATGAAATCTTTAAAGATGGAATTTCAAAGTCGCTTTTCTTGTTCATGATGATTGTAAATGCGATTGTAGCAGTTTACGGTCACACCTTTGGTAAAATCTATCAGTACTATCAATTAGCTTATTTCCCATTTATCATGGTGACAACTATCTTTGTACTGGTGTTTTTTATCAGACACTTTGAATCTAACAGAAAGCTCGCTCTCCCTTGGACGTTTGTTTTCGTAACGCTATGTATGGCCTTAACCTTTGTCCTTGGATCAAACAATAACTTTATTTACTCGAAGTTGCATCCCCAAAACTTATACGTTACTCTTAATCCTAAGAAAGGTGAGTACCAACAGCCTGCTCAAGTTTCGTTTGGAAAGATTATTAGAGACGAAAGTAAGGGAACACCGACCCTTTTAACTTACAGTCGTTTAGAAAATGGTTTTTACACCAGTTCTGGTGCATATCCAACTCATTACTTCTTCGAACGTAATAATATTCCTAGCCGCGCTTATCCTAAAATGATGAGATCAGCTAACAAGGTGGTTCGAAAGAAACAAGTTCAATGGTTGGTAATTAGGGTTGATAATACAAGCAACAAGAGTAATGCTGAGTTGTACAAGTACATGAGCAGTGGTTCTAGAAAGGGTGGACGTGATGCGCTAATTAAGAATTATAAATTGCGTAGTAGTCATGCCCAAATGTTTGAGGAAAGACGAGCTACCTATTACATGTTTGAAGCTAGGTCCAAGCCTAACCCCAATGCAAAGAAAATGATAAAAGAACATAAGTTTTATTAAATTAGTGGAGTTTGTCAAATTGGCAAACTCTGCTTTTTTTGAGGGATAACGGAGGTTATATGGAATATTTAGCAACAATTGGATTGATTTTACTTTCAACGTTGATTTTAGGAGTTTTAAGTCAAAGGATTGGGATGCCAGCGGTGGTAGGAGAGATTATGGCCGGCTTATTAATTGGACCCGCGGTTTTGCACCTAGTCAGTTTAAATCACTTGGTTTCGGTTGGATCCGAAATTGGGGTCATCTTTTTGATGTTTATTGCGGGATTAGAATGTGATTTCGAGTTGGTCAAGAAGTACTTAAAGCCGGCCGTTAGCGTTGCTATCTGTGGGGTCATTTTACCGGTGGTCGCTTTTACCTTTTATGGTCAACTACTAGGCCAAGGAATTGAAAGAGCGCTCTTTTGGGGAGTGATCTTTTCGGCTACTTCAGTATCCATTAGTGTCGAAGTGCTTCAGGAGTTTGGCAAGTTGAAATCGGTCGCGGGAGCAACCATTTTAGGGGCCGCGGTAGTTGACGATGTGATTTCAATTATTTTGTTGAGTGTTTTTTCCAGTGTGTTTGGGACGGAATCAGGATCTAAAAATTTGTTTGTCCTGTTTACGTTTCAAATCTTGTTTTTTGGATTGATTTTTGTTGTCATTAAATGGATTGCACCTTGGCTCATGCGGTTAGCCGACCTTCTTCCTGCCAATTCAGCCGTGTCGATTATGGGGATTAGCATTTGTTTGATCATGGCATATCTGGCAGAAGCGGCCAATCTGAGCACGGTGTTAGGGGCTTTCTTTGCTGGAATTGCAATTGGACGTACGCCGCTTCATGATCAGGTGATTCAAAGTGCTAATCGAATTGGTTATTCCTTCTTTATTCCAATCTTTTTTGCCGCAATTGGGATGGAGATGAGTTTTAAGGGGCTCTCTAGCACGTGGTTGATTGTTGTAGTAATGACGATCTTAGCGGTTCTTACCAAATGGATTGGGTGTGGAATTGGAGCGAAATTAACTGGATTGACCCTAAAAGATGCCAACGTAGTGGGTGCCGGAATGGTATCAAGAGGTGAAATGGCTCTCATTGTCGCTCAGATTGGACTAGCTAGTCATCTGCTTGCTTCTGAACTGTACTCCGAAATTATTATGGTAATTGTACTTTCGACGATTCTTTCACCAATTATGCTTAAGTTCAGTATTAAATCAGTGTAGTTTTTGATTTTTTGGTACAATGAAAGAAACAAATAAATGGGGCATTTTTATGATTAATGAAATTGACGGTGGAACGATTGTTTTTCAACTTAAGGAAAATCAACCACTATATTTACTTTTAAAAAGTGCAACTAGTGATTTTTGGGGATATCCCAAGGGGCACGTCGAGGGAAACGAGACATTACAACAGGCCGCTAAACGTGAATTAAGAGAAGAAACGGGAATTCATGGTGAGATTGATGATGGTTTTGATGTAAAGGTCGAGTATGACATGAAGAATGGCCACCACAAAGTAGTAACTTTCTTTGTGACGGAGGTTCCGGTTGGCACTTCGGTTACCAGACAGAAGGAAGAAATTAGTGAGGATCGTTGGTGCACTTACGAAGAAGCTTTGAAGTTAGTCACATACGATAACTTACTTCCACCACTTAAAAAGGCCAATGAATACATTGAGGACCACTATGTCAAATAAACGATTTGTAATTGTGATTACTGGAGCCGCTGGCACCGGTAAGACCACCATCTCGGATTATTTAATGAAAAAGTATGGAATTCCTAAGGTGATTACCCATACGACCAGAGCACCACGGGATCAAGAGCAAGATGGAGTAGATTATTATTTTGAATCACCGACAAGTTTTAAAAAACTTCATCTTTTAGAATCAGTAAGATATTCGGGGCACTGTTATGGATCATCATACGAAGGGTTAGATCGTGCTTTTTTAAAGTCTCCCATTGTTTCAATTGTGTTAGACACGAAAGGTGCCATTACGTATAAGGATCGATTAGGAGTAGAAGCGGTTGTCATTTTTTTGAAAGTTAAAGATCCGGCTGAGCTTAAAAAGCGCATGATTGATCGCGGGGATACTTTGGCTCAGATTCAAGTTCGCATGGAAAGTAAAGAAGACGCGCGTGATTTAAAGCTTCCAGCTGCTTTAAAAAATCGGTCCATTGTGATTGATAATGAGAAGTGGAGTCAAACTAAGAATCAGATTGATCAAATTGTACTAAATTTAAAAAGACAACTTTAAAGAAATCTTTTATCGACTGGAATAAATTCTTTACTTTTAAGTGCAATAATTAAGTTTCACAAAAGAGAATATACGTTGAGAGGATGATTAAATGTCAAATCGAGTACCACCATTTCTTACTCCATTTGCCATTATTTCAATTTGTTTAGCGTTAGGAGCCACCAATATTGTTGTTAATAAAGCAACCAATACCCACGAAGGTGCTAAAGTCACTACCCATCAAAGCCAGAAACGTTCTATTTTTGACTTTAAGAAGAATGATGATAACAATAAGGGTACTAAGAACCAGAACTCGAATTCTAATGACGATAATAGTAAAAATGAATCCAATAGTTCTGGGACTAAACAAGATAATATGAATAATAACAATAACGATGGCAATAGTAAGTCACCAAATAATGAACAAGGTAAAACAACTTCTGGTGGACAGGAGCAAAATAATTCGACCAGCACGAATGGAAATAATTCGGAGACTGGTAATAACAATCAAAAGACAACTGATAATAACGGTGGAAATGCCGAAAAATCAAGTCAGAATACCGGGAATAACGGCAATTCTAATAATGATACGGGGACTACTTCTAACAATACTCAGAATAATACCCAAGCCAATACGACTAATCCTGGGGGTGAACATTAATGTTTAGTTTTCTAGATATTATTAATCATTATCTTGGATATATAACGATTGAAACAAACACTAAAAGCCGAATTTACGTAATTTTAGGGATTCTAGGCGACTTTTACCTTTTGTACGTTGCCTACCGTTTTGTTGTAAATGGCTTTATGATTAGGGGGGTTCTGGTCTTCTTAGTTGTCTTGATTTTAGCGTACTTCTTGTACCTAAACATCATGTATTACTTTACTAAAAAACGGGCGAAGTTTGATGTTACCCCGGTCATTAATAAGGTCTTGCACATTCAGCCCAAGGAAACTGATCAGCAAACCGAGGCTCGTAGTGGAAGTCGTCGTTATCGTAATATTCCCGCCAACGGTTTATTTGATGAAAGAAAAACGATGCCAGCTAAATTGGAATCGACAATTAGTGAGCGCCATAACGTTCATCATTTAGCCGATACCATGATTACCAAAAAAGTTGCAAGTGATGACTACAATGGATTAGGCGATCGGGCGCTTCTTTCCGAAATTAAAGCTAATCCTAAGCATCGCGTCTACGCTTTGGGTGATGGAGTGTTAATCCCTTACTTTGATTTAAGAGAAGAAAACGGAAAGTATGAAGTCTATGCCGGAATGAATCAGGTTAATTGTGAACCCGTTGGCCACATTGTTAAGGCTGGTTTTGAAGATATTCAAAAAATCGATAAGAATAAAGTCAAGTTGTATCTAGCTGAAGCTTTTTTGGTTGGAGGAAAATACAAGACTTCTGGTCGAGCCGGCTTAATTGATGGAGCTGACGACTATGCGGTTCAGATTAAAATTGCATATCAGAAAAAATAAGAGATCTCATTTGAGATCTCTTATTTTTTAACCTTATTTCTTTTGAGAATAACTTCAAAGTAATAGATTGGAATCCCGAGTGCAACGATTCCCAGTGAGCAAACGACCCCAATGAAGTCTGATCCAATTTCTGAACAGATTACGAAAAGGGATGCCAAAATAGCTAAGATTGGTGTGAATGGATATAGTGGAACTGAGAAGACTCGCTTTCGGTCGGGGTGACGTTTTCTAAGGATGAAAACCCCGAAGAACGCCATCACGTAAAAACAATAGACAGTAAAGATACATAGTTCTGAGAGTCGGTCGGCATCAAAGAAACAGATCATGATGATTACGATTACTAGAACAGCAGCAATTGATACCACTGGCGTTCTGGTCTTTGGATTGAGGTAAGCTAACTGCTTAGAGAACGGAAGTTGATTTTCTTTCGCCATGGCATACATGATACGGGGAAAGGTCATGATTTTTCCGTTCATGCACCCGATGATTGAGATGATGATACCAATACTTAAAATCTTCCCACCGATCATTCCAAAATCTTTGTTAGCCATGTATGGAATGGCATTTGTTCCAAGATCATGAATTTTCTCGGGACCAATGCTTTTTAAAACACCGTATGAAACTAGCATATAAATGGCAATGACAATTAAAATTCCGAAGGTGATAGCACGTGGTAGCATCTTTTTAGGGTTTTTGATTTCTCCACCAAGGTTAGCAACTAGGATCCACCCGTCAAAGGCAAATAGAGTGGCTAACATGGCAACTCCAAAACCACCAACTGAGGAGTGGACGTCACTAACACTTTGAGTAAAAGCATTAGCGTGACCAAAGAAAAGTCCGAAGATAATAAGCGCTGCGACTGGGACGAGCTTACAAATTGTGGTAATAATTGAAAAAGCAGCTCCAAATCGATTGGGAAAGGTATTTAATAGACCAACCGCAACAACTGCAATGATAGCTATCGGAATGTTCCATTCTGATGAAATATGGAAAAAGTCACCTAATAGGATGGCAAGATAAGCTCCAAGTGAAGCGATCATTGCGGGACCATAAACAATAATCTGCATCCATCCAGATAAAAAGCCCCAAAACTTGTTATAAATGACTTCCATGTATGCATATAGTCCACCGGTTTCTGGAATTTGCGAGGCAATCTCGGCAATTGAAAGTCCCGCGGCTAAAGTCAGAAGTCCCCCGGCTAGCCAAGCCAGCATGGCACCATTTGCTGATCCTGCATCGTTTAGAACGGCAGCTTGTCTAACAAATATTCCAACTCCGATGATGGTTCCAACTACAAGTGAGAGTGCGGACCAAATTCCTAAAGAACGGTTTAACTTTACATTGGACTCTTCTTTTGGTTTCTTCATATAAAATTCCTCCCTTTGAGAATAAAAAAAGTCCCTGACAACTAAATGTCAGGGACGCAAATTTGCGCGGTTCCACCCAAAATTCTCTGAAATTTTCAGAGCGCTTTTTGTTGTGTATTAATGTGTTTTAAGAGGTGGTTAAATAAAGATTAGTCAGCCAACTTCCAGAATAACGTCGGCTTCTCTTGGGCGGTTTCTTTAAATATTGTTCTCTTAAATTAGTATAGGACCATTTAACCGCGATCCATATTAAATGTCAATGTAATTTTATTAATTAACTTCGTATTTTTGGTATTTTTTGGCCGATGTTTCAGGAAGTTCAACTTTCAACCTCGTTCCCTGATCGGTGTAGTCAGTCTGATAAACCGTTTCGTTTTCATTTAGGTCCGAAACTACTTGGCCACTACTGAAAGGGATGAGGTACGTCTTTTTGACGTAATCTTTAAACAAGTTTTGAGAAATTATGTCAATTAATAAATTAATTGAATCAGGGTCAAGAGCTGACATGATGATGTTATTGCCTTCACGAACAGGATAATTTTCTCCACTCTTATCAGCCTTATTAAAGACCTTAATCATGTTAATGTCGGGGACCCCGATTTCTCTTAGAGTTTTTTCAGTAGTTTGCATCATTAGTTCTTGATTTGGGTCAGAGTAGTCAACTACCTGTACCAAGAGATCAGCGTTGCTTGCCTCTTTTAAAGTTGATTTAAAGGCTTGAATTAGTTGATGCGGAAGTTGACTGACAAAACCAACCGTGTCGGTTGCAAGAAAACGTTTATGGTTTGGTAGCTCAATCTTTCGCACGCTGGTGTCCAAGGTGGCAAATAGCATGTTTTTAACGGTAACTTCTTTCTCCTCGTTTTCACCAAATCGTTTTACCAGTTGATTCATAATCGTGGATTTGCCTGCGTTGGTGTAACCAACAAGAGCAATGGTTTTCAAATCGTTTTGTTTGCGCTTTTTACTTTGAGTGTCGTATGATTTGTCAATTTCCTTTAATTCGTGACGAACGTGCGTGATTTGATGTTGAATGGTTCGACGATTCAATTCAATTTGGGTTTCACCAGCACCACGGTTAGCTAGTCCGCCACCAGCAGACTGTTGGTCTAATCGTTGACTAGCACTAGTACGAAGCCTCGGGAGTTGATAGTTTAGTTTGGCCAATTGGACCTGTAACTTGGCTTCACGGGAATGAGCTCGATTGGCGAAGATTTCCAAAATTAGCCCAGTTCGGTCAATGATTTTAGCATTGGTTAATTTTTCAAGGTTTCGAATTTGACTAGGACTGAGTTCATCGTTTGCCACAATGATATCTGTCCCAGACGTTTTGACGAGTTGTTCTAGAAATTCAACCTTACCTTTGCCGAAGTAGGTTGCTGGATCAGGGTGATCCAACTTTTGGGTCACGGTTTCAACGCTATGCATGTTGTTCGCGGTGACTAAGTTGTTAAGTTCCTCCATTGAGTACTGAAAATTAGCATCATTTAAATCTAAACCAATTGTAATTACATCAGTAAAGTTGTCGATCATTTATACTCCTTTAGACTGGATCTGAAATGTTGTTATAGTATTTGATAATATAATCGCCATCTTTATAATCAACTTTAGTGACGCTGCCATTCTGAATGGGTTCACTAATATCGATGTCACTAAAACGACTAACAATACTTCGAATGAGAGTTCCATGAGCGGTAATGAGAATATCATCACCATCTTCAGCGTTGTTAACGATTTCGTCCAGCCCAGTTTGAACTCGTTTCCAAAACTGTGAATCATTTTCGGCATCCCCGTATGGATCAGCGTCAGCAATCATGTCGCGGGTCTTTTCCATCGTATAAGTGGCGATCATTTGACTGTATGAATCAGCGCCAGACGGCCCCCCAATGATGTGCCAAACTTGTCCCATGTCATTGCCCTCAAAGTATCCAAAATTCTCTTCTCTGAGGTTTTCCATTTCGATCGGTTCAACTAGTCCTGATGGATTTTCCTTTAGGATTAGTTCGGCGGTGTCACGGGCCCTTTTGGTATCACTACTATATGCCTTGTTGAAATCAACCTTATTAAGGTGTTTTCCAGCATCGATTGCATCGGTGATTCCCTTATCGGTTAAAGCTGAGTCTGCCCATCCCTGTAAACGATGGTAACGATTCAAATATGTTTGGCCGTGTCTGACAAAATATAAATTGATTGAAGTCATTTTTATTTCCCCCTGATTCACTAGTTGCTTAATTCTAGCATATTTTAACGTCCAAGATAAACGGGACGGGTGGAATTGGTATAATTTAGTAATCATTTGAAATAATCATTATATTGTTTTGCGTAAATCATCATGAACCAGATAAAAAATCCACTGACATCATCTTAGTCAGTGGATTAATTAATTTAATTTTGTGATGCTTCCGGGTTAAAATCACTTCTGATTTGAATTCCAGTTCCCTTTTGGGCTGAGAAAATAATTTGATCACCTAATCTTAGGATCGTCTCACCGGTCGGGTGAAGTAGTTTATGGTCGCGAAAGATTTCGTTAATGGTAATGTCACTACTAAAGGGAAGGTCTTTGACTGCTATGTTAGCCAAACTCGGATTAGTTAGTTTAACTTCATGGAGAACTGATTCGTTAGATTCAATCATCTTAAATGTTGACGGGACCTCAATCAACTCTCTTAGCATGGCAATGTTGACGGCAAGGTTGTTATATATCTCAACTCCTAGAGAAAGGAGTTCATCTTGATGCTTATCAAGGACATCGCGATTTTCAAAACGAGCGATAACCCGTTTGACACCGTACTTTTTAGCTGACTTGGCCAACTCGTAACTTTTCTCTGAATCAAAGTAGGCCATGACGACGATATCGCAGTCAAAATAGCCGTTGTCAATTAAAAATCTTGGGTCAAGCTTAGAAACAAGATGAACGTTAGCCTGACTGTTATAGGAGCGGTAGTGCTCCTGATTATCAGTGTATACGTTAACGTCGTACCACCCAGTTGAAAGTTGTTGAGCGACTGGGATGGTAGTTAAGTTAACCCCAAAGAAATTAACCTTAATCTTAGGATAGGTTTCTGGTTCGACCTTAAAGGCCTTGTTAAAGACCAGTGGGCCAATGATACAGGTAATAATTGCTGCAAGCAAAAATGCCCCCGACTGTTGAGATGTGATCACTTTCATCCCCTTAGCAACTTGGAGAATTGCAAGAACCATGGTGATGGTTGCACTCGGAAGGGCCATTCCAGCCAGTGAGTTTTGCTTATTGAAACGTAACCTAAAGATGGGATAAAGTCCCAACTTCGCGATGATGTAACTAGCAAAGAAAACAGGGATTAGAACCAAAGTCGCTGGGTTTGACAGCAACTCTTTGACATTCAAACCAACACCACTCATGATAAAGAAGACTGGAATGAAGAGCCCATATCCGATTGAATCCAATCGATCTTTCGTGGTTTCGGATGGTTGTAGTAATTTATAGACCATTCCACCGATGAATGCCCCTAAGATGTCCTCTGATCCAACAAAGACGGCAATCGTTGATAGTAAAACAATGATGAAGAAAGCTAGCCGAATGTCAATCTGAGTGGTTGATTTATTGATTTGGTCTGAAACCTTGAAGAAACGTTTAAACCACCACAATAAAAAACCTGCTACCACAAATAGAATCAGGATGAGCCATAGTGACTTACTGTCGGAACCAAATACCGATGCGTAGATCGTCAGGGCAAAGATCGGTAAAACTTCACCAAGGGCAGCAATTAACAGGATGGTTTGGCCAAAGGCGCTTCCAGTGACGTCTTTTTCCTTTAAGGCTGCGATGACCACGCCAAGTGAAATGGTAGCAAACAAGATTGAAGCTAACCAGAAGTCACTGAATAGTCCAGTTAGTTTACAGAAGTATCCTAGGATTAATGCTAGAATGATAACCGTTGCATACCCCATAAAGGCTAGTTGAACGGATGAAAATCGTGGAGCAGTTTTGCTTGATTTTTTTTCTAGTTCACTGGGATTTTTGTTTTTGGGTTTAAATAAGGAAAAATCGATTTCCATTCCACTCAAAAACAGTAGGACGATCACACCAATCTTGGAAAGAATGGATAAAATGTTTGAGTCGGAAACGATGTTGAATAAACTGGGTCCTAATATGATTCCAACTAAAATTTCAACGACTGCGGTTGGCAGCATTGAAATGTGGAATCGTGCCATCACTAATGGAGTTATTAGGGCCGCAAGTAGAACAATTACTAATGAGATTGAATCCATATTACGATCACCTTGGTTTATATATTTTGTTCAGTTGAGTTAATATGTTAGAATATTTAATCAAGTTTAGCAAGCAGGAGGGATTATCCGTTGGAAAATTCAATTAAAGATGAAGAACAGAAACACCTTGATTTTGTTGAAAGCAAAATTGAAATGGCAGAGGTCGATGCTGCTAAAAAAATTAAAAAAGCGAAGGGTGACCAATCGGAAATCCAAAAGAACTTTTTTAACGATGTTCGTTTAAAGACAAGTACATATAGTGGACAGATGGAGACGGGTGTCTCGGTTAGACAGCAACAGCAATTACTTTCGGAACGTGAGAATCGCTGGAAGAACGCCGCAAGGGATCTTGATACGCTAAAACGGTTGGATCAAAATCCCTACTTTGCTCGAATTGATTTTCACGAAGAAGGCGAGAAACACACTGAAACCATTTACATTGGCCTAGCGTCATTTACCGATAATCCTGACGATTATCTGGTGTACGACTGGCGGGCACCTATTTCCAGTATTTATTATGATAGTGGAATTGGTGAAATGACGTATGATTCACCGGCTGGTCCCCAAAAGGTTGACGTCAAGTTAAAGCGACAGATTGAGATCAAGAACGGTAAGATTGAAACCATCTTTGATACAGACGAAGCCCTTGGAGACAACTTACTTCTAGAAAATCTCAGTCATCAGTCTGATACCAAAATGAAGAGCATCGTTACCACGATTCAAAAAGAGCAGAACCAGATCATTCGTGATACTGATTCTGATTTGCTTTTTGTTCAGGGAGCGGCCGGGTCAGGAAAAACGGCTGCTGTTTTGCAACGAATTGCATACTTACTTTATCGTTATCGTGGTAATTTGAATTCTGGACAGGTAATCTTATTTTCCCCCAACCAACTTTTTAATGACTACATCAATGAGGTCTTACCCCAGTTAGGGGAACAAAATATGGTTCAGATGACGTACTACCAATACACCAACCGACGAGTTCCCCACTTGGAGGTTGAAACCATTGGTGAACGTTTTGTCGAAACTCATGAAAAACACCAACAAAAGGTGGTTGACTTCAAAAACAGCTTGGATTTCTTTGATCTAGTTGGAAAGTACGCCCACCATTTAAATAAGGAAAACTTTCAGTTTAAAGACATTAAATTTGAAGATAATGTCTTTATTTCTAAGGAAGATATTAGCGAAATTTACTACAGTTTTAACGAAAACTATAACTTACGGAATCGTTTGGAAGCTACCAAGGAAGAACTGAATAAGATTTTAAATCGTCACATTGGGAGTGAGATGAAAAAGAAGTGGGTCGAAGAAACCATTGAAGGACTTGACCAGCAACAACTTCAGGCAATTTACGCTAAATATGGCGAAAGTATGGATAATCCCGATAAGGAATATAACTTTTTGGCTAAAAAGATTGTCCAAAACGCTTTTAGAAACGTTAGAAAGGCCATTACTCGCGGTCGATTTGTTAGTATCAATCGTCAGTTCGTTAATCTAATCAGAAACGTTCCTAGAATTACCGACTTGAGCAAGTATGGAATTGATGAACAGGAATGGAATGACGGGGTTGAAAAATCAATTGAGCGATTAAAGAATGGCAAAATTAGTGATGCTGATATTTCAATTTATCTTTACTTGTATGATTTAATATCTGGAAAACGTCCTGATATCCACATGCGTTATTTGTTTGCCGATGAAGTTCAAGACTATACTCCATTTCAGTTGGCTTACCTCAAGTTTAATTTTCCAAGGGCGAAGTTTACTTTACTAGGAGACCTCAACCAAGCGATCTTCACCCATGAGAGTAGCAATAGCCTTTTGCGGGAAATGAAGACGATGTTTGATCCCGAGAAGACCAGGGTCATCGAACTTAATAAGTCTTATCGTTCAACTGAACAAATCACTGATTTTACCAAGCATCTGATCCCAGATGGCAGTAAGATCCAGTCGTTTGCTAGAAGTGGTGAACTTCCTAAAATTAACGTTGTCAAAGATTTTAATAAGGGAATAAACGTTTTAAAGAATACGATTCAGGTAAATTATCAGGCGAGTGATACCACGGCCGTCATTGCTAAATCGTTAGATGAGTGTCGACGAGTTCATGATGAGCTAAAAAAAGATGGGATTAAATCCACGTTGATTCAAACCGAAAATCAGCGGTTGGTCAAGGGTGTTATTGTTGTTCCGGCCTATCTAGCTAAGGGACTTGAGTTTGACGCCGTTGTAATGTGGAATGGTTCTAAAGAAGAATATCCAACGGAGCGTGATGACCAGTTAGTGTACACAATTTGTAGTCGTGCTATGCACCGCCTGGACGTGATTTCAGTTGGGGAGTTATCACCAACGTTTAAGGACGTCCCAAAAGATGAGTATGATTTAGTAACCAAGTAGGTGAGTTTTGTTGAAGGATTTCTATGAATTTAGTAAAAATGAATGGAAACAGTTTTATCCAAATGAATCTGCTCCAATTACACAGGCTAATTTGGAAAGATTAAAGGCCTTTAATGATCAGATCTCACTTGACGATGTTTCTGATATTTACATGCCATTGGTACGCTTATTAGAACTGGCTTCTAAGCATTACCAAGATTGGGAGCTTACTGAAAGTGATTTTCTAAAACGTAAAACGCCTAAAATTCCATTTATCATCGGAATTTCGGGAAGTGTAGCTGTGGGGAAATCAACCGCAGCGCGTTTGCTTCAATACCTTTTTACCGATTTATTGCCAGAAATGAAAACGCAACTAATCACGACTGATGGTTTTTTGTATCCAACGAAAGTCTTAAAAGAAAAGGGCATTCTTGATCGTAAAGGGTTTCCTGAAAGCTATGACATGGAATCATTGATTCAGTTTTTGGTTAAGATTAAAGCCGGCGTGAAAGAAGTAAAAGCACCAGTTTACTCTCATCAAACGTATGACATTATTCCTCATCGTTATGATGTCATCACTAATCCCGACATTTTAATCATTGAAGGAATTAACACGCTTCAAATTCCTGATCATCAAAAACTCTATATTGGTGATTTTACTGATTTTTCGATCTATATCGATGCTAATCCAGATCTGATTGAGACTTGGTACCTTAATCGTTTTAAGAAGTTAATGAAAACGGCTTTTCAGGATCCAACTAATTATTACTATAAGTACGCAAAAGAGGAGCCAGAACAGGCGGTTAAAATGGCGGGAAACGTTTGGAAAACCGTCAATTTACCGAACTTAAAGGAGTACATTTTACCAACACGTGAAAGAGCCAACCTTATTATTCATAAAGGTGTAGGGCACATCGTTGATAAAGTTTATCTTAGGAAATATTAAAATAAAAATCGCTCGATCGTTATAATTCAATGATTGAGCGATTTTTTATTGATAAATAGATTAAATGGTTGCAAAGTTTACAGATGTAGATTATGATTAACATTGAATTTACAGATGTAAACCATGAATTGGAGGTGAATTATTTGGATCAAACCAAAAAAATTGAAGAAATTACGCCCGCTGAATGGCAAATTATGCGGTTGATTTGGACGATGGGAGATAGTTCATCACGAAAAATAATTGATACGATTGCGAAAAAACGTGATTGGAAAGAGTCAACGATTAAAACGTTACTTAGTCGATTGGTTAAGAAGGGATTGTTGACTCGGTTTAAAAAAGGACGCTATTTCGTTTATTCGCCCACTGTTAACGAACAGAATGCGATGAATCTAAGTGCTGAAGAACTTTTTGAACAAATGTGCGACATGCGTAAGGGCCAGACCATTATGGATTTGATTAACCAAAGTAAGATTAGTAAGAGTGATATTCACAAGTTGGGTGAAGTTTTGAGACAAAAGCTAAAAACCGCCCCCGATAAAGTGGATTGTAACTGTTTACCAGGCGATATGAGTATGGATTGTCAATAGAGAGGAGCTTTTTAATGAAGGATATGGACAATGGAAAACATGATTCAATGGGGAAAATGAATATGAATCATGATAACCATAATATGAAAAATATGAACCCCAAAGACAGTGATAATAGTCAAATGAACATGAAGGGTAATTCTAAAATGAAAATGGACCATGGTTCGATGAAAATGGATCATGGATCTATGAACATGGGAAACGGTTCAATGGATATGGGTGGCGGCCACATGATGAACATGGGAAACTTCAAACGGCGCTTTTGGATTTCATTGATTATTACGATTCCCATCTTATTACTTTCTCCGTTTATGGGGATGAAGTTGCCGTTTCAGATTACTTTTCCGGGGTCTGATTGGATTGTAATGATTCTTTCAACCATTCTGTTCTTTTATGGTGGTCAACCATTCTTTAGTGGAGCCAAAAATGAGTTGAAAAGTCATGCTCCAGCAATGATGACGTTGATTACACTAGGTATTTCAGCTTCGTACTTTTATAGTTTGTATGCTTTTATTATGAATACCTTCATTAATCCAAACGGTCATGTGATGAATTTCTTCTGGGAACTAGCAAGCTTGATTGTCATTATGCTACTAGGTCACTGGATTGAAATGGATGCGGTCATGAATGCTGGCGATGCGCTTAAAAAGATGGCTGCACTACTTCCAAGCACAGCCCATTTGGTTGAATCTAACGGAGAAACTAAGGATATTCAACTAGACCAGTTAAAAGCCGGCGACATTGTTTTGGTTCAACCGGGTGAAAAAGTTCCAGCTGACGGCGTGGTTGATTCTGGAACTAGTGCTGTAAACGAAGCCTTAGTAACTGGTGAGTCGAAGGCAGTGACTAAGAAAAAGGGAAGTAAAGTAATTGGTGGATCCGTCAACGGTGATGGTAGTATGCAAGTCAAAGTTACCGCCACTGCTAAAGATGGATACCTAGCTCAAGTTATTAAAATGGTGCAAGCCGCTCAAAAGGAAAAATCAAAAGCGGAGACGTTAGCTGACAAGGTTTCGCGCTGGTTGTTCTATGGCGCCCTGATCATTGGAATTTTAGCATTGGTCGTTTGGACGATTTTAAGCGGATTAAGTTATGGACTGCAACGAATGATTACGGTCCTGGTTATCGCATGTCCCCACGCTTTAGGTTTAGCCATCCCACTAGTCGTAGCTAGAAGTACCTCAATTGCCGCTCAGAATGGACTGTTAATCAGAAATCGTCAGTCAATTGAAGAGGTTAAACGTTTGGATTACGTCTTTATGGATAAGACTGGGACTCTGACTGAAGGAGTCTTTCAAGTCAATGATGTAATCTCTGATTCCGATATGAGTAACGAAGAACTTCTGACTAAATTTGCTGATCTTGAAGCTAATTCTAGTCATCCTCTAGCAGCTGGAATCCTAGCCAAGGCTAAAAAGGAGCAAGTTTCCGTCGTCCCAGCCAAGAACGTCCAAGCCATTCAGGGAGTTGGACTAACGGGACAAATTGACGGAAAAGAGTATAAGATTGTGACAGCTAAGTATCTGACTGATAATCACATGGACTACGATCATAAACAATTTGATAATCTTGCTAGTCAAGGTAATTCGATTAGTTACTTGGTAAGTGATGATAAGGTGCTTGGGGTGATTGCCCAAGGAGATGTTCTTCGTCCTAAGTCAATTGACTTAATTAAGGCACTTAGAAGAATGAACATTACCCCCGTAATGCTCACTGGTGATAATGACTTGGCTGCTAAGCGAGTTGCTCATCAATTGGGTGATATTGATTATCGGTCCGAACTACTTCCACAAAATAAGGAAGAAATCATCAAAGAGTATCAGAATAAGGGTAATGATGTCATGATGGTTGGTGACGGTATCAACGATGCTCCGAGTTTATCACGTGCTAACATTGGAGTGGCCATCGGTGCTGGAACCGACATTGCCATCGAATCGGCTGACGTTGTACTGGTTAGAAGTGATCCAGAAGATATCATTGACTTCTTAGACCTTGCCAGAGCAACTAACCGGAAAATGGTTGAGAACCTCTGGTGGGGAGCTGGCTACAATATCATTGCAATGCCACTTGCTGCTGGGATCTTAGCTCCAATTGGAATTATCCTTTCGCCAGCCGTTGGGGCCTTGATTATGTCAGCTTCAACCATCATTGTGGCTGTGAATGCTTTCACCCTTCATATGGGAAAGATTAAAGAATAAACAATTAATTAGTCGATTAAGCAAGAGTGGCTTTCATTTGCCACTCTTTTTTTGTATAATCGATCCATTAAGTAATAAATTAAGTAACAAGGGATGGTGGGTGTTCATGGATCAACAAAAGAAAAAGTATTCCCCAATGATGAAGTTTTCGTTGTTGGCGGTTTCGTTAGTTTTAGCGTCATCACTGTCAGTTTCAGCGGAAGTACCACAATGGCAGCGTGCATTTCCAGGGCATTCATATTCAAGTATTGAGTTAATTGCCACCATGCCAGCTTTAGCAGTGATCATCTTCCTGCTTGGAAGTAGTTGGATTGCTAAAAAGATTGGTGCCAAAAGAACCGTTATACTCGGGTTGCTGGTCAGCGGAATCGCTGGAGTGATTCCCATTTTTGTTACTAATTATTATGTAATGCTTATTTCACGATTTGCTTTTGGAATTGGACTTGGTTTGTTGAATGGACTGGCCGTTAGTCTGATTGGAACCTTCTTTAAGGGAAAAGAAAAGAATCAACTGATGGGAGTTAGAAGTGGATTTGAGATGTTGGGTAATGCCATTTCAGCGTACGTTGCTGGTGCATTACTAGTTGATTTTGGTTGGCATAGTGCTTTTCTAATTTATACCTTGGCATTTCCGGTTGCCATCTTGTTTTTCTTCTTTGTTCCGTCACCACCAAAAGTGGAACATTATCAAGCGGAACGAAAAAACAAATACTTTCCAAAGATTAATACTGATGTTCTTTTCTGGACCATGCTACTTGCTGGATATCAAATTACGTATGTGGGTGCCACCGTTCGAATTGCTGAATTTATTGAAGGAACCGGGATTGGTTCCACGCAACAGTCAGCGGTTGTTATCAGTATTGCCCCAATCTTTGGTTTAGTTGGTGGTATAGTCTTCAGTATGGCACTGATGAAGTTGAAGAAATATTTATTGCCTGTCGGAATTATTGCTAGTGGATTTTGTCAGCTATGGATTGGGTTATCACACTCGTTCTTTAGTGCGGCGCTTGGCTTTTTCCTAGTAACTTTTCTTGATGCGATTGTGGTTTCCTACATTTTAAACATTGCAACTGAAATTTCATCCAAAGGAACTTTGAACTTAACCACTTCAATCTTGTTGATTGGTAGTAATTGTGGAATCTTTTTAGCGCCGATTGCTTTAGGTGGGATTGATTCGGTATTTAGTTCCAATAAGCCCGCATTAACCTTTGTAGTTTGTGGAATTATTCTACTAGCTATGGGAGCCGTTGGTGTATGGGATATTAAATTTTTACGCAGAAAAATATTTAATTAGGGCAGTGCATTTGATGCATCGCCTTATTTATTTTGGTCAAAGGAGCAAAAAACCATGAAAGTTAATTTTAAAAGTTCTCATACTAGTCCCATATCGCTCAAGGCCTTTTTGAGTCAACATGGGATTAGTCATCGGATGTATGCAGACTTAAAGCGAGCGAAAAATGCTTTTAAGATTAATGCTAAGGCCGTCAAGCCATCGGTTAACGTTGCTTTTGATGATGTCGTCTCTGTTTTTCTCCCAAATGAATTATCTGATCCACGAATTGCGGTTAGTTTTGAACCAATTAATGTAATTTACGAAGATGAGAATTGGCTAGTGGTTAATAAAGAAGCTGGGTTAACGTCGGTTCCAGGCCCAAGCAACCAATCCGATACACTGGTGAATCGGATTAAAGGCCATTTAATAAACGAAGAGGCCGCAAATTTACGACCGCACATTATTACACGTTTGGATCGGTTTACTAGTGGAGTGGTCTTAGTTGCTAAAAATCGTTTGGCAAATAGTTATGCCAATGAAGAGCTGAATCGTCATGAAATTGATAAGCGATACCTAGCAATCGTTTCTGGCAAAATGACACAAAAGCACGGAATCATTGACCAGCCAATTGGGCGAATTGGTGATAACTTTGCGAGACAAGTGACTACGTCGGGAAAGGCCGCACAGACGGAATACTGGGTTAAAAAAGACTTAAGTGATGCATCACTATTAGAAATTAAACTTCACACTGGGCGTACCCATCAGATTCGGGTTCACATGACATCGATTGGTCACCGGCTGCTTGGTGATGAACTTTATCATGGTCCACTTGATCGGGGAATTAAACGCCAGGCGTTACATGCTTTTACGCTTTTTTTCTTTGATCCGTTTCAAGGACGGCAGTTAAATTTTGAAGCCAAGTTGCCTGATGATATGGAAAAGGTAATTTCCAAAAATTAGTATGTAAATTTTTTAAAATTTGCTACAATAAAGTTAGTAAAGTAAGGAGAATGTTCCGTGGAAGATAACATCCAGTTAGGTGAAAAATCCTTTGATAAAATGATGTTTGTACTTAATAAGCCGGTGAATGAGAAGAATCACCTTGACTATAAGTTCAAAGATTATGAGATGCAGCAAATTGCTGACGACATTTGGGCAATGCCTGCTTACATGAAAAAAGACGATGATTTTACCATTTTCTTCATTGTCACCAGGGTTAATAGTGGCGAGATTGTGGTAGCAATGGCAACTGGTCAGTCTGGTAAAAAAGGTCAGTTTGATCTGTCACGACCAGTTAATACGGGTGCCGGATTAAACGAATTATATAAACACGATCAGGACCAAGCGAAAGAAGCTCTTCACTTTTTGAATTTAATTTCAAAAGCTGGCGAGGGTGAATGGCGAATGGTAGAAGACTAAACAGAAAATAGGAGAGTTAACATGGCTCAAATTTATTTAGCAAGTCCATTTTTTAGTAACGAACAAATTCAAAGAATTGAAGTTGTTGAACACGCATTAGAGGCAAATCCAACGGTGACTGATTTTTATTCGCCACGTAAACATCAGGACGCTGAAAATGAGCAGTTTACCCTTCCATGGGCGAACGAGATCTATCATCGTGACATGGAAAATCTAGAAGCAGCTAAAGCAGTGGTGGCTGTGGTTGATTTTGGTGGTAGTAATGTTGATAGTGGGACAGCCTATGAGATTGGTGCAGGCGTTCAAATGGGAAAGCCTGTTGTGGTTTTTCAGCAGAAGGATGAACCACTTAACCTAATGATCTCGGAAAGTTTGCATGCTTACCTGAAAAATGGCGAGCAACTCCAGGCTTATGATTTTACTAAGATGCCAGAGAGTCACTATACAGGGAACATTTTTTAAGTCGAATTAAAGGAGAAAGATTATGAATAATGATCAATTATCTGGAATGAGATTTTTCGAAGTAACGGTATTAAATGCAGTCATTACGATTCTTGAATTTTTGGGTGGGATCTTTTCGGGAAGTTTGTCACTTCTTTCGGACGCCTTCCATAATTTGGGGGATTCCATTTCAATTGTATTGAGCTATATTGCTCATCGAATAAGCAAAAAACAACAAACCAAACAGAACACTTATGGCTTTAAACGAGCTGAAATTATTTCGGCGTTCTTGAATTCATTGTTTTTGATTTTAATTTCGCTTTTTTTGATTATTGAAGCTGTTAAGCGAATTTCACATCCAGAAACAATTAATGGGCCAGTAATGCTGGTGGTTGCAGTTGTCGGAACTGTGGCCAACTTCTTTTCTGCTTTTTTGTTAAATAAAGGCGCTAAGCACAACTTGAACATGAGAGCCACCTACCTCCACTTGTTGAGTGATTCGTTGTCATCGCTTGGAATTATCATTGGTGGAATCTTAATTGCTTTCTTGAATTGGACAATTGTGGATCCAATTGTGACCATCCTAGTGGCACTTTACATTATGTGGGAGAGTTGGCCCATCATTAGGAAAACGGTGGGGATTTTGATGGAAAGTGCACCCAAACTGAATTACGCTGCCATTAAAAAAGATCTATTAAAAATTGATGGGGTGACTGGTGTTCACCACGTGCATGCGATGATGGTGGATGAAAACAGCATCGTTTTTTCGGCTCACGTTAATATGAAAAATATGCCCTTAGATCAGGTCCAATTAATTTACGATAAGATTAATAAATTATTGAAGAGTAAGTATCACATTGACCATGTCACGATTCAACCAGAAGTTGACCGGGGAAGACATGATGATTTATTTTACGATAACGGCAAAGACATATAAAAAAACAGTTTCTTTCTACTAGAGAAAGAAACTGTTTTTTTGTGATTTTAAAGTGATCTATAAAGTGCTGTCTGGATCTAATTTATTGGTTTCGTTAACATACCATTCTGACCAATCAGTGGTGGGGTTACCGTTTTCAAAGTAAGTCTGACTTAATTTACTTAAAAGGATTGCGAAATCACCATAGTCAAGTTCAATGATGTCAGCGACAACGTCTCGTGGACTATTATTACTCAGAGTGACGATTTCACGGTTTAAATCAGCAATTACACCAGATTCACCGTCAAAAGTACTCATAACTTCCAGGTTGTTGTTCCTAAATAGTTTGATGTAGAAAGGAACAAAATCGTTAACAACCTTTTTTTGTGCCTGCTCACTTAAATCACTAAACTTTACATTGTCACTCATATTTTTCCTCCTGTATGATACCGTTACAAATCTAATTTAATTATATCTGTCTGGATACCATTCGTAAAATAGTTTTTTGTAACGAAAACTCAATGAGATTTTTTACTTATATTTTGATATGCTAGAAATATTAAAGAAAAGGGGTGAGTCGCATGTTTGGGAAGAATCAACTGGATCCGGATTCGCGTTTTCGTAATTATAGTGATTTGGTCATTAAGACCTGTATGTTGGCGGGTAAAATCATGATTGAGAATGGGTCAGAAATGACACGAGTTAATGACACCATTAAGCGAATCGCACGAAATGCTGGGATGCCAAACTTGAAGACTTACATTACGATTACTGGAATTATGATTTCCGTTAATGATAATTCAGAAACTCAGATTACTGAAATTGATAAGCGGGCTTTTGACTTAAGAAAAATCACGGCTGTGAACGATTTATCGCGACGCTTTGCGGAACACAAGACAACGTTAGAGCAGTTCTATCAAGAATTGCAACACGTTAGTGATCTGGATACTTATTTTCCGTACTGGATGAAAATGTTAGCTGCTGCGGTCCTTTCAGGATCCATTGAAGTGGTTTTTCGTGGTGATTATTCGGTATTCTTTATTACTTGTCTGATTGGGATGTTAGGTTGGATTATTTTTGACTATTTGAATCGTATCGTGAAAGTTGAGTTTATAAACGAATTTACTGCGGCCATTTCAATTGGCATGTTAGCCATGCTAGCCCGAAAGTTGGGACTTGGAAGTGGTGTGGATAATATGATTATTGGGAGTGTGATGCCGCTTGTTCCTGGCGTCCAAATTACTAATGCGGTCCGAGATTTAATGTCTGGCAACCTTGTTAGTGGACCAGCTAGAGCAATGGAAGCCATTATGGGAGCTTGTGCTTTAGGATTTGGAGTGGCACTTGCTTTGAAGTGGTTTGGATAGGGGTGTTTATGATTGAAATTTTAGTGAAAATAATTGGAGTTTACGTTGCCACCCTTTGTTTTGCAATTTTGATCAACGTGCCACCGCGTGCTCTTAATCTAGGTGGATTGGTGGGGGTTGCCAGCTATTTAGTGTACCTAACCTACAATTCGATTTTTGGTGGTTACGTTGGTGGAAACGTCTTTGGAGCGTTTACGATTGGGATCTTGGGAATGCTGGCAGCTCGGTACAAAAAAATGCCAATCATCGTTTTTAACATTCCAGCGTTAGTTCCGCTTGTTCCCGGTGGACAGGCGTATGAAGTTATGAAATACATTGCAACGGGCAACACGCACTTAGCGTTTGTTTACTTAATGCAAGTCGCGATGATTGCAGGAGCGTTGGCAATTGGGTTCTTACTAGCTGAGTTGGCGATTCAACTGTTCTTTCACATCACCCATCTTTTGAAGGGAATCGTATCTTAATTGAAACTAAAAACCACATTGACAAGCGGCCAATGTGGTTTTTAGTTAGTTTGAAGCTGTTTGACAAAGTCTTGATAATCCTGCTCCTCACCGGTATCGGTGATTTGAATATTATCGAGGTTGGCATTTCTTAGGTCACTTTCACTAATATTTAACTCATTAGTAAAAGTCGCATTTCCAATCAAATGAAGATCGTAGTGAACCCCACTGCGTTTTATGTGAGTTTTTACCATCCCACCTGGATTATAAATATTGACGGTTTCGTCAAAGTCCGAATCATGAGTTAAGATTTCGTAAATTAGACTAGTGGCCGTCATTCCAGTCCCACAGGCATTTGTAAGACCTACACCCCGTTCGAAGGTTCGAACGAAAAGTTCATTTTGATCCATAACGTTAGCAAAACTAACGTTAACACCGTCCGTAAAGTACTTGTTTTTTCCATTTAGCATTTTGCCTAGCTTAACTAAATCGTCTGATTTAACTTGATCCATACTCATAAAGCTAATGAGGTGGGGATTAGGCACTGCGACCGCTGAATAATCTAATCCCGAAATGAAATCATTGACAGGCTGATCTAACAGTGGGGTTTTGATATTTTCAAGGGGCAGACTCTTAGCGTCAAATGAAATTGGTGAGATCTGGACACTAAAGGCGGGAACCCCAGGTGCAATGTCACTTTCTTTTGTCACATCTAGATCTGCATCGTTGGTTTCAACCTTAAAAGCATCCTGACCAAACTTTTGTGACAAGTACCGAGAAACGGTCCGAAGTCCGTTTCCACACATTGAAGCTTCACTACCATCGGCGTTAAAGACTCGCATTTTTCCCAGTGCATTGGGGTGGTTTGATGAATCAACCACCAGGACCCCATCAGCGCCGTTTAAAATGTGATTTTTGGGGTCTGAAATGGTTTGAGCAAGTTTTTTAAGTTCCGCGTCAGTTAGTTTTTGGTCTAATTCGGTTTGATCCAAAATAAAGAATTGATTTTCGGATCCGTGTACTTTAAGTAATTTAGTCATAATTTAGTCTCCTAATAAATTAGTCGGTTGTTGTCAAAGAAGTTTCTGTAAATTAGCTTGACGGCTTTATCTGAATCTTTAATGTCAGTTCCAAGCATCACGGAAATCTTGGAAGCTCCTTGATTAATCATATGAATGGAGATGCCATTGTCGGTTAGGGGCCGAATGATTTTTTCAATGGTGTGATTATCAGACTGCATTCCCTCGCCAACGATCATAATGATGGCATAGTCATTAATCCAACGAATTTGATCGGGATGAAGGGCATCTTTGATTTCTCTCGTGATTTCTTTGACGATATGGTCATTTAGTTGGGCCTTATCAAAGATAATGGTCAGGTCATCGATTCCAGAAGGCATGTGTTCGTACGACACGTTGTATTTGTACAGAATTTTGAGAATCTTAAGGGTAAAACCCACTTGTTTGTTAAGCAGGTAGCGATGAATGTACAGTGCTGAGAAGTGCTTGGCACTGGCTACCCCGGTAATTACGCGAGTTGGTTGAAATTTATTTTCAGGAACAATCAGGGTTCCGGGTAAATCAGGGGCTGATGTATTTTTCACGTTGATGGGAATTCCGACCTGAATCGCTGGAATGATGGCTTCATCATGAAAGACTGAGAAACCAGCATACGAGAGTTCTCTCATTTCTCTATAAGTCATTACGTCGATAGCTTTCGGGTTTTTAACCACCCGCGGGTCAACCGAATAGATCGCGTTGACATCGGTAAAGTTTTCGTATAGATCAGCTTGAAGCCCACGAGCTACGATTGAGCCGGTAATATCGGAACCACCCCTTGAAAAGGTAGCGATTTGATTATCATCATTGACCCCAAAAAATCCTGGAAAGATCATTTTTTCTTTAACGTCACGAAATCTTCTGATGTTTCCGTAGGTAACTGGATTGATTTGCGCATCGGCAACGTCGCCGGTGACTTTAAAACCAATTTCTTTTGGATCCATAAACCTTGCGGGAATTTTAAGTTGGTTTAGAATCATCGTCAACATTTGCGCGTTGAGGTATTCTCCCTGAGCTTTAAAGGTACTCATTAGATGAGCAGAATCCGGAAACGATTGATTAGGTAATTCTCTTAACTGTGAGACAATTTGGGTAATCTGTTTCGTCTGAACGTTAAATGATTCACCAATTTCTTGATAGCGATCAATAATTTGATTAAGAATGTCAGAAAAGTCTTCATGGTCAAGAACTTTGTTAGCATACTCGATTAATAAGTCGGTAACTTTCACGTCACCTTTGAAGCGAGTTCCGGGAGCAGAAACAACGACTGCCTTCCGATCTGGATCTGATTTGATGATATTAATTACCTTTTGAAATTGGGCTCCGTTAGCTAGTGAGCTCCCACCGAATTTGGTTACTTTCATGAATTATTCATCCTTAAGAATTTAATTAAATTGAATTGTAGCATTAATTTTTAATTTATCAATCTTGGAATCCAAAATATGTGAAATAGTTATTAATTTAGATGATATTAATTGACGAACAGGTCAAAATGGGTTATATTTTTAACAAATTTAAATAGAGGTTGCAGGTAACAAGATTAGCTAATGGAGATTTACTCGTCGAAGAAGTTAGTGAAAGGGTTGTTTGCCGAAGCACTCTGTCAGAGTAGTGGCACTGGTGCTGGGACGTGATTTAATAAATCGCGGACTGTCGCAGATATTCTGCGGGGAGCTATTCAAGAATATTTGATCAAATAATGTCAAATTAATTATTTTTAGATCTTTTTGTTCAACTCCTGAGCAAAAAGATCTTTTTTTATAAATTATTTAAGAGGTGCGAGATGAAGTCGGTTATTGATAAGCAAGATATAAGAAATCATGATTTGTACATTGGTGGGATCAAAGCCAGTGATTTAGCAAAAGAATATGGAACACCCCTAGAGGTTTATGACGTTAGTAAGATCAAGAGTCAAATTGAAAAATTTAAACGGGTTTTTGAGGACCGTAAAGTTAAATACTCGGTTAATTATGCTAGTAAGGCGTTTGCCACGGTTGGAATGTATCAAATTGTGAAGCAAGAGGGAGCTGGAATTGACGTAGTTTCCGGTGGTGAGTTGTACACTGCGCTTCAAGCTGATTTTCCGATGGCACGGGTCAGTTTTCACGGCAACAATAAATCAAAAGACGAACTAACGATGGCTGTCAAAAACGGAGTGGGAACGATTATGTTGGATAATTTCCATGAAATTGAGTTACTCCACGACGTGCTAGAAGAGCAAGATAAAAACATCGACGTGATGTTACGGATTACCCCTGGTATTTCAGCTCATACTCATGAGTACATCCAAACGGGTCAGGTCGACAGTAAGTTTGGATTCGATCTGGCATCAGGACAAGCTGATGAAGCTTTACAAAAGGTCCTTTCTGAGAAGCGAATGAATATGAAAGGGGTTCATGCTCACATTGGGTCTCAGATTTTTTCACCCGAAGGCTTTGTGGGAGCGGCCGATAAACTTGTTGATGTAATGAAGCACTGGCATGACAATTTTGATTACACGGCGAAGGTAATCAACGTTGGTGGTGGTTTTGGTATTCAATACACCGATGAAGAACATCCCGTCGCCCCAGAGGACTTCGTCTCAGCCATTGTGGATGAGATTAAACAAAAAACAACTGAGGCTGATTTACCAACTCCATCAATTTGGATTGAACCGGGACGTTCAATCGTCGGGTCAGCGGGTTATAGTTTGTACACGATTGGTTCCAGAAAAGATGTCCCCGGGATTAAGTCGTACGTTTCCGTTGATGGTGGGATGGGTGATAACATTCGGCCAGCTTTATATGAAGCAGACTATGAAGGCGCTCTTGCAGGCAATGTTGATGGAAAGCCGGTTGAAACCGTCCGAATTGCCGGGAAGTACTGTGAATCAGGTGATATCTTGATTAAGAATCAACCGCTCCCAAAGAGCAAACCGGGCGATGTTTTTGTAATCTTTAACACCGGGGCTTATGGCTACTCAATGGCTTCCAACTATAATCGAAATCCACGGCCAGCCGTTGTGTTTGTTGAAAATGGGAAAGCACAATTAGCGGTCCAACGAGAGAGTTATGCGGACCTGATCCACTTAGATAAGAAATTAAAGGAGAACTAGAAGATGGCACAATTAGATGCACAATCAATCATTAAATTTATTTCTAACTCAGACAAAAAGACCCCAGTCAAGGTTTATTTGAAAGGTAAGTTAGGAAAAATCAAATTTCCTAAGGGAATTGAGAATTTTACCACTAACAAAACTGGTGTCATTTTTGGCGACTGGGCTAACGTTTCTAAATTTCTTAAAAAGAATAAAAAATTAATCAGTAGTTATGAAATTGAAAGTGATGCACGAAATTCTGCCGTTCCATTACTTGATACCAAGAACCTAGACGCTCGGATCGAACCTGGTGCTATTATTCGTGATCAGGTCTCAATTGGAAAGCATGTTGTCATAATGATGGGAGCTTTAATCAACATTGGAGCTGAGATTGGTGATGATTCTATGATTGACATGGGGACCATCCTGGGTGGTCGTGCGATCGTTGGAAAGCATTGTCACATCGGTGCTGGTGCTGTTTTGGCCGGTGTGATTGAACCAGCTAGTGCTAAACCGGTTCGAATTGACGATAACGTCTTAGTTGGTGCTAATGCGGTTGTGATTGAAGGCGTTCATGTTGGTGAGGGTGCAGTGATTGCTGCTGGCTCAGTGGTTTTGCATGATGTTGAACCTAATACCATGGTAGCCGGGGTTCCTGCTAAAAAGATCAAGGACATCGACACTCAGACCAAGTCTAAGACTAAACTTGAAGACGACTTAAGGAAGTGATGAATGTGTCAGATAACCCGACCAAGTTGAGTGACGATGATCTCCTTGAAATTTATCGCCATCTTCACCAAATCCCAGAATTAGCAATGCATGAGTTTCAGACCCATGAATATCTAAAAGAAGTCATTGATAAGTTTAAAACGGACTATATGGAAGTTAATGTACCAGAAAAGTTACCAACTGCGATTTTGGTGCTGGTCCATGGAACTGATCCCAAGCGTACCATTGGATACCGAACGGATATTGATGCGTTACCAGTTAAGGAAAAAACGAATTTAACGTTTGTGTCAAAAAATGATGGTGTGATGCATGCGTGTGGTCATGATATCCACATGACGGTTGCGTTGAGTATCTTGAATTACTATGCTGCTCATCAGCCCCAAGATAATTTGTTAGTTTTTTTTCAACCAGCTGAAGAAAGTGAAAATGGCGGTAAGGTGGCATACGAGGATGGTATTTTTACCGGGAAGTGGCATCCAGATGAATTTTATGGTCTACATGACAACCCCCAGCTTCCTGTTGGGGCAATCGGTTGTCGGATGGGTACACTGTTCGCTGGGACAACCGAGGTCAACGTTGACCTGATCGGAAAAAGTGGTCATGCTGCTTATCCGCAGGATGCAAACGACATGATTGTGGCCGCCAGTCAGTTTATTAATCAGGTTCAGACGATTGTATCAAGGAGTGTTGATCCGATTGAAGGCGGGGTTGTTACCTTTGGAAAAATGGAAGCCGGTACCATTCGAAATGTGATCGCTGGTCATGCTCGAATTGAAGGAACGATTCGGGGTCTGACCCAGAAAATGATTGAGTTGATTGATAAGCGGTTAAAAGAAGTCGCTAATGGGATTTCAGTGAGTTACGACTGCCAGGTTAAACTCAACCTGAATCAGGGCGGTTATTTGCCAGTCGAGAATAATCCGAAGTTAACCAGTAATTTTATTGATTACATGGAAAAACAAAAAAACGTTGATTTTATTAACACGATGCCCGCAATGACGGGAGAAGATTTTGGTTATTTGTTGTCAAAAATCCCCGGAACAATGTTTTGGTTGGGAATTGGTGACCCAAAGTCTCAGCTTCATGAGGCGACGCTTACCCCCAATCCAAAGGCAATTGCGATTGGAAGTAGAGCCATTATCGGATTTTTGAATTATCGAATGCAACAAGGAACAAAAAAATAGGGGAGATCATAATCATGGTAGAAAAAGCAGATTTATTAACGGCCATCGTCACCCCGTTTGGCAATGACGGTGAGGTTGATATTACACGGCTTAAGAAGCTGATTAAACATTTGGTTGATACGGGGACCAATGGATTTGTGGTCGGCGGAACGACTGGTGAAACTCCGACATTATCTGAAGACGAAAAATTAAAACTGTACGGTGAATTTGGCAAGATTGTGGGCGATCAGTATCCGGTAATTGCAGGGACTGGCTCAAACAATACCCGACAAACGGCTGAGTTTAACCAGAAAGTGATGCAATTAGATGGGATTGATTATGGCTTGGTGGTTGTGCCTTATTACAACAAACCCGACCAACGGGGCATGAAGAAACACTTTAAGTACGTTGCCGATCATTCAGATAAACCAATCATCATCTATAACATTCCTGGACGAACGGGTGTGAACATGAATAAAGAAACGGTCGTGGAATTATCCGAATACAATAACATTGCTGGAGTTAAGCAGTGCGGCTCACTTCCTGATATGGAATACATCATTTCCAACACTCCAGATGATTTTCTGGTTTACAGTGGTGAAGATCCTCAAGCACTAGCAACTAAGATGCTTGGTGGTGATGGAGTGATTTCGGTTGCTTCCCATGTCTATGGTAAGCAATTAAGGGGAATGTACGATGATTTAGATCAGGGGGATTACAAAGCAGCTGGCAAGCTTCAACGTTGGTTAACACCAAAGATGCAGGCGTTATTTATGTATCCTTCCCCGTCACCAACTAAAGCCGCTTTAAATGCTAATGGTTTAAATGTGGGTGGTTGTCGTTTACCAATTGCAACCCTAAATCAAGATGAGAAAAAAGAATTGGCAAAAGCACTAGACGTTGATTCTTTAGGAGACATTTTAAATGATTAAAGTATTAGTAGCAGGCTTTCGTGGCTCAATGGGCCAAAAGGCCGTTAAGATGATTGAAAAGAATGGTGATTTTAATTTGATAGGCGTATATGACCCGAAAGCGAACGATTTGAGTCCTGAAAGTTATGATTTACCAAAAGACGTAAAAGTTTATAACGATTTTGATCAGATTAAGGGACCAGATGTAGACGTTTGGGTTGATTTTACGGTTCCAAAAGCAGCTTATCCAAACACTAAATTTGCCTTGGATCATGGGATTCATCCGGTTATTGGAACCAGTGGGTTAAGTGATGATCAACTAGCTGAATTGCAAAAATTAGCGGACAATGAAAATGTGAGTGGGATTATTGCACCGAACTTTGGAATTTCAGCGGTATTGTTAATGAAATTTGCTAAAGAGGCAGCTCAGTATTTCCCTAATGCAGAGGTGATCGAGATGCATCATCAGGATAAAAAAGATGCTCCGTCTGGGACCGCCATTAATACCGCAAAGTTAATCAGTGAGGGAAGAAAGAAACGACCCAAAGCTTTATCCACTGAGGAAACCCTAAAGGGTGCTCGCGGAGCTGAGTATGATGGAGTTCCGATTCATTCCGTTCGACTTCCCGGATATGTTGCTCATGAACAGGTGCTGTTTGGCGGAGATGGTGAAGCGCTCACTATTCGTCAAGATTCTTTTGATCGTGATTCATTTATGAATGGTTTAAGGGTTGCCATTGAGAGAGTTGACGGTTTAGATGGGTTAGTTGTTGGATTAGAAAATATTTTATAGAGGGGCAAGTAGTAATGAAAGAGTATAATGTCGCAATTTTAGGTGCCACTGGCGCCGTTGGAACACGTCTCATGGATAAGTTAGCTGAATCAAGTATCCCGGTTAAAAGTCTGAAATTGTTGGCTTCTAAAAGATCCGCTGGGAAAAAGCTCGAGTATCAAGGTGACGAGTTAACCGTCGAAGAGGCTACTCCCGACTCATTTAACGGTGTTGATTTAGTCCTTGCTTCAGCTGGCGGTTCGGTTTCCAAAAAATTGTTACCGGAAGCCGTGAAGCGTGGTGCCGTTGCGGTTGACAACACGAGTGCGTTTCGAATGGACCCGGATGTTCCCCTGGTTGTGCCAGAAGTGAACCCAGATGCTTTAGAGAATCATCATGGGATCATTGCCAATCCAAACTGTTCCACCATTCAAATGGTAGTGGCGTTAGAGCCGATTAGAAAGCAGTTTGGGTTGAAACAAATTATTGTTTCTACTTATCAAGCTGCTTCAGGTGCCGGTCAGAGTGGACTTGATGAATTAAAAGATGAAGCGCAAGAACACCTTGATGGCAAAAAGATGGATGCTCACATTTTCCCAGTCAAAGGTGAAAAGGAACATTATCCGCTAGCGTTTAACCTTTTACCCCAAATCGATGTGTTTGAAAAAGACGGTTATACTCACGAAGAGTGGAAGATGATTCACGAAACGAAGAAAATCATGCTGAATGATATGGATTCTGGAGATATTAAGGTGACTGCTACCTGTGTCAGAGTTCCAGTGGAGATTTGTCACGGTGAGTCAGTTTATTTCACGGTCAAGGATGAAAAAGCCGCCAGTCGTGAAAAGATCCAAATGATTTTAAATGATGCTCCGGGAGTAACTCTTAAAGATGATCCCAAAAAACAACTCTACCCACAACCAATCGACGCTGCTGGCAAAGAAGATACATATGTCGGAAGAGTTCGACCGGATCAAGAAAATGGTGATGCCTATAATATGTGGGTAGTATCCGACAATTTATTAAAGGGTGCTGCACTAAATACGGTTGAAATTGGCGAAGAATTAGTTAAAAGAGATTTAATTTAATGATTAAATCTCTTGACGATGATGATAAGGAAGAGGATTAACATGCCTACTTTAAATGAAAACTTGCAAAATCGGTTTAACAAGAATTTAACTCAACTGCAACCATCAGCAATTCGAGCTTTTTCGGAGTCGATATCTGATATTGACGGGTTGATTATGCTATCGGTGGGAGAACCAGGATTTAACACCCCTGAACACGTTAAAAAAGCAATGATGAAGAGTATTGAAGATAACCACTCGCATTATTCTCCTCATAAGGGAATCAAATCCTTAAGAGATGCCATCAGCAACTTTATGGCAAAGAAATATAATTTAAAGTATGATCCTGATACTGAAGTAATGGTTAATATGGGAGCAACCGAAGCGCTTGCCTCGTCGATTCTTTCCACGGTTAATCTTGGCGATGAAGTTTTTATTCCAGCACCTTTCTATCCCCTATACGAGTCATTAGTACGTTTTGCTGGTGGGAAACCCGTGTTTATTGATACGTCCACTTCTGATTTTGTTTTAACACCTAAAGAATTGGATGAGGCACTCTCAAATCATCCCAGTGCTAAAGCGTTGATCTTAAATTATCCAAATAATCCAACGGGGGTTGAATACACACCAGAGCAGTTAAAAGCCCTTGTCCCAATTCTGAAACAACATTCACTCTTTGTGATTACCGATGAGATCTATAGTGAGTTAACCTATGGTATTAAACATCATTCACTGGCAGAGTATTTACCTGATCAAACGATTGTAATTAATGGAGTGTCTAAATCTCACGCAATGACTGGTTATCGACTGGGGTTCACGGTTGGTCCCGCTGAATTTATCACTCAGGCTAATAAGATGCATGGTTATTTAGTTTCTTCACCATCAGACCCTGCTCAGTACGGTGCACTTGAGGCACTTAAGAATGGGATGGATGATGCTTTTCCGATGCGAGATGAATACCAAAAGAATCGGGATGAGGCCATTTTCCGGCTAAAGAAGATGGGGCTTGATCCGATTGATCCTACCGGAGCGTTTTATATTTTCGTAAAAATTCCAGCAAATTATGGAAATGATGACGTTCGTTTTGCCAAGGATTTAGCGCAAAACGCTAAAGTTGGGGTAATTCCCGGATCAGCGTTTGGTGACGGTGGTAAAGGCCACGTTCGGATTTCCTACGCTGCTTCTAGTGACGATTTAAAGGAAGCACTAAGTCGGATGGAAAATTATTTAAGTTAACGTAATTATTAAAAAAGCGGAATTAGACAAATGTCTAATTCCGCTTTTGTTTAAAATTGTTTAAAGATGCAGGTAAGTTCCAAGGAAAAAACTAATCATCAAGATGATGAAGACGATGGTAGTAATGATGACGTACATCTTATCGTGTTCTTTATAGAATGAATAGATTGATACGACCACCCTTAGAACTGGCGTTAGGATCAAAGCAAAAACGCCTAACATCATGATGGAATAGGGTTTTAATTGAATGATTCCCTTTAGCAGTTGACCAAAGGAGGTTAGGTAATAGTGACTGCCAAACCCCGTTGTTCCGGTAACAAGGTACAAGAAAAGTCCAAAGATCATGATGATGACGGAAACAATCACCCCAATACGCATGATTTTTCCGATAAGTTTTTCGATTCGAATATTTTCAGCTTCTTGATTTTTTTCACTTTGATTTACATTATTTTGAGTGCTCATGATAAGAAGTTCACCCCAAATCCTTTAAGAATCATTTGAACGCCAAGGTAAATTAGGATGGGAATAAAAATAATTCTAATTAATTTGGAAGGCATGATTTGCATCACACGTGACCCGACGGTTGCTCCAACGATAATTCCGAGCGCCAGTGGGACGGCAATCTGAGGCAAAATTGATCCGTTAAAAAAGTAAATGGTGGCACTCGCTGCTGCCGTGACCCCCATCATTAAATTACTGGTGGAACTCGATGGTTTGAGTGGCATTTTCATAAAAGTGTCCATCGCAATCACCTTAAAGGCACCGGATCCAATTCCCAGTAAACCACTGGCAATTCCGGCACCAAACATTACGGTTAAACCAGCTGGAACGTTTGTTACCTTATAGTCAATCTGCTTTTTTAGGTTTTTATCGTAGTAAGAACCATTTAGTTTGAGTTCTTTTGCAATTTTATCTTCACTGGTTGTATTCGTTTGAACCTGTTTGCCCCAAATCTTTTTAACCATATTTAGACCGGAAAAGAAGAGTAACAGGCCAAACAAAATGTAGAGAAAGATTGGATTGATCACTCCAGTTAGTAAAGCACCAGCAACGGCCCCAATGGAAGTAGCAATTTCTAGAAACATGGCTACCCGTAAGTTTAAGACGTTGTCTTTTAGATAGGCGATCGTTGCTCCTGAACTGGTAGCAATCACGGCAATGATACTTGCACCAATCGCATACTTAATGTCAAGATTAAATCCGATGGTTAAAACCGGTGTAATGATCATCCCACCACCGATTCCTAGGATTGAACCCAGAACACCCGCAAAAACTCCTACCAGTAACATGATAATAAGGCTATGAATCATTAATAAAACTCCAATCTGTAAAATTCATGGTGCAATTATATCACACTAATCACGGCGATTTTGGTGCTTCTCTCAATCGGCTAATCGATATTATGTTATACTTTTTTTATATGAATTCTTGGAGGTATGGCGTTTATGATGATTGGAAGGGACGTTAGTCGTCCGTACAAATTAACAATTGCGTTTCTCTTATCGTTAATCCTGACGATTGGAGTCAAAATGAGTTTTGGCTACGTTGACTTTTTAGATTCAATGATAATTGGAACCATTCAAGGGTACCCGTCTTCATTTGAAGAAACCATTTTCTCAATGATTAGTTTTGTCGCGAGTCCCAAGATGGATATTGTGTGGATACTTATAATTGCTGTTTTGTTGTGGTGGTTTAAGTATAAAATACCGGCATTCTTTTCGTTGGTACTGGTTTTTGGTGGAGATGCCATTGGATTTGTGATTAAACACATCGTAGCCAAGCCCCGTCCTTCAATGCATTTGCCGGGGGACACTGGCTTTAGTTATCCTAGTGGACATGTTTTAGGAGCTTTTCTAGTGATTAGCGTCCTGTGGATCATAGTGGTTCCAATGATTAATCGACAATCAACTAAATGGATTATTAGAACTATTTTAGCAATTGTTCTTTTCCTAGTGATGATCTCACGGGTTTATCTGAATGCCCATTTTCCTTCAGATACCGTTGGTGCCGCCTTAATTGCTTACACATGGCTTCAAGTTTGTGAACATGGGTACGTAAAGTGGGCCAAGGAGCTAAGTACAACAAAGATTTTTCAGAATACAATTTACTAATTTCATGAAAGTGATTGATAATCGTTAACTTATCACTTATACTTTACTTATAATGAAATATGAATTCTAAGAAGAGGCGCGACTTTTATCAGTAATTTGCCAGAGATTCACTTAATCGATGAGGGCTTATGAAAGGGAAAGTTGCCGAAACTGATCACGTGGTAAATGATTGGTTGGGTTTTGATTTAATAAGTCAAGGACTGTCGTGTGTTGCACGGAGAGCTTTCTAAGATTACGATTAGTAAGAATTTGTGGACTCTTTTGGAAGTTATTCAAGAGGGTCTTTTTCTTTGTCGTTTTGTTATTGGGTTTCTTCTTAATTATTTAGGAGGAGAATTTATGTCTGAAAAAAATGGAAACGGACAGGTGAAGCGGGGATTAAAGTCTCGTCATGTGTCTATGATCGCCCTTGGTGGTTGTATTGGAACCGGTCTTTTTGTGACTAGTGGTGGAGCAATTCACAATGCTGGTCCCGGTGGTGCGTTAGTAGCATATGTATGTATGGGAATCATGGTTTATTTTTTGATGACTAGTTTGGGAGAAATGGCCACTAATATGCCAGTCTCTGGATCATTTGCTACATATTCAGCTAAGTACGTTGATCCAGCTTTAGGGTTTGCAATGGGTTGGAACTACTGGTTTAACTGGGCAATTACGGTGGCGGTTGACGTTAGTACGGTGGCAATCGTCATGCAATTCTGGCTGCCACATTTTCCGAGTTGGATTTGGAGTTTAGCGGCTCTGTCACTGATTTTGTTGATTAACATCTTATCCGTCAAGGCGTTTGGAGAAACTGAGTTCTGGATGTCTTTGATCAAAGTGATCACGATTTTTATCTTTCTAGCCGTCGGAATTTTGACCATTTTTGGAATTATGGGTGGTCACTTTATTGGAATGAGGAACTTTACCTATAAGCAGGCTCCCTTCGTAAACGGGATTCCCGGCATTCTGAGTGTTTTCGTAATTGCTGGATTCTCATTTCAAGGAACTGAGTTAGTTGGAATTACAGCTGGAGAGTCAGAAAACCCGCGGGAGACTGTTCCAAAAGCGATTCATGAAGTATTTTGGCGCATCATTTTATTCTATATTCTGGCAATTGTTGTGATTGCTGCAATTATTCCATATACTAGTCCCGATTTGTTGGGATCAAGTGCTTCAGATGTTGCCATTAGTCCGTTCACGATTGTGTTTGAACGTGCCGGATTAGCTGGAGCTGCAAGTATTATGAACGCGGTCATCTTGACCTCCGTGATTTCTTCAGCCAACTCTGGGATGTATGCCTCAACGCGAATGTTGTATTCGATGGCCGATGAAGGTTATGCTCCAAAAGTTTTTGGCAAAGTATCTAAGCGTGGAATTCCGGTATTAGCGCTCCTAGCAACCATGGTGATTTCGTTGTTGACTTTTATGACCAGTATCTTTGGATCTAAGATTTACATGTGGTTAGTGGCTGCTTCCGGGTTGACTGGATTTATTGCTTGGTTCGGGATTGCTCTTTCACATTATCGATTTAGAAGGGCGTTTATAAAACAAGGACACAAAGTTTCGGAACTTAAATACCATGCGACTTGGTTCCCGGTTGGTCCAATTATCACTTTAATCCTGTGTATCGTTGTTATTTGTGGTCAAGATATTGGTGCCTTTGCTCACTTCAACTTATTTGAGATTGCGGTCACGTATATGAGTGTTCCGTTGGTTATCATCTTGTATTTTGGGTACAAATTTGTTCATCATACCCATATCATTCCCCTCGATCAAGTGGATGTCTCGCCTTCAGAAGATTATACGGATGAAATTAAAAAGAATGAAAGCTAGTCTTAAATTCATGATTTTTAAATGGTACAATTACAATTGCAAATTCTTTAAATTAGTCTAAGGGGATCAAATAAATGATTGTATTATCAGGAACTATTGGAGCAGGGAAGACCACGTTAACGACATTATTGGCTGAGAAATTAAACTCACCAGCCTATTATGAGTCCGTTGATGATAATAAGATTCTTCCGTTGTTTTACAAAGACCCAAAAAAGTATGCTTTTTTGCTTCAGATTTATTTTTTAAATAAACGTTTGGACAGCATTAAGGAAGCTTCTTCTGATAAGTACAGTGTGATGGATCGTTCAATCTTTGAAGATTCATTACTGTTTCATCTAAATGCTGACCTTGGTCGAGCAACTGAAACAGAAGTTCAAATTTATGATTCTTTATTAAAGAACATGATGGAACCGATCCCTAACGGTAAATATAAGAAAATACCGGACCTACTGATTTATATTGATATTTCTTTTGATACGATGCTTAAAAGAATTAAAAAGCGTGGAAGAAAATACGAACAAATCGATAATGACGGTAGTTTGTATGAATATTATCGTGAATTAAACCAGAGATATTCAAAATGGTACGAGGATTATAACTTGTCTCCCAAGATTAGGATTAACGGGGATAAGTATGATTTTGTCGAAGATGCGGACGCCAGAAACAAAGTTTTAAAGAGACTTTCTGACAAAATTCAAGAAGTATTAGGATAATTTCAGAGATTATTGTATAATTAACGCAACAAATAAACGTGACGTGCCCATTAAGTAGAATTACAGAGAGACAATGTTGGTGAAAATTGTCATTTGAAAATTCCAGCACGTATTTCGGGCGGCCAATCCCGCACGGCAATTACCGTTATTAATTAATCGAGTGCCTTAATTGGAACTTGGGTGGTACCGCGAAAAGACTTTCGTCCCAATATGACGAGGGTCTTTTTGTGTCTTTTAAGGGAGGAAATTAAAATGTTAGATATGAAGTTGATTAGAAGTAATCCAGACTGGTATAAAGGAAAGCTAGCCGAGCGAAATGTGCCTGGCGAAGTGATTGACAATTTACTTAGAAAAGATTCAGAACGGCGTGATCTAATCGTTAAAAGTGAGTCGCTTAAAGCGGAACGAAATGAGGTATCTGAGAAAATTTCACAGCTCAAGCGCAATAAAGAGGACGCAAATGATCAAATTACCAGAATGCGTGAAGTTGGAAAAGAGATCAAGGCGCTGGATGAAAAGCTAGAAACTATCAAAGCTGAACAACATGATATTGAGGCTCATTTACCCAATGTCCCTGCTGATGAAGTTCCCGTTAGTCTCACCGAAGAGGGTTCAAAAGAGTTAAGACGAATTGGTGAACCACGGAAGTTTGATTTCACCCCTAAACCCCACTGGGAAATTGGCGAAGACTTAGATATTTTAGATTTCAAGCGAAGTGCTAAGGTATCAGGAAGTCGTTTCGTATACTATCTAGGTGCAGGAGCCAAATTAGAACGTGCGGTATATAATTTCTATTTGGATCAAAACACCGATGCTGGATACACCGAAGTCTTACCCCCATACATGGTTAATTCTGATTCAATGTTTGGGACCGGGCAGTTTCCTAAATTCCTAGAAAATAAGGCTGGATTTGAGATTAAAGATAGTGACTTGACCATGATTCCGACTGCTGAAGTTCCACTGGTTAATTTCTATCGCGACGAAGTCATTTCTGAAGAGAAGTTACCAGTGAAATTCACAGCTTTGACCCCAGCGTTTAGATCAGAAGCAGGAAGTGCCGGAAAAGATACCCGGGGCTTAATTCGATTGCATCAGTTTAACAAAGTTGAAATGGTTCAGTTTACTAAGCCCGAGGAGTCTTGGGATGCTTTAAAGGAAATTACTCATCAAGCAGAGACATTACTTCAGAAACTCGGTCTGCCTTATCATGTCATCACGCTAACATCAAGTGACATGAGCTTCACTGCCGCCGAAACCCATGATCTTGAAGTTTGGATGCCAGCTCAAAATCGGTACCGCGAAATTTCAAGTTGTTCTAACACGCTTGATTTTCAGGCAAGACGAGCTCACATCCAATACAGAGATGAGAACGGTAAATTGCAGTACGTTCATACGTTAAATGGTTCTGGCTTAGCCGTTGGTAGAACGGTTGCCGCTATCCTTGAAAACTATCAAAATGAAGATGGAACGGTGAATGTGCCCGAAGTTCTTCAACCTTATATGCATGGGATGAAGAAGATTGTAAAAAATGAAAAATTTTAACAAAAATAGTAGAAATCAATAAGACATTCCGGTATAATAATATTTGTTGTATGACTGGCTTGAGAAGAATTGATCGTTGAAGCGTAACCAATTTGTTCTTGACGCTTAAACATCAAAATGATATTATTTAATAGTTGTCGTTGCGCTTTATCGCAATGATATCTATCAATGGAGGATTAGCTCAGCTGGGAGAGCATCTGCCTTACAAGCAGGAGGTCACAGGTTCGATCCCTGTATCCTCCATTTGAGCCGTTAGCTCAGTTGGTAGAGCATCTGACTTTTAATCAGAGGGTCGGCGGTTCGAACCCGCCACGGCTCATTGCCAGTAACACATTATTATGCGGGCGTGGCGGAACTGGCAGACGCGCTAGATTTAGGTTCTAGTGTCTTAGGACGTGGGGGTTCGAATCCCTTCGCCCGCATTGATTTTTCGCCGACTTAGCTCAGTTGGCTAGAGCGCTTCACTAGTAATGAAGAGGTCGTAGGTTCGAATCCTATAGTCGGCATATGCGGAAGTAGTTCAGTGGTAGAACGCCACCTTGCCATGGTGGAGGTCGCGGGTTCGAATCCCGTCTTCCGCTTTTTTGTTATCATCATGCCGGAGTGGCGGAATTGGCAGACGCACAGGACTTAAAATCCTGCGGTCAGTGATGACCGTACCGGTTCGATCCCGGTCCCCGGCATTTAAAATTTAAAACAGTAAGAGAGCCCTAGTAATAGGACTCTCTTTTTATTTAAAATATCGATTCAAGGTAGAAATACGGGTCAGACAGCGCTATCATAGAGTTAAATTGATGTTGTGATGTGGGTAATAAGTTGATTTCCAGTTACATGACAAGTTAGAATTACGATAACAAGATGATTGATCAAATAAAGGAGAAACGATATGAAACTCGAGAAAAAATCGCCTTATGGGCTTAATAACGTAAGTGCTTTACTTAATGACGTTTCAATGAATGATGATCAATTAATTCATGTTGGTGAGAAGATGAGTAATGATGCCAACATGGAAGCCATGCGGAATTTCAAAGCTAGAAAGCGGGACATTAAACCAATTTTGACTGAGCGTGATTCACTGCTACTTAGTGGACTTCTAGGATTAAAACGAGAACGAATGGCCAAAAATCCATTTTCTTTTTATCGGGGAAGCGTTGAGCTAATGAATCATGATTTAGGTACCATTCCCATGAGTGATATCAATCTGTTGATTGCGGGTGATGCTCACCTTGGCAACTTTGGTTTTTATGGTTCTCCAGAGCATCAACTTTTGTTCGATTTAAATGATTTTGACGAATCTCACGTAGGTCACTTTGAAGATGACTTATTACGTTTTCTAGTAAGTGCTTTATTGGTCGCGAAGCAACAAGGATTTGACATCACAAATGAAGTTAATCCGTTTTTAAGGGATGTCTTGGAGGCTTATCGTAGTGCCTTGGTCAGGATGACGGAGATTCCAGCCATGGATAAACTGACATTGCCTAATTCCATCAGAAATATTTCTAAGATTTTTGGTACATTAAAAGACGGTGAGAAGCATTTTAAAAAATCGTTTCAAAAAATTACCGCTAAGAGTATTAACAAGGCCCTTAGAAGTACTTCTGACTACGCTGTGGAAAAGTATACAACCGTTCTTAAAAACGGGGAACGGCGCTTTATTGATAATGAACCGGTTACGGTTCACATTGGGAAAAAAGATTATCAAAAAATTAGTGATGGACTCGATCGTTACTACAATCATACTAAAAGTGATATCCGTTTCTTTCTCTCTAACTTCCAGATCGTTGATATTGTAAGACACAGTGTTGGAGTGGGAAGTGTTGGAACCCTTTGCTTTTTAGTTTTACTAGAGGACGCTAACAATAATTACTTGGTTTTGCAGATTAAACAAGCACTTCCAATTTATAAAAATAACGTTATTGGTATGAATAAAAATGATTCACTGGGTGAAAATATTGTTGATTGTCAGCTGATTCTTCAAACTGCCTCGGATCCGTTTTTAGGGTGGTTTAATACTAGTAATAAGAGTTACTACGTTCGTCAGTTTAAAGATATGAAAGGTTCCGTAAATCTTAATAAGTTGGATTTAGACGCTTTTAAGGATTACGTGTTAGTTTGTGTGATATTACTTGCACGGGCACACAGTCAATCACCAACGTTTCCGATGATTATCGGGTACCTAAAAAATAGCGACAAGGTCAAAAAGTCATTCATTGAGTTCGCTAATGAATACATGAAACAAGTTGAGATTGATTATGATACGTTTATTAAGGATTTGAAATAACATGAAGAGAAATGAAGAGTACGTTGACTCATGCTATAACCGGGATTTGAGTTGGACTTTATTTAATCGAAGAGTGATTAATCTAGCCACTGAATCGTTCACTCCGTTTTTGGAAAAGCTGAAGTTTTTAGCAATTGGGTCAAATAATTTAGATGAGTTTTATAGTGTCAGGGTTCCAAGCGTTCAAGGGCAAATGGAGCTTAGTGATAATGGGATTGAAAAAAAGTCTGGATTTCACTATAGTCAGATCCTGGATCAGATTCATGATCGTAATGATGAAAATTTTAAGATCCAATACAATGATTACGATAAATTAAATCAAGAATTAAAGGAGAGAGATGTTTGTTCGATTGAGTCTTATGCAGACCTTAATGACAAACAAAAGGATCAAGTCAATCAATACTTTATTAAGAAGATTCAACCATCACTTTCCTTTAAAGAGTTTGATGGAAATTATGATTTAAAGTTTCTTTCTAACAAGCAAATTGCGATTGGCGTCTTAGTCAAGGGTGATGATAAAAAAGCCATTCGGATTATCCCCATTCCTTCTAAGTTTGACCGCTTGCTTTCGGTTAAATCGAACGGGATTGATAAGTATATCTTACTTGAAGATTTGATTAATCATAACCTCAAGCGTCTCTTTAATGGAAAAGAAATTACTGGAACGGTCGTCTTTAGAGTCACGAGAGACCTTGATGCCACCTTAGATGTTGAAAAAGAGGATAATAATTTTGAAACAATTTCTCGGATGCGTCAGTATCTTGTTGACCGGGAAAAAGGAAAGGTAACCCGATTTGAAGTTGAGGAATTTGATGGTAATACTGACGATGATTTCTTAAATGATTTTATTGACAAGTTTAAGATTGAAAAGAATGCTATTTTTAAGATTCCTGGTCCGGTTGATTTAACTTATCTATTTGAGATCGTCAGTAAGTATTCACCTGATTATCCAGAATATTGTTACGCAAAATTTAATCCTCGAACTTGGCCGACTTCCGCCTCAATCCTTTCGTACTTGGATCAAAAGGATCTCCTTATCCAATATCCATATGATTCGTTTAGTCAGTTTTTGCAGTTCTTAAAAGAAGCGGTCGAAAATCCTAAAACAGTTGCGATTAAACAAACCCTGTATCGGGTTTCAAAACACTCTGAAGTGGTTGATTTACTAGCAAAAGCCGCTCAAAAGGGAATTAAAACCACCGTTGTGGTTGAATTAAGAGCTCGTTTTGATGAAAAGAACAACTTGAAAGTAACTGAAAAATTGAAGAATGCTGGTGTTCATGTTATTTTTGGGAAAAAAGACATGAAAGTTCATAGTAAAACTTGTTTGGTGTTAACAAAAGAGGGCAATCACCCCAAGGGCTATATCCAGGTTGGAACGGGAAACTACAACATGCAAACCGCGAAGGGATTTGTTGATCTCAGTTTCTTTACCAGTAAGGATGATTATGTTCAAGATCTATCAAAATTTTTCGATTACTTGCAAGCTCCAGATGCCGCTCAACCCAGTTATCAGGTTTTATCAGCTTCTCCCCATCAAATTCAAGATCAAGTGATTGATGGGATCCAGGAAGTTAAAGAAAGTTATTTAAGAACCGGCAAAGGAGCAGTCTTTTTAAAGATTAACTCGTTGACTGATGTAGAAGTGATTTCAGCCATTTATGATGCAGCCAGAGTGGGTGTACCATTTAGGCTCGTTGTTAGAGGAGCTTGCTGTCTTAAACTTGGAATTTGCGGGAAGAGAGAAAAAATCGTGGTTTCAAGCATTGTTGGTGAGTTTTTGGAACATAGTCGAATTTATGGATTCTTCACTCAGGATGATTCTAAATTGTGGATATCTTCTGCTGATTTAATGACAAGAAACATGGATAACCGTGTCGAGCTAGCGGCGCCAATTCTCGATCCAAAACTAAAACAACAGCTTTTAAACATCATCGACATTTACGCTCAAGATGATGTGGATGGGAGCTTTTTAAAGCCTGATGGAGAGTACTTTAAATTCAAGCATCCTAAAGGGAAGCCCGCCCAACAGACCTTCTTAAAGATTATCGATGATCCCAAATTAAATAATAAAAAGCACGTTTCTAAACGTCATGACATTCGGATTAACGTTAAAAACGATTCCAAATTAAAAAACGAGTGGCTTTATGTTTCGATTCTAGTCGTTACGATTATCGTAGTAGTGGGCGTGCTATTGTGGTGGTGAAAATAACCAGATGTTTCTGGTTATTTTTTTATATTTCTTTTCCAAAATCGGATACTTCTGGTATAATAATATATGTTCGCTGATGAATGTGAACGTTTAATGCTTATATGCACCTATAGCGCAATTGGATAGAGTGTCTGACTACGAATCAGAAGGTTGTAGGTTCGACTCCTACTAGGTGCATTCATCGGGAAGTAGCTCAGCTTGGTAGAGCACCTGGTTTGGGACCAGGGGGTCGCAGGTTCGAATCCTGTCTTCCCGATTTTTATATACTTTTTAATATTTAAGCATCGGGAAATAGCTCAGCTTGGTAGAGCGCCACGTTCGGGACGTGGAGGTCGCAAGTTCGAATCTTGTTTTCCCGATTTTTTTATTACCTTGGTTTCCAAGAGTATTTACTTGGAATTTACAAATCTTCTTTGTATAATAATAGTCAACATTAGTCAGAGATGAGATGAGTTTATGGCAAGCCGTAATATATCGGACATTATTGAAGATTATTTGAAGGATATGCTAGGTGATAATGATCAAGAACGAGTCGAAATTCGTCGATCAGACATTGCCAATCATTTTGACGTGGTGCCCTCGCAAATTAACTATGTAATTAAAACACGTTTTACGTTGCGTAATGGTTATTTAGTTGAGAGCAAACGTGGTGGTGGTGGTTACATCAGGATTGAAAAAATCAACTTAATGGATAATTCGGATGTCCTAGACAGTTTGATTGATTCAATTGGTGATGAAATTTCCGAAAAGGATGAAGAATCAATTTTAACCACCTTATATGCTAATGGAGTCATTACCGAGAAAGAGGAGAACATGATTGCTGCTATTTTAAAGAAAGAGGCAATTAGACTGCCTGATCAAGCAATGGAATATCAGGTTAGAGCGAGTGTTTTAGAGGCTTTACTTTACCGGCTTAAATATGAGTGTTAGTTTGATTATGGATTATGATTTAAAGAGAAATGAAGGGAGATTTGCATATGCATAATTTATTTACCCCTAGTGCAAAAAACGTTTTGGTAATTGCCCAAGAACAAGCTAAGAGTTTCCAGCATCAAGCTGTCGGAACCGAACACATGTTACTGGCACTTACCATTGAGAAGAATGGGATTGCTTATCAAACTCTCCAACAACTTGCCGTCAGCGAGGCGGACGTTAGAGAAGAAATTGAGCAGTTGGCTGGATACGGTAATTTAAAGGTCGATGGAAACACGTATCTGCCGTATTCTCCAAAGATGAAAGAAATTTTAGCTTTAGCTGGAAAGATTGCCAAGCAGTATGGATCAACTAAAGTGGGTACTGAGCACATTTTGCTAGCTTTAACTAGTGATGATGCGATGCTCTCTTCAAGAATTTTGACTAACTTGGGAGTTAGCCCAGAACAAGTCCGAAAAGTAACGATCCGAAAGATGGGGGTTGCAGATACTAATATGGCTTCTGAAAATAATTCGAATGGTGAGTCAGAACAAAGTGAAACTCCAACTTTAGATTCACTGGCACGTGATTTGACTAAAGCTGCTCGAGATAATCAGCTCGATCCAGTGGTTGGACGCACCGCTGAAGTTCGTCGTGTCATCCAGGTTTTAAGCCGAAGAACTAAAAATAATCCAGTTTTAATTGGTGAACCTGGTGTTGGTAAGACTGCCATTGCCGAAGGTTTAGCGGAAAAAATTGTGAATAAATCCGTTCCTGCTGATATGCAAAATAAGCGGGTAATGGAATTAGACATGGGATCACTGGTTGCTGGTACCAAGTATCGTGGCCAATTTGAAGATCGTTTAAAGAAGGTCTTAAAAGAAGTCGAAGATAGTGGAAATGTCATTCTCTTTATTGATGAGTTGCATACCTTGATTGGCGCTGGTGGAACTGAGGGATCAGTTGATGCTTCAAATATTTTAAAGCCATCTCTTGCTCGTGGTCAGGTTCAAGTCATTGGGGCTACTACCTTAGATGAATATCAGAAGTACATTGAATCTGATGAAGCGTTAGAACGTCGTTTTGCAACGGTTGAAGTTGAAGAACCAAGTAAGGATGAATCACGGAAGATTCTTAAGGGATTACGTCCCAAATACGAAGAACACCATCACGTTCAAATCACCGATGATGCCATTAATGCAGCCGTTGATTTATCTAGTCGTTACATTAGTGATCGTTACCTTCCTGACAAGGCAATTGACTTGATGGACGAAGGTGCCGCTAAAGTTAGACTGGATTCAACTGGAAAAGATGACAAGTTAGCAAGCGCTGAATCAAAACTTAGTTCCGTTAAAAATGATAAGGACAAAGCCATTGAGGAACAGCGCTTTGAAGATGCGGTTTCAATTCGTAAGCAAGAACAAAAGTTACAAAAAGAGATTGCTGATTTAACCCAAAAACAGCGCATTAAAGAAAATGACGCTAACAAGACCCATAATTATCAATTAAAAGAAAATGCTGAAGATATTGCTCAAATTGTTTCTGAATGGACCGGGATTCCCGTTACTCATTTGAAACAGTCTGACAAGAAGCGTTTGGTAAACTTGGAAAAGATTTTACACGAACGAGTTGTGGGACAAGATGAAGCTGTTTCGGCAGTTGCAAGAGCAATTCGTCGGGCACGAAGTGGACTTAAGGATCCCAATCGTCCCATTGGATCGTTCATGTTTCTTGGTCCAACTGGAGTTGGTAAAACTGAACTTGCCAAAGATTTGGCAAAAGCAATGTTTGGCTCAGAAGATGACATGATCAGAGTTGACATGAGTGAATTCATGGAGAAGTATTCGACTAGCCGAATGGTCGGTTCTGCCCCTGGTTACGTTGGCTACGATGAAGGTGGTCAACTGACCGAAAAAGTTCGAAAGCATCCATATTCAGTTGTTTTACTTGATGAAGTTGAAAAGGCTCATCCTGACGTCTTTAACTTGCTACTTCAAGTTCTAGATGATGGGTACTTAACTGATGCCAAGGGCCGAAAAGTAGACTTTCGAAATACTGTCATCATTATGACTTCCAACATTGGTGCTACAGAGCTGCAATACAAGAACACCGTTGGATTTGCCGCTGAAAAATCCGGTAATGATGATAACTACGATGCTATGAAGGCCACGATTCAAGAACAGTTGAAGAAATTCTTTAAACCAGAATTCTTGAACCGAATTGATGATACGGTGATCTTCCATTCCTTGACTAAGTCGGAATTACACCGAATCGTTAAGTTAATGTCACAAGAACTGATTGATCGTGCCAATGGATTGGGTTACAAAGTTAGAATGACTCCAGCTGCCATTGATTTAGTTGCTGAAGTTGGCTACAATCCAACTTATGGTGCAAGACCAATTCGAAGAGCTTTACAGGATAAGGTTGAAGATCCACTGAGTGAAGACTTACTAGCGGGTAAGTTCAAACCTGGTGATCAGATTACGATCGGTGCGCATAAAAACAAGATTACGATTAATAGACGTGAAGTTAAGAATCCCAAAGAAGAAATTCTAAGTAAATAACGTTAAAACTCACAGTAAAATTTTACTGTGAGTTTTTGTGCATATTGATTGACTTTTACTTTGATTCTTTGTACTATATGTAGAGTATGTAACTGGGAATTGAAATGAGTCGTTGCGATCTATTGTCCGTGATGGCGTTTATAAGAACCAAAAGTAAGATTTAGATCTTATTTTTGGATTTTTTTTGCTCAAAAACCAGAAATATGGCTTTTTGTAACAGAAATGTAACATTTCTTTTTCGTGGAATTTTAGGGAGAGGTGAATAACTTGGCAGGACACATTGTAAAGTATGGAAAACACAGAACCCGTAGAAGTTATTCCAGAATTAAGAAGGTATTGGATCTTCCAAATTTGATTGAGATTCAAACTAATTCTTATAACTGGTTCTTAGACGAAGGTTTGCGTCAAATGTTTAAAGATATTATGCCAATTGAGGATTTTCAGGGAAAGCTTTCACTAGATTTCGTTGATTATAAACTATTGGAACCTAAGTACACGGTTGATGAAGCACGTGCTCATGAGGCAAATTATTCAGCCCCATTACACGTCACTCTCAAGTTAACCAACCATGAAACCGGTGAGATTAAGACTCAAGATGTTTTCTTTGGTGACTTTCCACTTATGACTGACCAAGGAACTTTCATCATTAACGGTGCAGAACGTGTTATCGTTTCTCAATTAGTGCGATCACCAGGTGTTTATTACCATAAAGATCTCGACAAAAATGGTCGTGAAATTTACAGTTCAACTGTGATTCCTAACCGTGGTGCTTGGATGGAATTTGAGACTGATGCAAAGAATATCTCATACGTTCGAATTGATCGTACTAGAAAGATTCCTTTGACTGAATTAGTTCGTGCCCTTGGTTTTGGCTCAGATGATGAAATTACTGAGATTTTTGGAAATACTAATGATAGTCTCTCACTTACCCTTGAAAAAGACGTCCATAAGGATGCAGATGATTCTCGTGTTGAAGAATCATTAAAGGATATTTACGAACGCTTGCGTCCGGGTGAACCAAAGACAGCTGAGTCAGCAAGAAACTTGTTAACCCAAAGATTCTTTGATCCAAAACGTTACGACATGGCACCAGTTGGTCGTTACAAGACGAACCAAAAACTGAGCATGAAGACTCGTTTAATGGGATTAGCTTTGGCCGAAACCCTTGCTGACCCAGATACTGGTGAAATCATTGCTAACAAGGGTGATGTGATTGACAAAGAATTGGTGGAAAAGTTGAAGCCGTACTTGGCTAACAAAGATTTTAAAGCTTACACCTTTAATCCTTCCGATCAAGCTGTCGTAACTGATCCAGTTACTGTTCAAGTAATTAAAGTATATTCAAATACAGATCCAGACAAAGTCGTTCCAGTAATTGGTAATGACAATATTGATCTGGACTATAAACACATTACCCCAGCGGATATCTTGGCTGAAATCAATTACTTCTTGGATCTTCAAGAGGGAATTGGATCTGTTGATGATATTGATCACTTGGGGAACCGTCGTGTTCGATCAGTTGGTGAATTACTGCAAAACCAATTCCGAATTGGTCTTTCACGGATGGAACGAGTTGTTAGAGAAAGAATGTCCATTCAGGATGCTTCAACGGTAACACCACAACAACTAATTAATATTAGACCAGTGGTGGCCTCTGTTAAAGAATTCTTTGGTTCATCACAGCTTTCACAATTCATGGATCAGACTAACCCGTTAGGTGAATTGACCCACAAACGTCGTTTATCTGCTTTAGGACCTGGTGGTATCACTAGAGACCGTGCTGGATATGAAGTTCGTGATGTTAACTACACTCACTATGGTCGAATTTGTCCAATTGAAACTCCCGAAGGTCCTAACATTGGATTGATTAACTCACTTTCAAGTTATGCTCGGGTTAACAAGTATGGATTTATCGAAACCCCATACCGTCGTGTTGATTGGACTACTCATAAGGTTACCGACAAGATTGATTACCTAACTGCTAACGATGAAGATAAATACGTGATTGCACAGGCGAACTCTCCATTAAATGAAGACGCAACCTTTCAAGACGATCAGGTTATGGCACGTGATAAGTCCCAATACGTTGAAACTAATTCAAAGAACGTTGACTACATGGACGTTTCACCAAAGCAAGTTGTTGCGGTGGCAACGGCATGTATTCCGTTCCTAGAAAATGATGACTCAAACCGGGCCCTAATGGGTGCTAACATGCAGCGTCAGGCTGTTCCTTTGATCAGACCACACGCACCACTTGTTGGAACTGGGATGGAATATCAAGCTGCTCATGATTCTGGAGTTGCTAAGATTGCTAAGTATCCTGGAACCGTTGAGTATGTTGATGCAAGAGAAATTCGGGTAAGACGTGATAATGGCACTTTAGATACGTACAAATTGATGAAGTTTATGCGTTCTAACGGTGGTAAAAACTATAACCAAACTCCAATTGTAAAAATTGGAGATCATGTTGATGCTGATGAAATTATCGCTGATGGCCCAGCAATGGAAAATGGTGAATTGGCCTTAGGTCAAAACCCAACCGTTGCCTTTATGACATGGCAGGGTTATAACTTTGAAGATGCCATTGCTATTTCCGAACGACTAGTTAAAGATGATGCTTACACTTCAATTCACATTGAAGAGTATGAGTCAGAAACTAGAGATACCAAACTGGGACCTGAAGAAATGACTAGAGAAATTCCTAACGTTGGTGAAGATGCTCTAAAGGATCTTGACGAAGATGGAATTATTAGAGTCGGTGCCGAAGTTCATGACAACGATATTTTGGTTGGTAAGGTAACCCCTAAAGGTGTTACTGAATTATCTTCTGAAGAGCGACTACTTCACGCTATCTTTGGTGAAAAGGCTCGAGAAGTTCGTGACACGTCACTTCGAGTACCTCATGGTGCCGGTGGAATTGTTCAAGACGTTAAAGTCTTTACTAGGGAAAACGGCGATGAATTAAAGCCTGGTGTAAATAAGATGGTTCGAGTTTACATTGCCCAGAAACGTAAACTTCAAGTTGGAGATAAGATGGCTGGAAAACATGGTAATAAAGGTACTGTTTCCGTCATTATTCCTGAAGAAGACATGCCATATATGCCAGATGGTACCCCAATCGACATCTTATTGAGCCCCATGGGTGTTCCATCACGGATGAACATTGGACAGGTGCTTGAATTGCATCTTGGAATGGCTGCTAAGAAGCTTGGAATTCACGTTGCCACCCCAGTTTTTGATGGTGCTCGTAGTGAAGATATTACCGACGCTTTAAAGGAAGCTGGTATGCCAGCTGATGGTAAGACGGTTCTGTATGATGGTAGAACCGGTGAACCATTTGACAAACGAATTGCTGTTGGAGTTATGGGTTACTTGAAACTTAACCATATGGCTGAAGACAAGATTCATGCAAGAGCCATTGGACCATACTCACTAGTTACGCAACAACCACTTGGTGGTAAAGCTCAATTTGGTGGACAGCGTTTTGGTGAAATGGAAGTTTGGGCTCTTGAAGCTTATGGTGCCGCACACACCCTCCAAGAAATCTTGACTTACAAGTCAGATGATGTTGTCGGACGGGTTAAAACCTACGAAGCAATTGTCAAAGGTGATCCAATTCCTAAACCAGGTGTTCCTGAGTCATTCCGAGTATTAGTTAAAGAATTACAAGCATTGGGACTGGACATGAAGGTTCTCGATGCCGAAAACAAACAAATTGATTTGCGTGACATGGACGATGACGAAGACGTTGTTAACGTGAACGCATTGAGTAAGTTTGCTCAAAAACAAGATGATAAAAATGAGAAGGATAAAGAAAAGAAAGATGAAAATGAGAAACAAGCTCCAACTTCATCTGATGCCGACTCAAAAAATGATACAAATGACGACAATAAATAATAAAGGAGGGTACGCCAATGGTTGATGTTAATAAATTCAAAAGTATGCAAATTGGTTTAGCTTCACCTGAGACCATTCGTAGTTGGTCATATGGAGAAGTTAAAAAACCTGAAACGATTAACTATCGAACTTTAAAACCTGAAAAGGATGGATTGTTTGATGAAAGAATTTTTGGCCCAACTAAGGACTGGAAATGTGCCTGTGGAAAATACAAGGGTGTCAGATATAAGGGCATCGTTTGTGATCGCTGTGGTGTTGAAGTCACTCGTTCAAAAGTTAGACGTGAACGAATGGGACACATCGAATTAGCAGCTCCTGTAACCCACATTTGGTATTTCAAGGGAATCCCTAGTCGAATGGGACTAGTTCTTGACATGAGTCCACGGGCTCTTGAAGAAATTATCTACTTTGCTTCATACGTTGTTACCGATCCAGGTAACACACCAATGGAGAAGAAGCAGTTGCTTTCAGAACAAGAATACCGTGACAAAAAGCGTGAATACGGCAATCGTTTCCACGCTGAAATTGGTGCGGAAGCCATCAGAACTTTATTAAACGACGTTGACATCGATAAAGAAGTCAAAGAGTTAAAAGATACGCTTAAGAAAGCAACGGGACAAAAGCGAACTCGTGCAGTTCGTCGTCTAGATATTCTTGAGGCCTTTGCTACTTCTGGCAATCAGTTGTCATGGATGGTAATGGATGCAATTCCAGTTATGCCGCCTGACTTGCGACCAATGGTTCAACTTGAAGGTGGTCGTTTTGCTACTTCTGATTTAAATGATTTATATCGTCGGGTTATTAACCGAAATAACCGATTAAAACGATTGTTAGACCTGAACGCTCCTGGCATTATTGTTCAAAACGAAAAGAGAATGCTCCAGGAAGCTGTCGACGCTTTGATTGATAATGGTCGTCGTGGTCGTCCTGTTGCAGGACCTGGTAACCGTCCCCTTAAATCACTTTCTCACCTATTAAAGGGTAAACAAGGTCGATTCAGACAGAACTTGTTAGGTAAGCGTGTTGATTATTCTGGTCGTTCAGTTATTGACGTTGGTCCTAATTTAAAACTAAGTCAGATGGGGCTTCCAGTATCAATGGCATTGGAATTATTTAAACCCTTCATTATGCATGCGCTAGTTAAACGTGGTCTAGCTTCTAACATTAAAAACGCTAAACGTCAGATCGAACGTCAAGACGACGCTGTCTTTGAAGTTCTCCCTGATGTCATTAAGGAACATCCAGTTCTTTTGAACCGTGCTCCTACTTTGCATCGACTTGGAATTCAGGCTTTTGAACCAGTTTTGGTTAGTGGGAAATCAATGCGTTTGCATCCATTAGTTTGTGCTGCGTATAATGCTGACTTTGATGGTGACCAAATGGCCATTCACGTTCCACTATCTGATGAGGCTCAAGCTGAATCAAGATTATTGATGGCTGCTGCTGGACACATTTTGGCTCCTAAAGATGGTAAACCAGTTGTTACTCCTTCACAGGATATGGTTATTGGTAACTACTATTTAACCCTTGAAGAAGCAGGGGCTGAAGGTGAAGGAATGGTATTCAACGATCCTGATGAAGTTGAATTAGCTTACCGTGATGGAAAGGTTCATTGGCATACCAGAATTGGTATTCCAGCGAGCGCCTTCCCAGACAAACCGTTTACTGACGATCAAAAAGATAAGATTTTAGTAACGACGGTTGGAAAGGTTATTTTCAATGGGATTCTTCCAAAGAAATTTACCTATTTGAACGAACCAACTTCAACTAACTTGCACGGATATGTTCCTGACAAGTATTTCTTGAAGCCTGGTGAAGACATTCATGAACACTTGAAGAACGCTGAATTGGTTAAACCGTTTAAGAAGGGATTTTTAAGTGACATCATTGCTGAAGTTTACAGTCAATACCAAGTTACTGAAACTTCAGAACTTCTTGATCGAATCAAAGATTTAGGTAATGATAAATCAACTAAATCTGGTTTGACTGTTGGTATCTCTGACATTACTGATTTAAAGGAAAAGCCAGAAATTGTTGCTAACGCCCATAAGAAAGTTGATACCATCACTAAACAATTCCGTCGTGGTTTAATTACTAACCAAGAACGTTATGAACGAGTTGTTAGTGTTTGGAATGATGCCAAAGACGAAATTCAAAACAAATTAATGAAAAACTTCGATCCCCAGAACCCAATCTTTATGATGAGTGACTCTGGTGCTCGTGGTAACATTTCGAACTTTACTCAGTTAGCTGGGATGCGTGGTTTGATGGCTTCACCTAATGGTGAAATCATGGAACTTCCAATTACCTCTAACTTTAAAGAAGGACTTTCAGTCTTGGAAATGTTCATTTCAACCCACGGTGCTCGTAAGGGTATGACCGATACGGCACTTAAGACTGCTAACTCTGGTTACTTGACTCGTCGACTTGTTGATGTTGCCCAAGATGTCATTGTTAGAGAAGAAGACTGTGGAACTGACCGTGGTCTTGTTGTTCGTGCCATTACCGAAGGGGACGAAATGATCGAACCATTGTATGACCGAATCCTTGGTCGTAACGCAATGAAGACCGTTAAGAACCCTAAGACTGGTAAAGTGATTGTTAAAAAGAATGAAATGATCGATGAAGACGTTGCTCAAGAAATTGTGGACGCTGGAATTGATTCAGTTGAAATTCGTTCCGCCTTCACATGCAATACTGCTCATGGTGTTTGTGAGAAGTGTTATGGTCGAAACCTTGCTACTGGTGACGAAGTTGAGGTTGGTGAAGCTGTTGGTACCATTGCGGCCCAATCAATTGGTGAACCAGGTACTCAGTTAACTCTTCGTACTTTCCATACCGGTGGTGTTGCAAGTAGTTCAGATATTACCCAAGGACTTCCTCGTGTTCAGGAAATTATGGAAGCACGTAATCCTAAAGGTAAGGCAATCATCAGTGAAGTTACTGGTACGGTTGAATTAATTGAAGAAGATCCTGCTGAAGGTATCAAGGAAGTTACCATTAAAGGGAAGTCCGATACTCGTAAATATAAGGTTCCAATTAAGGCCCGAATGAAGGTTTCAGAAGGCGATCAGGTTCGTCGTGGTGATGCTTTGAACGAAGGTTCAATTGATCCTAAGGAATTGCTTAAAGTTCGAGATGTTTTGTCAACTGAAACTTACTTGTTAACTGCGGTTCAAGAAGTTTATAGAAGACAGGGTGTTGAAGTTAACGATAAGCATGCCGAGATCATGGTAAGACAGATGTTGCGTAAGGTTCGTGTTATGGACCCAGGTGACACTGACATCCTCCCTGGTACTTTGATGGATATTGATGATTTCAAGGATCGTAATAAGGATGCTGTGATTAGTGGTAAAACACCCGCAACGGCCCGTCCGGTATTACTTGGAATTACTAAGGCTGCACTTGAGACTAACAGTTTCTTGTCTGCTGCATCATTCCAGGAAACCACTCGTGTTCTTACTGATGCCGCAATTCGTGGTAAAGTTGATCCATTAGTTGGTTTGAAGGAAAATGTTATCATTGGTAAGTTATTACCTGCTGGTACTGGTGTTGGGAAATATGAAAACATTGAACCAGAAGAAGAGGGTAAGACTGATACCAAGGGTGTTACTTCATTAAGTGATGTCGAAAAAGAAATGCAACAAAAGGATTCAAGTAAAAACTAGTTATTAAACTAAAAAGGGAGTTCATCAATGATGAACTCCCTTTTTGATACATATTAATCAATCTTTTTTAAAACTTACTTCATTATTATCAAGGGATGAAATACGAGCAAGCGATTCTAAGTGGATTCCATGATCCTTGATCCACTTAGCGCCCGGTTGAAATGATTTTTCAATTACAATGCCGACTCCAACTAGATTGGCTTGAGCTGCTTCAACGATCTTAATCATCCCTTTAGTGGCTTCGCCATTTGCTAAGAAATCATCAATGATTAAGACGTTATCGTCAGGTGAAAGGAATTTTTTCTCAATAAAAATGCGGTTAGTTTTTTGTTTGGTGTATGAATATACGTCAGCCGAATAGGCTGCATCGTTTAAAGTTGATGGCTTTTTCTTTCGCGCAAAAACGACGGGAACACCCAATACTAAGCCAGTCATAACGGCTGGGGCAATTCCAGATGATTCAACCGTGATGACTTTAGTAATATTATCGTTTGAGAAGCGTTTGACGAATTCTTTGCCAACTTCGTACATCAAATTAGGATCAATTTGATGATTTAAAAACGAGTTGACCTTTAAAATATTTCCAGGAAGGACTTGGCCTTTATTTTTGATTGCTTCTTCTAATTCTTTCATGATTACTCTCCCATTTAAAAAGACCCTAATATAGAAGTTTAGGGTCTTTTTTCCTAATAGTTTGGAATTATGGTTCCAAGTAGAGACTGTCGACCCATTACGATTATATATTAGAGCTTCACTTATTACGTTAATCATAATTTAATTTCTAACTTTAAGCAAACCAAATTAATATAATTAGAGTGGCAATGTAAATGAATGGAATAAAAGCAATCGCACGTTTTTTAAATAAGATGGCATAAATGATCGCTATGATTGACCCGGTTAAAACGACTAGATTGGTAACCGTAATTCCGTATGCAATTAAAAGGATTAAGAAGAGATCCAAATCCCCGTTGCCAATGAAATGGAAGTAATGATTTATTATTATCAATATTAAATATCCAATAATATAAATTCCAGTTGTCTTTGTTAGAGGATTAGAAATTATAAGAGCTATCATTACTGCAATCAGTGAATATGCCGTAGGGAAATGGTAGGTTAATAAATCAAAAGTTGCCATAACCTGCATGAGTAAAAGTAGCGATAAATTTTCGAGGTTATCTAAACAAACAGGTGGAAATATAGTAAAAGCGGTGGCTCCGGTTACTTCAAAATACAGTAAATAAAGTGGTAATCGAGTTGAACATGTCCGACACCTTCCGAATTGAATCATGTAACTCACAATCGGGATGAGTTCGTACCACTTTAGAAACTTGCCACAGTTACTACACTTAGAATGACCGAAGACAAAGTTTTCGTGCGTAATGGTTCGATCAACCATAACGTTTATAAAAGATCCAACAATGCTACCTACAATAAACCAATAAATGATCATCAACAAAACCTCCACCAAAAAGTACGGAAATTAATTGAAGTCTTGTTGACACGTCTTTTTCTACGTGGTATTCTACTTATTGTGCTTATAAACAACTAAGCGATTTTTTTAACTTCAAAAAAGAACCGCCTGGATGTGTGGACTTAAAAAATATATTATATTAGGAAAGGGAGGACTTTTTAGATGCCTACAATTAACCAATTGGTTCGTAAAGGTCGTAAATCTAGAACTTCTAAATCAAAATCCCCAGCTTTAGGCTTCGGATATAACAGTTACAAAAAGAAAAACACACAGAACCCTGCACCTCAGAAACGTGGAGTTGCAACTCGTGTTGGTACTATGACTCCTAAAAAGCCTAACTCAGCTTTACGTAAGTATGCTCGTGTTAGACTTTCTAACTTGATTGAAGTTACTGCATACATTCCCGGAATTGGACATAACTTGCAAGAACATAGTGTTGTTTTAATTCGTGGTGGACGTGTTAAGGATTTGCCTGGTGTTAGATATCATGTTGTTCGTGGTGCATTAGATACTGCGGGTGTAAGTGATCGTCGCCAAGGTCGTTCTAAATACGGTACTAAGAAACCTAAGGAATAGACAATTAATTAAGTTATTATTGAGGAGGACTTTTACATGCCTAGAAAAGGAAAAGTGCAAAAAAGAGAAATCCTTCCTGATCCAATCTACAACTCAAAATTGGTTTCTAAATTAATTAACCATTTGATGTTAGATGGTAAAAGAGGGACTGCATCAGAAATTTTATATGGTGCCTTTGATATGATCAAAGAACAAACTGGTAACGATCCAGTTGATGTATTTGAAGAAGCAATGAAAAATGTTATGCCAGTTCTTGAAGTTAAGGCCCGTCGTGTTGGTGGATCTAACTACCAAGTTCCAATCGAAGTTCGTCCTGATCGAAGAACTACTTTAGGCTTACGTTGGATTGTTAACTATGCAAGACTTCGTGGTGAACACACCATGACTGAACGTCTTGCAAAAGAAATCATCGATGCTTCAAATAACACCGGTGCAGCAGTTAAGAAGCGTGAGGATACTCACAAAATGGCCGAAGCTAACCGTGCCTTTGCGCATTATCGTTGGTAATCAGCTTTTAGTTTTTAACTGTAAGTGGGTGGCTAAAGCGATTTAGCCACTTTTTTAAAATAATGAAATTGTGAATGATTGAGAGGAGTTAAATAATGGCTAACAAGCGAGAATTTCCGTTAGACAAAACTCGTAATATTGGTATTGTTGCCCATATTGATGCCGGTAAAACTACTACTACTGAACGTATCTTGTACTATACCGGTCGTATCCACAAAATTGGTGAAACCCATGAAGGGGATTCACAAATGGACTGGATGGAAGAAGAAAAAGAACGTGGAATTACTATTACTTCAGCTGCTACCACTGCTGAATGGAAGGGTTACCGTGTTAACATCATTGATACCCCAGGACACGTTGATTTTACTGCCGAAGTTGAACGTTCATTACGTGTGCTAGATGGTGGTATTGTTGTTTTGGATGGTCAAGCCGGTGTTGAACCACAGACTGAAACCGTATGGCGTCAGTCATCAGACTTTGCTGTTCCACGAATTGTCTTCATTAATAAGATGGATAAAGTTGGTGCTGACTTTGATATGTCAGTTAAAAGTTTGCATGACCGTTTAGGTGCTAACGCCCAGGCCGTTCAGATGCCAATTGGTGCTGAAGCTGACTTTGCTGGTGTGATTGATTTAATTACCATGCAAGCCTATGTTTATGATGAAGATAAAGAAGGTTCAGAATGGGATGTTGATGAGATTCCAGCTGACATGCAAGAGGAAGCTCAAAAGCGTCACGATGCTTTGATTGAAGCCGTTGCAGACGTTGATGACGCTGTGATGGAAAAGTTCCTTGACGGTAAAGAAATTTCACAAGAAGACCTTAAAGCGGGTATTCGTCGAGCAACTTTGAATCTTGATTTTTACCCAGTATTTGCTGGTTCAGCTTTCAAGAACAAGGGTGTTCAGATGTTGATGGATGGAGTGGTTGACTACTTACCATCACCACTTGATGTTCGTCCTTACACTGCTACTGACCCAGATGATGACGACAAACAAGTTGACATCCGTGCTAACGATAAGGAACCATTTGCTTCATTAGCATTTAAGATTGCTACCGATCCATACGTTGGTCGTTTAACTTATATTCGTGTCTATCGTGGTACCTTAAAGGCTGGTTCATACGTTTTGAATGCTACGAATGGCAAACGTGAACGTGTTGGTCGTTTACTACAAATGCACTCCAATAATCGTCAAGAAATCCCAGAAGTATTCTCAGGTGATATTGCAGCTGCAATTGGTTTGAAGAATACCACTACTGGTGATTCTTTAACCGATCCAGACCATCCATTACGTCTTGAATCAATGGAATTCCCAGAACCAGTTATCCAAGTTGCCGTTGAACCTAAGACTAAGGCTGATCAGGATAAGATGAATGATGCTTTGCAAAAGTTATCTGAAGAAGATCCAACTTTTAGAGCTGAAACTAATCCAGAAACTGGACAAACTTTGATTGCCGGAATGGGTGAACTTCAGTTAAACATTTTGATTGAACGGATGAGACGTGAATTTAATGTTGAAGCTAACATTGGTGCTCCCCAAGTTGCCTACCGTGAAGCATTTACTAAACCAGTTAAGGCCGAAGGTAAGTTTATTCGTCAGTCTGGTGGTAAAGGTCAATATGGTGATGTTTGGATTGAATTTACACCAAATGACGAAGGAAAAGGATTCGAATTTGAAGACGCCATCGTTGGTGGAGTTGTTCCAAGAGAATTCATTCCTTCAGTTGAACAAGGTCTAAAAGAAGCCATGGAAAATGGTGTATTAGCCGGATATCCATTGATTGATTTGAAAGCTAAATTATATGATGGTAGTTATCATGAAGTCGATTCAAGTGAAGCTGCCTTTAAGATCGCTGCTTCCATTGCTTTGAGGGAAGCTGCTAAGAAGGCTGATCCAGTTATTCTTGAACCAATCATGAAAGTTGATATTCGTGTTCCAGAAGAATACATGGGTGACGTCATGGGACAAGTTACCGCACGACGTGGAAACGTTGAAGGTATGGAAGCTCAAGACAAGGCACAAAACATTCATGCAATGGTTCCACTATCAGAAATGTTTGGTTATGCTACCGATTTACGTTCTGCTTCTCAGGGACGTGGAACATTTGTTATGAGTTTTGATCATTACAGTGCTGTTCCTAAGAGCATCCAAGAAGACATCATTAAGAAAAATGGTGGAAATAGTAAAGAAGAAAAGTAATTTTTTGTAAAAGTTCTAGAAATTGAAAAAGTTTCTGGAACTTTTTTTATACTTAATGTGATGAGAAGCCTTGAAAAATAAGAGAATATCGGGTATGATAGTTAAGTACTCGGTTTTGGGGGGATAGACTGTCCAAAATTAGTACAACATTTAGCTTTGATGTGGGAGGTTGCGACACACCCGGCCGCTTTGCCATGCGAGGATGTGCCGGTAATTTCCACGGAGCTAGTCTTATTTTGAAAATAGACGAAGGAGGGAAAAACATGGCAAAAGAGAAGATTCGTATTCGTTTGAAAGCTTATGAACACCGTATTTTAGATCAAGCTGCTGACAAGATTGTGGCAACCGCACAACGTACTGGTGCTACTATTTCTGGTCCAATTCCATTACCAACGGACAGAACTCTATATACCGTATTGGCATCACCATTTAAGTACAGTAAAGCTCAAGAACAATTTGAAATGTTAACTCACAAGCGTTTGATTGATATTTTGAATCCAACACCTAAAACTGTTGATTCATTAATGAAGTTAGACTTGCCAAGTGGTGTTGACATCGAGATCAAACTATAATAATTACAGAATATCGGAGGTGTACTCATGGCTAAAAAAGGAATCTTAGGTAAAAAAGTCGGAATGACTCAAGTTTTTACTGATAACGGAGAACTCGTTCCAGTTACTGTTGTTGATGTAACTCCTAATGTTGTCTTACAGGTTAAGAACAGCAAATCAGATGGTTACGATGCAATTCAACTTGGATTCGATGACAAGCGTCCAGTATTAAGCAACAAACCTGAACAAGGTCATGTTAAAAAAGCAAAAACTACTCCTAAGCGCTTCATTCGTGAAATCAGAGATGTTGACTTGGGAGATTACAAAGTTGGAGACGAAGTTAAAGCTGACGTATTTCAACCAGGTGACGTCGTTGACGTAACGGGTACTACTAAAGGTCATGGTTACCAAGGTAACATCCACAAAAATGGACAACGTCGTGGACCTGAAACCCACGGATCAAGATATCACCGTCGTCCCGGTTCATTAGGTGTCATTATTAACCGAGTTGTTAAAGGAATGAAATTACCAGGACGAATGGGTAACAATCGCGTTACCATTCAAGACCTTGAAATCGTTAACGCTGACGTTGATAACAACGTACTATTAATCAAGGGTAACGTTCCTGGTGCAAACAAATCATTAGTAACAGTTAAAACATCTGTTATTGAATCAAGAAAATAAGAAAGGAGGAACCGTAGATGGCAAGCGTAACATTATACAAACAAGATGGTAGTAAACAAGGAACAGTTGATTTAAACGATGCTGTTTTTGCCGTTGAACCAAATGAAAACGTTGTTTATGACACTGTCGTAATGCAAAGAGCATCACAACGCCAAGGTACTAATGGTGTTAAATCTAGAGGTAAAGTACGTGGTGGTGGTAAGAAACCATGGCGTCAAAAGGGTACTGGTCGTGCTCGTCAAGGTTCTATCCGTGCCCCACAATGGGTTGGCGGTGGAGTTGTCTTCGGCCCAACTACTCGTTCATATGCATATCACCTTCCAAAGAAGGTTACTAGATTAGCTGTTAAGTCAGTTCTTTCTGAAAAAGTTGCTAATGGTGATTTAGTAGTAGTAGATTCATTAGACTACAAGGCTCCAAAAACTAAAGATTTATCAGATCTTTTGAAGAAACTTGACGCATCAACTAAAACATTAGTAGTTTTGGAAGATAACAATGAAAATGCTGCACGTTCTGCAAGAAACATCGAAAATGTGCAAGTTATTAATGCTAAAGGTGTTAACACACTTGATGTATTAAACAACAATAAGGTTGTTATTACAAAGGCTGCTCTTTCTCAAGTAGAGGAGGTGCTCGCATAATGGAAGCACGAGATATCATTTTACGTCCGGTAGTTACTGAAGCTTCAACTGATGTAATGGACGACAAAAAATATACTTTTGATGTTGATGTACGAGCAACTAAGACTCAAGTTAAGAATGCTGTTGAAGAGATTTTTAACGTTAAAGTTGTTAAAGTTAATATTATGAATGTAAAAGGTAAGAAAAAGAGACAAGGTCAATATGTTGGACGTACTAAGAAACGTCGTAAGGCTATTGTTACTTTGTCCAACGATTCTGATGAAATCAAGATTTTCTCAGAAGAATAATCTTTGAATAGGAGGGAAATAACGTGGCTCTAAAAAAGTACAAACCAACTACTAATGGCCGTCGTAATATGACTAGTATTGACTATAGTGAAATTACTACTAACGTGCCAGAAAAAAGTTTAGTTGAGTCAAATGCTCATAGCGGTGGTCGTAATAGCCAAGGTAAGATGACTGTTAGACATCGTGGTGGTGGAAACAAGCATCGATACCGTCTTATTGATTTCAAACGTGATCATGATGGTGTTCCTGCAACCGTTAAAACCATCGAATATGATCCAAATAGAACTGCAAATATTGCTTTAATCGTTTATGAAGACGGAATTAAATCATACATCATTGCACCTAAAGGATTAAAAGTCGGAGACGTTGTTGAATCTGGTAAGGATGCTGATATTAAGGCTGGTAACACCCTTCAATTAGCTGATATTCCTGTTGGTTCAACCATCTTCAACATTGAATTGAAACCTGGCAAGGGTGGACAACTTGTTCGTTCTGCTGGAGCTTCAGCACAGTTACTTGGTAACGAAGGCAAGTATGCATTAGTTAAATTACCATCTGGTGAAGTTAGAATGGTACTTTCAGTTTGCCGAGCTACTATTGGTAGCGTTGGTAATGATGAACATGGATTAGTTGTATGGGGTAAAGCTGGTAGAACTCGTTACCGTGGTCAAAGACCTCACGTACGTGGATCTGTTATGAACCCTAACGATCACCCACATGGTGGTGGTGAAGGTAAAGCTCCAGTTGGTTACCCAAGTCCATTGTCTCCATGGCATAAGAAGACAACTGGTAAGAAGACTAGATCAAAGAAAGCACGTTCAAACAAGTTTATTGTTAGACACCGTAAAGGTTCAAAGATGTAGTCTGAATTATTTATTTATTGAGTAATCGCAGAGGAGGTTTCATAATGAGTCGAAGTTTAAAAAAGGGACCTTTTGCCGATCAATCATTATTAAAAAAGATCGATGCACAAAAAGATCAAGATAAAAAATCGGTAATTAAAACATGGTCACGTCGTTCAACCATTTTCCCAAGTTTTATTGGATACACCATTGCTGTTTACAATGGTAGAAAACATGTCCCAGTTTACATTCAAGAAGACATGGTGGGCCACAAGCTCGGAGAATTCGTACCTACGCGTACTTTCCATGGACATGGAAATGGCGACGCAGATAAAAAAACAGTTTAAGCAAGGAGGATAACCAATGGCTGAACAACAAGTTACATCAGCAAAAGCTACTGCAAAGACTGTTCGTATCGCCGCTCGTAAGGTTCGCCTTGTTGTAGATCTTATTAGAGGTAAAAGCGTATCAGAAGCTACTGCAATTTTGAAATTCACCCCTAGAGGTGCTTCACCAGTTGTAGAAAAGGTTTTGATGTCAGCTGTAGCAAATGCAGAAAATAATTTTGATTTAGATCGTCAAGATCTAGTTGTTAGTGAAGCATATGTTAACGAAGGACCAACTTTAAAACGTTTCCGTCCCCGTGCTAAAGGTTCTGCTTCACCAATCAACAAAAGAACTAGTCACATTACAATTGTAGTGTCAGAAAAGTAGGAGGGATAAACGTGGGTCAAAAAATTAATCCAAATGGTTTACGAATTGGCGTTAACCGTGGTTGGCAAGCTAAATGGTATGCTAACGACGATAAATTCGCTTCATACTTAAACGAAGATTTAAAAATTCGTAACTATCTAGCAAAGAGACTCGCTGATGCTTCTGTATCAAGTGTTGACATTGAGCGTGCTGCAAAACGTGTTAATGTTTCTATCCATACTGCCAAGCCAGGAATGGTTATCGGTAAAGGTGGAGCAGAAGTTGAAAGTCTTCGTAAAGAATTAAACAAATTGACGGGACGTCGGGTTCATGTCAATATTGTTGAAGTTAAAAAACCTGATTTAGAAGCTGATCTTGTTGGTGAAAACGTTGCAAGTCAGCTTGAAGGTCGGGTAGCATTCCGTCGTGCAATGCGTCAGGCAATGCAAAGAGTTATGCGTTCTGGAGCTAAGGGTGTTAAAGTTCAATCTTCAGGTCGTTTAAATGGTGCTGATATGACACGAATTGAAAGATATTCAGACGGAAGTGTTCCACTTCATACACTTAGAGCTGATATTGACTATTCATGGAATGAAGCAGATACTACTTACGGTAAAATCGGTGTTAAGACTTGGATCAACCGTGGTGAAGTTTTGCCCGATAAACCGGAGGAAAAAACTGAAAAAGGAGGGAAATAAGCATGCTAGTACCTAAACGTGTTAAGTTCAGAAGACAGCACAGAGGTAAGTTGCGTGGTCACTCAAAGGGTGGAAACACTGTTACTTTTGGTGATTATGGTTTGCAAGCACTTGATTCACATTGGATCAGTAACCGACAAATCGAAGCTTGCCGTGTTGCCATGACTCGTTATATGAAACGTGGTGGAAAAGTTTGGATCAAAATTTTCCCTCAAAAATCATATACTGAAAAAGGTATCGGTGTTCGAATGGGTAAAGGTAAAGGTACCCCAGCTGGTTGGGTTTCAACTGTCAAGCGCGGAAAGGTTCTTTTCGAAGTTGGTGGTGTTTCCAAAGAAACTGCTGAAGAAGCTTTACGTTTAGCTTCAATGAAGTTACCTGTTAGAACCCGAGTTATTAAACGTGAGGAAGTAGGTGGCGAATCAAATGAAGGCTAAAGAAATTAATGAATTAACCACTGATGAAATGCGGGCTAAGGAACAAGATTACAAGAAAGAATTGTTTAATCTTCGTTTTCAATTAGCCACTGGTCAATTGGAAAATACTGCTAGATTGAAGACTGTCAGAAAGACAATCGCTAGAATCAAGACAGCACTTAGACAACAAGAACTGAAGAAATAGAATACGATAGAAAGGAAGGTTAATACTTTATGAGCGAAGAACGTAACGAACGTAAAAGTTACAGAGGTCGTGTGGTTTCAGATAAGATGGACAAAACCATTACTGTTGTCGTTGAAACTTACAAGACTCATCCAACTTACGGGAAACGTATTAAATATTCTAAGAAATATAAAGTTCAAGATGAAAATAACGAAGCAAAAGTTAACGATATTGTTGACATCATGGAAACTCGTCCATTGTCTAAGACTAAGCGCTTCCGTCTAGTAGACGTTGTTGAAAAGGCAGTTATTATCTAGCTTTTTTATCTATCGTATTCTGATTTTAAGTTGAAGGGAGGACACTAACCATGATCCAACAAGAGAGTCGTTTAAAGGTTGCTGATAACTCTGGTGCACGTGAACTTTTGACTATCAAAGTTTTAGGTGGTTCAAGAGTTAGATATGCAGGTATCGGTGATGTGATTGTTGCTACTGTTAAACAAGCAACACCAGGTGGCGTTGTCAAAAAAGGAGACGTCGTTAAAGCCGTTGTAGTCAGAACTAAGTCTGCTGCACATAGAACTGACGGTTCATATATTCGTTTCGACGAAAATGCCGCTGTTTTGATTAACGATGATAAGAGTCCTAAAGGTACCCGTATTTTCGGTCCGGTAGCTCGTGAATTACGTAGTAATAATTTTATGAAGATCGTTTCATTAGCGCCTGAAGTACTTTAATACTATTGGAAAACAAGGAGGTGCCAGGATTATGTTCTTGAAAACTGGTGACAAAGTTCGTGTTATTAGTGGTAAAGACAAGGGTAAAGACGGCAAAGTCGTTAAAACCATTGCTGCTAAGAACCGTGTAGTTGTTGAAGGAATCAACAAGATCAAGAAACATCAAAAAGCTTCACAAGACAATCCCCAAGGTGGAATTGCTGACGTTGATGCTCCAATTGATGCTTCAAATGTAATGTTAATTGATCCATCTACTAACGAACCTACAAAAGTAAGCTTCGTGGTTAAAGATGGTAAAAAAGTTCGTATTTCAAAAAAATCACAAAAACCAATCGATTAGATTGGAACTGAAAGGAGGAAATTAATCGCATGGCAGCTCGCTTAGAAGAAAGATACAAAGAAGATATTCTCCCAACGCTCGTTAAGAAATTTGATTACTCATCAGTTATGGAAGCCCCAAAACTTGACAAGATCGTTTTAAACATGGGTGTTGGTGATGCTGTAACAAATTCTAAAAACCTTGATGAGGCGGTTCATGAATTAAGTTTAATTTCTGGACAAAAGCCTATCGTAACTAAGGCTAAAAAATCAATTGCCGGTTTCCGTCTTAGAGAAGGAATGCCAATTGGTGCCAAAGTTACATTAAGAGGAGAAAGAATGTATGACTTCTTGGATAAGTTAGTTAATGTTTCATTGCCACGTGTTCGAGATTTCCACGGTGTAAGCAACAAATCATTTGATGGTCGTGGAAATTACACATTGGGTATCAAAGAACAACTAATTTTCCCAGAAATTAATTACGATGATGTTAACCGTGTTAGAGGTTTAGATATCGTACTTGTAACAACCGCTAATACGGATGAAGAATCACATGAATTGTTAGCTCAATTCGGAATGCCATTCGCTAAATAGGAGGTTTAATATTGGCTAAAAAATCATTAATTAAAAAAAGTGAACGTCCAGCTAAGTTCTCAACACAGAATTACACTCGTTGTGAACGTTGTGGTCGACCTCGTGCGGTTTACCAAAAGTTTCACTTATGCCGAATTTGTTTAAGACAACTTGCCCATAAGGGTCAAATTCCTGGCATGAAAAAAGCTAGTTGGTAAAATAATAAAACTGAAAAGGAGGTTTCACGTTTATGTCCATGACAGATCCAATTGCAGACTTTTTAACTCGAATTCGTAATGCCAATATGGCAAGACACGATTCAGTTGACGTTCCTGCATCAAAAATCAAAAGAAACATTGCCGAAATTTTGAAGCGTGAAGGCTTTGTACGCGATGTGGAATACATCGATGACGATAAACAAGGTGTTATCCGTGTATACCTTAAGTATGGAAAAGATAATCAACGTGTAATCACTGGTTTGAAGCGAATTTCAAAGCCAGGATTACGTTCATATGTTAAATCAGATGATGTTCCTAAAGTTTTAAACGGTTTAGGAATTGCTATCATTTCAACTTCAGATGGTGTTATTACTGATAAAGAAGCTAGAGACAAAAAAGTCGGTGGCGAAGTATTAGCATACGTTTGGTAAAAATTAAAAAAGAATTGGAGGTGTTAATATGAGTAGAATTGGTTATAAAACTGTTGATCTTCCAGACGGTGTTGAAGTAAATCATAGAGGTACTAACGTAACTGTTAAAGGACCAAAGGGTACTTTAAATGCTACAATTTCACCAGAAATTAAAATGCAAGTTAAAGGTAACGAAGTGAACTTCACTCCAACTGGTAAGTATGACAACAAAGAACGTGCCCTACACGGTACAACACGTGCGAACTTCAATAACATGGTTGAAGGTGTTACAAATGGATTCCACAAGACACTTAAGCTAGTTGGAGTTGGATATCGTGCTCAATTAAAAGGTAGTACTTTGACTCTAAACGTTGGTTACTCAAACCCCGTTGAAGTTCAAGTTCCAGAAGATCTTACCGTAGCTGTTCCAGATAACACTACTATTAACATTAGTGGGATCAACAAGCAACATGTTGGTGATTTTGCTGCCGAAGTTCGTTCATACCGTTCACCAGAACCTTACAAGGGTAAAGGAATTAGATATGAAAATGAACATATTACCCTCAAGGAAGGTAAGACTGGTAAGTAATTTAACAATATAAAAAATAAGAGGTGACTATTTTGATTTCCAAACCAGACAAGAATAAAACACGTAAAGTTCGTCATAATCGTGTTAGAAGTAAAATTTCTGGTACTGCTGAGTGCCCACGTTTGAACGTTTTCCGTTCTAATAAAAACATTTACGCTCAAGTTATTGATGACGTAAAGGGTGTAACGCTAGCTAGTGCCTCAACTGTTGACAAGGAAGTTTCCGGAGACAACAAATCAGAACAAGCCGCAAGCGTTGGTGCTTTAGTTGCTAAGCGTGCAGTTGAAAAGAATGTTAAGAATGTTGTTTTTGATCGTGGTGGATACTTATATCACGGACGTGTACAAGCCCTTGCAGATGCAGCACGTGAAAATGGACTTGAATTTTAAAAAAGGAGGAATATAACGCACATGGCAAAGTTTATTAATCCAGACAAACTGGACTTAGAAGATAACGTTGTTGCTATCAACCGAATTACTAAGGTTGTTAAGGGTGGTCGTCGACTACGTTTTGCTGCATTAGTTGTTGTTGGTGACAAGAATGGCCACGTTGGCTTTGGTACTGGTAAAGCTCAAGAAGTTCCTGAAGCGATCAGAAAAGCCGTTGATAGTGCCCAAAAGAACTTAATTGAAGTTCCAATCGTTGGAACTACTATCCCTCACGAAGTTATCGGTCGTTTTGGCGGTGGAAAGATTATGTTGAAGCCTGCTGAAGAAGGTTCCGGAGTTGCTGCCGGTGGTGCCGTTCGCTCAGTTATGGAATTAGCTGGTGTAAACGATGTTACTAGTAAGCGTTTAGGCTCTGATACACCAGTAAACGTAATTCGTGCAACTTTTGAAGGTCTTAAGGAACTTAAGAATGCTGAAGAAATTTCATCATTACGTGGTGTCTCATCAGATCACTTAACCGAATAATAAGGAGGGGTTAGAAGATGGCTCAATTAAAGATTACTTTAGTTCATAGTGCTGCTCACCGTCTCCCTAAACAACGTAAGATTGTTAAGGCCCTTGGATTGGGACGAGTAAATAGTAGTGTTATTAAACCTGATAATGAAGCAACTCGTGGAGCTCTATTCAAGATTGCTCATTTAATTAAGGTTGAACAAGTTGATTAATATTCTTTAAAAGATAGGGAGGTGCAATTCAATGAAGTTAAATGAATTAAAAGCTGCTAACGGTTCACGTTCATCAAGAACTCGTTTAGGTCGTGGTCTTGGTAGTAAAGGTAAGACTTCAGGTCGTGGCCAAAAAGGTCAAAAGGCTCGTGGCAAAACTCGTGTTGGTTTTGAAGGTGGCCAAATGCCTTTATACCGTCAAATTCCAAAACGTGGATTTACCAACTTCAACAGAAAAGTTTTAGCGATCGTTAACTTAGCTGATTTAGATAATTTTGATGATGGCTCAGAAGTAACTCCAGATGTATTGATTCAAGCTGGAATGATTAAGGGCTCAAATGATGGCGTTAAAGTTCTTGCAGATGGCAAGTTAACTAAGAAGCTCACTGTTAAAGCTAACAAATTCTCAAAGAGTGCTGAAAAAGCAATTGAAGATGCCGGCGGTAAAGCTGAGGTGATTTAATGTTCACTACCTTAAAGAATGCCTTTGAAGAAAAAGATATTAGAAAAAGGATTTTATTTACCCTTTTTATATTGGCAGTTTTCCGTTTAGGTGCTTACATTACTGTGCCTGGAATCAATGCGGAAGCTTTGCAAAGTGTTGCATCCTCAGGTTTAGTTAATGTATTGAATATGTTTAGTGGTGGTGGATTAACTAATTACTCATTATTTGCAATGGGAGTTTCACCATACATTACTGCACAAATTGTTGTTCAGTTACTTCAGATGGATATCGTTCCTCGATTCGTTGAATGGGGGAAACAAGGTGAAGTCGGAAGGCAAAAATTGGATCAGGTAACAAGATGGTTAACGATTGTTTTAGCATTTGTCCAATCAATTGGTATTACTGCTGGATTTAATGCTTTGAGTAGTCTTCATTTAGTTAAGAACCCTGGAATGGGAACTTACATTAGTATTGGTTTAATTTTGACTGCTGGTACAATGCTCACTACGTGGATGGGCGACATGATTACTGACAAAGGAATTGGTCAGGGAGTTTCAATGATCATCTTTGCTGGAATTGTTGCTGAAATGCCAAGTGGAATTATGAGTGTTTATCGTCAATACGTTGAAGGTACACCAATGAATGAAATTTGGAAGCCAGCTCTTTTCATTATTGCCTTGATTATTGTAATTTTGATTATTGTTACCTTTGTTACTTGGGTACAACAAGCTGAACGTAGAATTCCAATTCAATATACTAGAAGAACATCAGGTTCACCAGACAGCAGTTACCTTCCCTTGAAGGTTAACGTCGCTGGAGTTATTCCAGTTATTTTCGCAAGTGCATTTATTTCCACTCCTCAAACGATTTTGATGTTTTTCACCAAAAACTTTCAAGGATCCGGATGGTATGAATTTTTAAGTAAGTTGTTTAACATGCAGACCCCACTTGGAGCTGCGTTTTACACCTTCTTAATTGTTGTATTTACTTTCTTCTATGCGTTTGTTCAAGTTAATCCACAGAAATTGTCGGAAAACTTACAAAAACAAGGTAGCTACATTCCGGGAGTATGGCCTGGTCGTGAAACTCAGTTATATATTTCTCGATTGTTGATGAGACTTAGTACCGTTGGTGCTTTGTTCTTGGGTATTGTTTCTCTAATCCCATTGATTGCACAAAATGTTTGGAACTTAAACGAATCAATTGGACTAGGTGGTACTAACCTCTTGATTATCGTTGGAGTTGCTATTGAAACCATTCAACAAATTAGAGGATTAATGATGAGAAAAGAGTACGTTGGATTTATTCAAAGTACTCCGGATGATAACAAGTAGTGGAGGAATTTAAATGTCAATGAATTTATTACTAATGGGTCTTCCAGGAGCTGGAAAAGGTACTCAAGCTGAATTCATTGTTGAAAAATATGGGATTCCACATATTTCAACTGGAGACATATTTAGGGCAGCAATGAAAAACAAAACTCCCATGGGAATTAAGGCTCAACAATACATCGATAAGGGTGAATTAGTTCCTAATGATGTTACCTGTGGGATTGTTGAGGATCGTCTTAAACAACCTGATACTGACAAAGGTTATTTGTTAGATGGTTTTCCTAGAAACATTGATCAGGCTAAAAGCCTTGAGGAAATGACTAGGAAAATGAGCAAAGAGTTGAATGCAGTTATTAATATTGAAGTCGATCCAAGTGTTTTAATCAAACGTTTGTCGGGTCGTTTCATCTGCAAAAACTGTGGCGCAACTTATCATAAATTATATAAAAAACCTATAGTTGATGGTACTTGTGATGTTTGCGGTGCTCACGTCTTCTATCAAAGAAGTGATGATAAACCTGAAACTGTCAAGAATCGTCTGAAAATCAATGAAAAGAGTAATGCTCCTTTAATTGACTTTTACAAGGATCGCGGCATTTTGCATTCAGTTAAGGGTGATCGAGATATTGCAGACGTTAGTAACGACATTGAGAAAATTCTAAGCAATTTAAATTAGTAAATTGTCGTTTGATTGCTGGAATGTCAGTGATGTGGTATATTATAGTTTGTATGTCTATTTGTAAGTGATACTTACGAGTTTAGTAATTTTGGAGGATTATTCGTGTCTAAAAATAATGTAATTGAAGTTGAGGGTAAGGTTTCAGAGACTTTACCTAATGCAATGTTTAAGGTCGAGCTTGAAAATGGTCATGAAATTTTGGCACACGTTTCTGGCAAGATCAGAATGCATTACATTCGGATCCTACCAGGAGATCGTGTAACCGTTGAAATGTCACCGTATGATTTAACAAAGGGTCGAATTACTTATCGATTTAAGTAAACCCTTCATATAGGAGGTTATAAAAAATGAAAGTACGTCCATCAGTAAAAAAAATGTGTGAACATTGTAAGATTATTAAGAGAAAAGGCCGTGTGATGGTGGTTTGCCCTGTAAACCCTAAGCACAAGCAAAGACAAGGAAAATAAATAAATTAAAATTATAGGAGGTGGACTTTAATGGCTCGTATTGCCGGAGTTGATTTACCACGTGATAAGCGAATTGTTATTGCGTTAACATACATTTATGGTGTTGGAAACACAACTGCTCAGCAAGTTTTGAAAAAAGCTGGGGTATCAGAAGACGTTCGTGTACGTGATTTAACACCTGATCAAGAAGATAAGATCAGAGAAGCTCTTGATGGTTACACAATCGAAGGTGACTTACGTAGAGAAGTTACTATGAGTATCAAGACTCTTCAAGAAATCGGTTCATATCGTGGGATGCGTCATCGTCGCGGTTTACCTGTTAGAGGTCAACACACGAAAAATAACGCACGTACAAGAAAAGGTAAGAAAACCACAATCGCTGGTAAAAAATAATAAAGAAGGAGGCTATCAGTTTCTATGGCTAAAACTAAAAATACTCGTAAGCGTAAAGCAAGAAAAAACGTTGAGTCTGGTGTAGCACACATTCACTCAACCTTTAATAACACTTTGGTTATGATTACCGATGTTCAAGGGAATGCTATTGCTTGGTCATCAGCTGGTGCATTGGGATTCCGTGGAAGTCGTAAGTCTACCCCATTTGCTGCTCAAATGGCTGCTGAAGCAGCTGCTAAGACTGCAATGGAACATGGAATGAAATCAGTAGAAGTTGCTGTTAAGGGTCCTGGATCTGGTCGTGAGTCAGCTATTCGTGCTTTACAAAGTACTGGTTTGGAAGTTGCTGCAATTCGTGATGTAACTCCAGTTCCACACAATGGTTCTCGTCCTCCAAAACGTCGTAGAGTTTAATATTTAATGAACGTTAAAGTTTTAAATTACTCAATGCGTTTTGAAAGGGGTAGAGACTACAATGATTGAATTTGAAAAGCCAAACATTCACAAAATTGAAGAAACAGACAACTATGGTGAAATAGTTGTAGAACCACTCGAAAGAGGATATGGTACCACTTTAGGCAATTCACTTAGACGTGTCTTGTTGGCTTCATTACCAGGAGCTGCGGTTACTAGCATCCAAATTGATGGTGTTCTACACGAATTTTCAACTGTAAAGGGTGTAGTTGAAGATGTTACTCAAATTATCTTAAACGTTAAAAAGATTAATTTGAAAATTAACTCAGATGACAATGAAACAAAGTCAATGAGTATTAATGTAACTGGACCAGCCGATGTAACCGCAGGTGATATCGTAACTGATAGTGATGTTGAAATTTTAAATCCGGATTTGCACATTGCAACGGTTGCTGACGGAACTACATTCCACATGAACATGACTGCCAACAAAGGTCGCGGCTACGTTTCTGCTGAAGAAAACAAAGCCAAAAACGATGGTATGCCAATTGGTGTTCTACCAGTTGATTCTATTTATACCCCAATCGAACGTGTTAATTATCAAGTAGAAGATGCACGTGTTGGTCAACGTGATGATTACGACAAATTGACGTTAGACGTTTGGACTAATGGTTCAATTACACCTTCTGATGCAATTAGTTTGGCAGCTAAGATCTTAAATCAACATTTCCAATTATTTATTGATTTAACTGACAGAGCAAAGAATGCCAATGTTATGGTTGAGAAGGAAGAAAGCCATAAAGAAAAAATGCTTGAAATGTCAATTGAAGAATTGGATCTTTCAGTTCGTTCTTACAATTGTTTGAAACGTGCTGGAATTAATACTGTTCAAGAATTAACTGATAAGTCTGAAGCTGACATGATGAAGGTTAGAAATCTTGGCCGTAAGTCACTCGATGAAGTTAAAGAAAAATTAGCAGCATTAGGACTATCTTTACGTAAAGAAGACTAAAAAGGAGGATATCCGGTTATGAGTTATCGCAAATTACAACGTACGAGTGCTCAACGTCGTGCTTTGCTTCGTAATTTGACTACTGACTTAATTGTTAACGGTCAAATCAAAACAACAGAAGCTCGCGCTAAGGATGTTAGATCATTAGCCGACAAGATGGTTACCTTGGGCAAGAAGGGTGACTTGAATGCTCGTCGTCAAGCTGCAGCTTACTTGCAAAACACCATTGCTGATGTAAAAGAAGACGGAGATAGTATCAAAGTAACTAGTGCATTACAAAAGTTATTTGACGAAGTAGCACCAAAGTATACGGACCGAAACGGTGGTTACACACGTATTCTTAAAACAATGCCTCGTCGTGGTGACGGTGCACCAATGGTAATCTTGCAATTTGTCGAATAATTTCGATATTTGTTAAGAATAATAAATATTTCACTATAGGAATCACTAAGGTTAAAGGTATAAAGTGTTACGATGATGGATTTTCCAAGTCTAGCTTGAATGTGGTTAACTCCATGCGCCTTAATCTTTTAGTGATTTTTTTATACATAATTTTAATAATAGGAGAGCTGATTCCATGAATCCAATCATTAATGTTTCCAATCTTTCTTTTAGGTATAATAATGAAGATGATCATAAGGTATTAGATGATGTCTCTTTTCAGTGCGAACGAGGTGAATATATTTCATTAATCGGTCGCAATGGGAGTGGTAAAAGTACCATTGCCAAACTGGTTGATGGTCTTCTAACTCCTAGTGAGGGAGAAATTGTGGTAGATGGGATCAGGTTGGACTCTCATGGTAATGACCGCGAAACAAGAAAAGCAATTGGCTTAGTTTTTCAAAATCCAGATGATCAATTTGTTGGTGCCACGGTAGCAAGTGACGTTGCGTTTGGACTTGAAAATAGGGCGGTTCCAAGAGAAGCGATGAAGCCAAAAGTTAAATCGGCGTTAGAAAAGGTAGGAATGTGGGAATATCGAGACGAGATTCCTAGTAGTCTTTCTGGTGGACAAAAGCAACGGGTCGCAATTGCAGGAGCAATTGTGCTTGATCCTAAAATTTTAATTCTAGATGAAGCGACAAGTATGCTAGATCCTTTAGCTACTAGACAAATTCATCAAGTTGTCAACAAATTAAATCAAAAACAAAATATGACAATTCTCTCCATTACGCATGATATCAATGTGACGGCTAAATCCGATCGGATATTAGCACTTAATAATAATAAAATTGTATTTGACGGAAAACCAAGTGCTTTCTTTCAGAAGCATCAATTAATTGCTGATATGGATCTAGATCTTCCCTTTAGTGAGAAGTTAAGGCAGAAATTCCTTGATGCAGGATATGACATTACTGACAAGTACGTGGATGATGAGGGGATGAGCCAATGGATAAGCACATTATTTTAAGTAACGTTGATTTTGTCTATCAACCCGGTCTGCCATCAGAAAGACAGGCTTTAAGTAATGTCAGTTTAAAGATTAATAAGGGTGAATTTTTGGGTGTTGTTGGAAAAACTGGTAGCGGAAAGTCAACGTTAGTTCAGATGATTAACGGATTATTGAAACCGACTTCGGGGAGTGTTACCGTTGGCAAAATCAAAATTAACAGTGAAACTAACAACCATAACCTAAGTGAGCTCAGAAAAAAAGTCGGGATGATTTTCCAGTTTCCGGAAAAACAACTGTTTGAAGATAATGTTCTAAAAGATGTATCTTTTGGTCCACTTAATTTTGGCGAAAATGAAGCAGTTGCAAAAAAGAGAGCCATTCAGGCGCTTTCAATTGTTGGCATTAGTAAAGAACTGTATTCTCGTTCACCCTTTGAGTTGTCTGGCGGTCAAATGCGTCGGGTCGCAATTGCTGGAACGATTGCATGTGATCCAACCGTTCTCATTTTAGATGAGCCGACGGTGGGATTGGATCCTAGTGGCAAGACCGAGATATTAAAGATTATCAAGCAACTAAACAAAAATGGAGTAACCATCATCATGGTTACTCACGATATGGATGTGGTGGCACAAAATGCTACCCGTGTTGTGGTTATGAATGATGGAAAAGTGTGTTCTGATTCAACTCCTAGGGAATTATTCAGCAATTACAAGTTAATCGATCAAAATTCATTAGCGCTTCCTGATTCTGTCCAGATATACTATGATTTAATTAATCGAGGCATCAGATTAAAAAAGATTCCGTTAACAGCGGATGAAGTTGTTAACGAAATTACGCAAAAACGAAGTGGAGTGAAGTAGAATCGATCAATTTGTGTTTGGAAAATACTTTCCTGGAAATTCATTCATTCATCGTTTAAATCCAGCGTTTAAGATTTTAGGCTCCGTTATCATTATTACGCTTATTTTGATGTGCAATAATTGGGTCAGTTATGGATGTATGACGCTTTTTACGTTGGTGCTGATATACTTATCCCATTCTCGAATTAAGATGCTTCTAAAGGGGGTCAAACCCATTCTGTGGCTAATTATTTTTACGGTCTTGATTCAAGTGTTTTTTGGCCATGGCGGAACGGTTTATTTTCATTTATGGTTTATCTCCATCACTTCATCGGGAATTATTAATGCGGTCATGATATTTGTTCGATTGGTCCTTATTATCACGATTGCTACTATTTTGACCATCACGACCAGTCCATCGATGATTGCACTTGGTGTTGAGACGATTCTGAGACCGCTTAAGTGGGTTAAAGTTCCCACTGAAACGATTGGGATGATGGTTTCAATTGCACTTCAATTTATTCCGACTCTAATCGATGAGTTAAATGACATTATGAATGCTCAAAGGGCACGGGGTGTTGATTTTGGTAAAGGCAAATTAATGAAACGAGCTAAAAGCCTAGTGTCGCTGATTATTCCCTTGTTTGTTTCTTCTTTTCGTCATGCTGAACACCTTGCAGATGCCATGGAAGCTCGTGGATATTCTGATGAGGTCAAGCGAACTCATTATCAGCTCGTCTCTTGGACGGTCCTTGATTGGGTTGCTTTAGGGGTCATGATGGTTTTAACGGTTGTAATTATTTTAGTGAGGAATTAGATGAAAACTCGGTATAAAATTACATTTGCATATGATGGGACTAAATTTGCTGGCTTTCAAACGCAGCCCAAGCAGCGAACGGTGGAGGGAACTTTAACTAATATTATTAACAAAATGGCCCAAAAAAGTGGCAAGCATGTTTTACTTTATGGATCTGGCAGAACTGACGCAGGTGTTCATGCCCTAGGTCAGGTTGCCCATTTTGACTTTCCCTATGATTTAGGTGAGGAAAGTATGTTAAAGGGGTTAAACAGTATGTGTCCCTTGGATATTGAAATAATAAGTGTGCAAAAGGTTAATGCTGACTTTCATGCTCGTTATGATGTAACGGGGAAAAAGTACTTGTATCGGTTGGATTTAGGGCGCTTTACCAATCCATTTAAAAGAAATTATACTGCTCATTGGCGTTTTCCCGTTAATTTCGATTGGATCGAAGAGGCCATTCATGATTACGTTGGCAAACATGACTTTTCGTCTTTTGTTGCTTCTGGTGCAAAGGAGGGGAGTCGGGTTCGTACAATTTTCTCGGTTGATGCTAACTTAGATAAAGTTACTAATGAGATGCAGTTCGAGTTTTATGGTGATGGTTTTATGTATAATCAAATTCGGATTATGGTTGGGGTGCTGATGGAGATTGGACGGGGAAAGCGGCCAGTTCATGATATCCAACGATTGTTCAAAGTGAAGGATCGAAACGAAGCACGTTTAACAATGCCAGCTAATGGATTGTACTTAAAAAAGGTTTATTATCCAGGAGATGATCCAAAACATTCAAAACGAAAACATCATCCAGATGATTAAAATGAATTTGACTTTCAGAAGAAATGTTAGTACTATTGTAACTGGTATTGTTTGCCCCACGATAAGCCCCGGAAACTTATTAGGTGTCGAACAAACACGGAAACATGGAGGAATTAAAAGTGCATACAACATATATGGCTAAACCCGGCGAAGTAGATCGCAAGTGGTACGTTATTGACGCAGATGGCGTTGAATTAGGTCGTCTCTCAAGTGTCGTTGCTTCTATTTTACGCGGAAAAAACAAACCTACATTTACGCCAAACGTAGATACAGGTGACAATGTTATTGTAATCAATGCATCTAAAGTTGCATTGTCTGGTAAGAAAGCTAGTGGCAAGATTTATTATCACCACACATCTTACATTGGTGGACTTAAGTCAATTACTGCTGGTCAAATGAGAGCAGAGAAGCCTGATCGACTTATCGAAACTTCAGTTAAAGGTATGCTTCCTCACGGTACATTAGGTCGTCAAATCGCTAAAAAACTTCACGTTTATGCAGGTGAAGATCACACTCATGAAGCTCAAAAACCAGAAGTTCTTGATATTAAGAACCTAATTTAAGGAGGAAACACAATTGGCTAAAGTACAATATACCGGCACAGGTCGCCGTAAAGATTCAGTTGCTCGTGTACGCTTAGTACCAGGTACTGGAAAAGTTGTAATCAATGACAAAGATGTTGAAGATTACATTCCATTTCCTAATTTAAGAGAAATCATTTTACAACCATACAATGTTACTGAGACACTTGGTAACTATGACACATTAGCTAACGTTAATGGTGGTGGATATTCAGGACAAGCTGGTGCTGTTCGTTTAGGAATTGCACGTGCTTTACTTGAAGTTGATCCAGACTTTAGAGAATCCCTCAAGAAGGCTGGTTTATTAACACGTGACCCTCGTATGAAGGAACGTAAGAAACCCGGCCTTAAGAAAGCTCGTAAGGCTGGTCAATTCTCAAAACGTTAATCAGAAGATTATATTTTGTCGCTCATGTCCGCATGAGCGCTTTTTTATTAAATGGGTGAATTTAAAATGAAAAAGACACGAAATTATCATATTGCAATTTTGTCAGTTTTTATTGCCATTATTTTGATTCAAAATTTTGTTCCTATTTTAGGATATATTCCGGTTGGTCCACTAAGCATTACGTTAATTCCAATTACCGTGATTGTGGCAACCTTAGTGCTTGGTTTAAAGGATGGCTTTATTCTTGGCACGCTCTGGGGTGTAATTGTGTTTGTCAGGGCCTTTACGTGGCCTACTAGTCCAATTGCTCCACTTGTCTTTGAGAATCCGATTACGGCCATTTTACCGCGGGCCCTAATTCCGGTAGTTGCTTACTTTTCCTACAAATGGTTAAAAAAATTACTTAATAATAAGCTTTCACTTGTGATTGCATGCGCTTTGGGTTCCATGACCAATACAATTTTAGTGCTGTTATTTATTTATATTTTTAATCGAAAGCAAGCTCCAATCCTATACCATGTGAGTGTTGACAAAATTATCTATGCCTTATTAGGGGTAGTTGGAACCAATGGTCTGATAGAAATGATTATTACAGCAATTGTTTGTCCAATTATCATTATTTCGTTAGATAAAGTAATCCAAAAATAAAAAGCAGATCATTACGATCTGCTTTTTGTTACTTTGATGCGTCCGATGATTTTTTGTCACCATCTTGTTTTGAATCGTCATCTGGTCCCTCATCAGGATCTTTTTGAATTCGTGGAGCTTGCTTAATCATTTTAAGATCTTTGTGATTAATAACGGTCTTGTTATGATACTTATCAATTATTTCTGGATCATCAGATTCAAATGTAATCAAAAAGGCATTATTGTAAGCTTTATCGATATAACCAGTAAAATCATTCTTTTCAAGTTTAAACGATACTTCATCGCCAACTTCAAAGGGTGATTTTTCGGTCTCCGTTTGTTCATCGTGTTTCTTTGCCAAACTGACCACCTCCAATTGTATTCAACTAATGAAATATAAACGAATAATTAACATTTGTCAATTTTTAACATTTTTGTAGTACAATTTAAACAGTAAATTTATTTGTAAGGAGGGTTAGTTTGGCTAGGAAAAAGAAGCAAAAGCAAAATAAGTTAGTTGCTTATGTCCTGACCGTGCTAATCCTGTTAGTCATGTTCGTTGGTGCTGTGATGATTTTAGGCAATTCTCATTTTAACCCGCAGTATGAACAAAATAATGTTAGTGTTCAACATAAGGAATTTATCAACAAGATTTTACCGAAGTCAGTTGAGATGCAACGGAAGTATAAAATTTTGACTAGCATTACCCTTGCTCAGGCTATTTTAGAATCAGATTGGGGCCAGAGTACTTTGGCTTCAAAGTATAATAATCTTTTTGGTGTTAAAGCGGGTGCTGGACAAAAGAGTGTCACTTTGGACACGACTGAATATACGAGTGGATCACCCGCAATGGTTCACGGAAGTTTTCGCGTTTACGATAATTGGGATGAGTCAATTGAAGATCATGCTGTTTTACTAGCTCATGGAACAGACTGGAACCCCATGCAATATAAAGAAGTTGTGTCGGCGGACAATTACGTTGATTCTGCCAAGGCTCTCAGTACCGATGGATATGCAACAGACCCGGCTTATGCAGACAAAATAATTAAAATCATTAAAAAGTATCATCTTAATCAATACGATAAACAATGATGTAGCAAAAGATTTATTGGAGGTTAAACTATGGATTCAGTATTACTCTACCCAGGAAGCACAATTGGAATTATTGGTGACTATTTTAGTAGTACGCAACTAGTTAACGTGGCCCGCGACGCGGGATTAAAAATCGCCACCTATAGTTCTAATTCAGATAGCGAGATCGCTAGACAATCTGATTACGCATTTACAGGTGACGTTAATGATGTTGATACTTTAAGGGAATTTTCTGAGAAGTGTGATTTAGTTACATACGTTTCAAATGACATTGATCCTCAGGTTATTAGTGAAATCGAAAAGTATACTTATGTTCCTCAAGGCGAATCCCTTTTAGAGATTAGTCAGGACCGTGTGATGGAAAGGGCCTTTTTTGATCAAATTAACGTCAATACGTCACCATACGTCACTATTATTAACTTGGAAGATATCTATCAAGCAATTGATTCAATTGGATATCCTGCAATTTTAAAGCCAATTCAGCGACACATGACTAATAACCAACAACTAGTTATTAACGAATCAAATGATATTGCACTTGCTTCTGATATGTTAAAAAGGGGTCCATATATACTGGAATCTTACGTTCCTTACCGTTTCGAATACGCAATTATTGCTACTAAATCAGTAAAAGAAGATTTACAACAATTTCCCGCCGTTAAAACCAGTTATTTAGGGAACATGCTCCAAACGGTAAGTACTGATACTTCCAAAACAGATTCTAACGTTATTAACGAAATGATTAGAATTGTTAATCAAATTGGCAAAAATGTTAAATACGTTGGTTCATTTGAGGTATCGTTCGGTGTAACGGCTGATCAAAACATTTACGTTACAAACATTGATCCAACCGTTAATAATGCCGGTTTTTTGTTTAATTTAGCTACTGATATCAGCGAGTATGATCAACATCTTCGGGCCATTTCAGGGTTGCCATTAGCTAAGATTAATAAGATTAGTGATGTGGTTGCTCGTTTGTTTACGAAAAAGCAATATGAACAGGTTCTTAGACAACGAATCCTTCAACCAAACTGGCAATTTTATTTTAATTATCACAGTAATGCACGTGATGATGATGTGGTTGGAGTGATTTTAATTCCAACCAATTCGGTCGAAGAGACGTTTAATCGAATTGTGAATACAGGAATTTGGACCAAAAATTAAATGTTATTAAAATTGAAGAGTCGGCAATTTGTCGGCTCTATTTTGCTATAATTAATGATGGATTTACAAAGCGAGAGGATTGGTTAACGTGTCAAAGACAGACCTACTAAAGACAATGAACGATAAGCAACAAGAGGCGGTAGAACAAACTGAAGGTCCACTTTTGATTATGGCTGGTGCTGGAAGTGGTAAGACCAGGGTGCTCACTCATCGAATTGCTTATCTAATTGAGAAAAAAGGTGTGATGCCATGGAATATTTTGGCGATTACATTTACCAACAAAGCTGCTCGCGAAATGAAGGAACGTGTTAGTAAATTACTTGGCGTCGGTGGTGACGATGTTTGGGTATCAACTTTTCACGCACTTGGCGTGAGAATCTTGAGACGTGACATTGATAAATTAGGTTATAATCGTGCTTTTTCTATCACTGATTCAGGAGAACAAAAGACCCTTGTAAAACGAATTTTAAAAGACTTAGATCTAGACCCGAAAAAGAATGATCCAAGGGCTATTTTAAGTGCCATTTCAAACGCTAAGAATAATTTACAGACTCCACGAGATTATCAAAAGTCACATTCAGCTAACAGTCCATTTGAAGAAGTGGTTTCACAGGTATATTTCGAATATCAAAAGCGACTTCAAGAAAATCAAGCTGTCGATTTTGATGATTTGATTATGCTTACGATTAGATTGTTTAAACAATATCCAGAGGTTTTGAATTATTATCAAGATAAGTTTCATTACATCCATGTCGATGAATATCAGGATACCAATGAAGCACAGTATAAATTAGTATCAATGCTTGCCAAAAAGTATCAAAATTTGTGTGTAGTGGGTGACGCTGATCAGAGCATTTATGGTTGGCGTGGTGCTAACATGAATAATATCTTGGATTTTGAAAATGACTATAAAAATGCACACGTTGTGAAACTGGAACAGAATTATCGTTCAACTAAGAATATTTTAAGTGCCGCAAACGACGTTATTCAAAACAATGCCGAGAGAAAAGATAAGAATTTGTGGACGGAAAATGATACTGGCGAAAAGGTAACGTACTATCGTGCTCAAAGTGAGGCTAGTGAGGCCCATTACGTGGTGTCTAAGATTAAAGATGAGGTCAGTAAACATCATTATTCTTATAATGATTTTGCGGTCTTGTACCGGACGAATGCCCAGTCGCGTGTAATCGAAGAGACCTTCTTGAAATCAAATATTCCGTACACGATGGTTGGTGGGCATAAATTCTACGACCGTAAGGAAATCCGGGACATTCTTTCGTATTTGACTCTCATTGCTAATCCCAGTGATTCATTAAGTTTTGAACGGGTTGTTAACGTTCCTAAGCGTGGAATTGGCAGTTCGAGTGTGGAAAAGTTGAGAATGTTTGCAGCAGATAATGGATGGAGTCTACTAGAAGCATCTCAAAATGTTGACTTGGCCAATAATATCTCCAGTCGTGCTCGAAATGCCATTGCTAATTTTGCTAATGTCATATCAAACGTTCAAAAAAAGCAAAAGGATATGACCGTTACGGAAATTACCGAAGCACTTTTGGATCAATCTGGATATATGGCTGATCTAAAGAAAACCAATTCACTGGAGTCACAGACACGGATTGAGAATATTGAAGAATTTCTTTCTGTCACAAAAGATTCTGATTTAAAGTATGATGAACAGACTGGTAGTAGTGATAGTCGTTTGACAGATTTTTTGGCGGATCTGGCCCTTGTATCGGCTCAAGACGATGTTGATGAATCGGCCAAACAGGTGACTTTAATGACTTTGCATGCTGCTAAGGGACTTGAATTTCCGGTCGTCTTTATGGTTGGGATGGAAGAAGGAATTTTTCCTCTTAGTCGAGCTACTGAAAAGGAAAGTGAGTTAGAAGAAGAACGACGGTTAGCCTATGTGGGAATTACGCGGGCTCAGACCAAACTCTATATGACAAATGCATATTCACGAATGTTATATGGGAGAATGCAAAATAATCCCGAGTCACGATTTATGGATGAAATTAATTCGGATGTATTGGATAATGAAAGTTCAATTCCGAATGGACCTAAAACTCCATTTGACACCAGTAGTGAGTATAATAAACGAACCAATCGAGCCTTTAGTGAACCATATCATCGACCTAACAAACGAGTCGAAAAGCCTAAAGGAACTGGTGCTGACAAGAAGGCATGGAATATTGGTGATAAAGTCAAACACAAGGCGTGGGGAACTGGAACTGTTGTTAAAATTAATGGAACTGGTGAAGATATGGAACTTGACATTGCCTTTCCAGAAAAAGGAATTAAACGTCTATTAGCTGCATTTGCACCCATATCAAAAATTCAATCGATTAAGTAAGGGAGTGTTAAGATTGTTTAAGATTCCAATGGATCAGGTTAATGAAAGTGAAGCAAAAAAAGAGGCCTCAGAACTGAGACCAAAGTTAATTAAGTGGGGAAAACAGTACTATGAACAGGATCAGCCAACCGTAGAAGATGCGGAATATGATCGAAACTATGCTCGCTTGCAGGATCTGGAAGCTAAGTTTCCAGCAATTATCACTCCTGATTCACCGACTCAGCACGTTGGTGGGGCAACTTCGAATGAATTTACAAAGGTCAATCACGAGATTCCAATGCTTTCACTAGGTGACGTATTTTCACCCCAAGAGCTTAAGGATTTTGTGATTCGACTCAAGCACAACTATCCTCAAGATACTGAGTATAATTGTGAGTTGAAGATCGATGGACTAGCTATTTCACTTCGTTATGAGCATGGGGTGTTCGTGCAGGGATCGACTAGGGGAAATGGACAAATTGGTGAGGATATCACTGAAAATTTAAAAACCATCCCATCAATCCCTAAAAAATTAAGTCGACCCATTGATATTGAAGTACGTGGCGAATGTTATATGGGAAAAGAAGCCTTTTTAAAGTTAAATGAACGACGACAAGATGACGGAAAACCAACGTTTGCTAATCCGAGAAATGCTGCTGCCGGGAGTCTTCGACAATTGGATCCAAAAGTTACTAAGGATCGCCACTTAAGTACTTTTATGTATAACGTTGCTAATTATGACGATTTAAAGGCTACCACTCAAAGTGGACTTTTAGAGGAACTAAAAGAATTAGGCTTTACCATCAATGAGCATTATCAAGTGGCTGACAATATGGATCAGATTGATGCTTACATTAAAAAGTATTCAGCAGCAAGAGATAATCTCACCTTTGGTATCGATGGCATTGTGATTAAGACCAATTCGCTTCCTTTACAAATGGAAATTGGGCATACGGTTAAAGTCCCGAAGTGGGCGATCGCTTACAAGTTTCCGCCAGAAGAAGTTCATACTAAAATTAAAAAGATTGAGTGGACCGTTGGAAGAACGGGAGTGGTAACTCCTACCGCAATCATGGATCCAGTGCAATTGGCCGGTACTACCGTTTCAAGAGCGTCACTTCATAATCCTGATTATATTGAGAAAAAAGATATCCGTGTCGATGATACAGTTGTTTTGTATAAAGCTGGCGACATTATTCCGGAGGTTGAAAGGTATCTTCCTGATTTAAGGCCAAAAGATTCTAAGCCATATGTTATCCCAGATCGATGTCCTTCATGTGGTGCTAAATTAGTCCACTTAGATGGTGAGGTTGCCTTACGTTGTATTAATCCGAAGTGTCCAGCACAGCTGGTGGAACAAATTAATCATTTTGCTTCTAGAAATGCAATGGATATTGATGGTTTGGGTCCTAAGATTGTGAAGCAGTTGTTTGATAAAAAAATGGTCTCGGATGTGGCCAGCTTGTATCACCTTAGTTATGATGAACTACTCACTCTTGATAAGTTTGGTGACAAGTCTGCTAACAATTTACTTTCTGCCATTGATAGTAGTCGGAGCAATTCACTTGAAAGATTGCTTTTTGGATTAGGCATCAGACACGTCGGTGCTAAAGCAGCGCGATTAATTGCTGCCCACTTTAAAACCATGGATGCTCTCATGAAATCAAGTGTCGAAGAAATCGCCTCAATTGACACCATTGGTCAAGTTATTGCTGATAGTGTTCATACTTATTTTGAAAACGCTGATAGTAGAGAATTAATTGGCGAACTCGTTGATGTTGGTGTTAATATGGACTATGTAAATAATGAAGAGATAGTACAACCAGATAACTTTTTCAATGGTAAACGAGTTGTATTGACCGGAAAGTTGGTTGATTTAACTAGGGGTCAAGCCAGTGAATGGCTTGAAAACCATGGAGCGGATGTCACAAGTAGTGTTTCTAAAAATACCGACCTAGTAATTGCGGGAGAGGATGCAGGTAGTAAGCTAACCAAAGCTCAATCTCTTTCGGTTCCGGTTTGGGATGAAGATCATTTTAAAAATGAAATGCAAAAAGAATGATAAGAAGTCGGAGGAATTTAAGTTGAGACGCTTAAAAGTAATTTTAATGGTGGCGGCTAGTGCGTTAATGTTAGTAGCTTGTGGGAGTACTAACAAGAGTACCACTAATACAAATAATAAGAATACACAATTAACCGGGGAAACTGGTGGTAAGAATTATCAGAGTGTTATTAAGGATGGACATTATCAAACCAGTAAATCGCGTGGAGTTGATATTCAACAAAATGATAATCAGTTTAACTTGAAAGGGTTTCAGAACGGTTTGCTTGGAATTTCCAAGCAGAATTTTTCGACTGATAAGTATGTTTTTCAGGAGGGACAATACATCTCTACTGACACTGCCGAGAAGTGGCTTGACCGTAAGTCAAAGCAAAACCCGGAGGGACTAAATCCATCGCAACAAAAGGGAAAAGTAACCCCAATGTACTTGCAACAAATGGATGAACAAGACTTCTTAGTTCCAAATGGTAATAAAATGACCATGAAGGGTATGACCATTGGCCTTGGGATCAATTCAGTGTACTACTACACTAAACAGAAGTATGGGAGCCAGTATCAACAGAAGATCCCCGATGATGTGGTTGAGAAACAAGGTAAGGAGATGGCTAACACGATCCTTAAACGATTGAGACAGAATAAAGAATTAAAGAATATTCCAATCGTGATTGCATTGTACAAGCAAGCTCCAAACGATAGTTTGACTGGTGGTAATTTCTTTGCCTCATCGGTTAACAATCCGGGCACGACGTCTGTAAACTCATGGAAACCAATTAATGAAAAATCATATGTGTTCCCGATTGCTAATGGTTCTAAGGGACCTAATACGAATGATTTATCTGCTTTTAATCAATTTAAGTCACAGGTTCAAAATTTCTTCCCTAACTTGAGTGGGATTACCGCACAGGCTCAATACAAGGGGAAGCAACTTCAAGGCATGCACATTAACATTACAACTCAATTTTATAGTCAAACTGAAATCATCAGTTTTACTCAATACCTACAGAATGCTGCTCAAAAATATCTTCCTGGCAGTGTACCAATTGATATTACCGTAAAATCAACTGATGGAATTCAAAGTTATTTGAACCGAAATGCGGGAGGAAAGTCCTTCAGTTCGCATGTGTTTAATAGCTATTAAGATTTAGTGATTTAGTAAAAGAGGGGATAAAATGGCTGATAAGATTACGGAAGAACAAACCCAACATATTGCTGGGTTAGCTAAGCTTGAATTAAAAAAGGATGAATTACCTGAATTCACCCAACAATTAAATGATTTGTTGAAAATGTTGGATACACTTGAAAAAGTTGATACATCGGGTGTTGAGCCCACTTATACGGTAACGGATCGAATTGACGTTACTAGAAAAGACGTGGCAGAAGATTGGCACGAACAAGATGCTTTGTTAAAGAATGCTCCTGATATTCAAGATGACTTAATTAAAGTTCCAGTAATTATTGACGAAAGTGAGGATGAATAATAATGAACTATTTAGATAAGGATTTGCGTTCACTTCACCAGATGTTGGTAAATAAGGAAATTTCGGCCGTTGACTTAGTAAAAGAGACCATGGACAACATCAAAACTACTGACCAAAACATTGATGCTTTTAATAATCTAAATGATAAAGCGCTTGAAAATGCTAAAGCCATTGATGAACGTGGGATTGATCCTAATAATATTTTAGATGGGATTCCGTTAGCTTTGAAAGATAACATCGTTACTAAAGAATTACCAACTACTGCATCTTCAAAAATGCTAGAAAATTTCACTTCAATTTATGATGCAACGGTGGCCAAGAAACTTTCTAATGCTGGTACCATTAACGTTGGTAAAACCAACATGGATGAATTTGCAATGGGAAGTTCAACTGAAAATTCAGCCCTTAAAACCACTCACAATCCGTGGGATTATAGCAAAGTTCCTGGCGGTTCGTCCGGTGGTTCGGCTGCCGCAGTTGCTTCCGGTGAAGTTCCAGTTGCACTTGGATCAGATACCGGAGGTTCAATTAGACAACCAGCTTCATTCACGGGAATTGTTGGAATGAAGCCAACCTATGGGCGAGTATCACGTTTTGGACTTATTGCGATGGCTTCAAGTTTTGATCAAATCGGACCTCTTACTAGAAGTGTCTTTGACAATGCTCTGGTTTTAAACGCAATTTCAGGTCATGACGAACACGATTCAACTAGTTCAAAACAGGAAGTTCCGGATTTCACCGAACACATTAAAGATGGGGTCGAGGGGATGAGAATTGGCATTCCCAAGGAATACGTTAATAAGTTATCTCCTGATGTTTCAAAAGCAATCAAAAATGCCGCAGAAACGTTTAAAAAATTAGGTGCAAAGGTGGACTGGGTTTCGATGCCTAATTCTAAATATGGCGTTATTGCTTATAATGCGCTTCAAACCGCTGAAGCATCTTCTAACCTAGAAAGATTCGATGGAATTCGTTATGGATATCGAGCATCAGATGCTCAAACACTTGATGAATTGTACGTTAAATCACGATCAGAAGGGTTTGGGGATGAGGTTAAGCGACGGATTATGCTAGGGACATTATCGCTTTCTTACGATAATGTTGATAAATATTACAAACAGGCTGCTAAAATTCGGACTTTAATCATCAATGATTTTAAAAAGGTTTTTGCTGACCATGATTTAATTTTGAGTCCAACATCTCGAGTTACTGCCTTTACAATTGGAGTAGAAGATCAAGATCCCATTGAAATGTATATGAATGATATTTTGACGATCCCAGCCAATATGGCTGGAGTTCCTGCTATGTCTCAAATTGCTGGATCCAGTAATGGTTTGCCAATCGGAATGCAATTAATGGGGAAACCGTTTGATGAGAGTACCATTTATAAAGCAGGATACGCTTTTGAACAGAATACTGATTTTCACAAGCAAACACCAAAGATGGGAGGTAAATAGTCATGAATTTTGAAACGACCATTGGTCTAGAAGTCCACGTTGAGCTTAAAACTAATTCAAAAATTTATAGTCCATCTGCTGCACAGTTCGGAGACAAGCCCAATAGTAATACTAACGTGATTGACTGGGGCTATCCTGGAACGCTCCCAGTCGTTAACAAACAGGTCGTTGCGGATGGTATCACTGCGGCTCTGGCTTTACATGCTCATATTGAAAAGCACCCTCATTTTGATCGTAAAAATTATTTCTACCCGGATAATCCGAAGGGGTATCAGATTACTCAAAACGAGAGACCCACTGCTAGAAACGGATGGATTGAAGTCGAGACCGAAAATGGTAAGAAAAAAATTGGAATCGAAGAGATGCATATTGAAGAAGACGCTGGTAAGAATACCCATGAACAAAAATATTCTTACGTTGACTTAAACCGTCAGGGGACTCCGCTTATTGAAATTGTCTCTAAGCCTGAGATGACAACTCCGCAACAGGCATATGATTATCTGGAAGGATTAAGACAACGGATTCAATTTACCGGAATTTCTGATGTCAAGATGGAAGAAGGGTCAATGCGGGTTGATGTTAATATCTCAGTTCGACCCATTGGTAGTAAAGAATTGGGTCAAAAGATTGAATTAAAGAACTTAAATTCATTTAATCATGTCAGAAAATCACTTGAGTACGAAGAACAACGTCAACAACAGGTGTTGATGTCCGGCGGTCAGATTAATTCTGAGAGTCGTCGTTTTGATGAATCTACTGGTAAAACTGAGTTAATGCGTGTCAAAGAGGGAAAAGATGATTATCGTTACTTCCCAGAACCAGATCTTCCAACTTTGAGTATTTCTGATGAATGGATTAATGAATTAAAAGAATCCATGCCTGAGATGCCTATCAAACGTCGTAATCGTTACGTTAATGAATTAGGGATCACTGATTATGATGCAATGGTTATCACTCAGACCAAAGAAATGTCTGATTTTTATGATAAAATGGTTAAATTAGGCGCTGATCCTAAATTAGCCGCTAACTACCTTCAAGATAACGTCAATGCGTACTTGAACGATAATCAAGCTAACTTGGAAGACACCAAAATCACGCCTGAAGCGATGGCTACCATGATTAAAATGATTATGGACGATACCATCTCAAGTAAAATGGCTAAAAAAGTATTTAAGGCAGTTACTAAGGGGCAAGATCCAAAGAAATTCGTTGAAGAAAAAGGACTGGTCCAATTATCTGATCCTAAAAAACTGCAACCAATTATTGATGGGGTCTTAAAAGATAATCAACAGTCAGTTGATGATTATCATAATGGTAAAGATCGAGCTGTTGGGTATTTGGTTGGACAAATTATGAAACAAACTCATGGACAAGCTAATCCGCAAGTTGTAAACAAATTATTGAAAGGTTCTTTAGATAAATAGGGTGATGTAAGAATGGTCAAAAAAGCACGAGTAATTTACAATCCAACGTCTGGACGTGAAATGTTAAAACCGCAGTTGGTTAATATTTTGGATGTTTTGGAGAATGGTGGATATGAAGCCAGTGCTTTTGCGACCACCCCCAAACCACATTCAGCACGTGATGAAGCCGCCCGTGCATCTGAAGAGGGATTTGATCTCATCATTGCGGCAGGTGGAGATGGGACCATCAATGAAGTAATTAATGGCATTGCTCCACGTGATTATCGACCACAATTAGGAATCATTCCCGCTGGAACTACCAATGATTTTGCGCGTGCATTGCACATTCCTCGAGATGATTACGTTGAAGCTGCTAAAGTGATCACTAAGGGCAATGTTTCAAAGATGGACGTTGGTAAAGCATACAATGATGAAGTGACTAATTATTTCATTAATATTGCGGCTGGTGGGTTTATGACAGAATTAACTTACAATGTTCCTTCTGATTTAAAGACTATTTTTGGGTATCTTGCATACCTGGTAAAGGGAGCAGAAATGTTGCCAAATGTGAAGCCAGTTCCGATGTTATTAAAGTATGATGGTGGAGAATATCGTGGGAAGGCTTCAATGTTTTTTTTAGCCATGACTAATTCAGTGGGTGGTTTTGAACAAATTGTTCCAAACGCAACCATGGATGATGGTAAATTTACCATGATTATTGTTAAAACCGGTAATTTAGTTGAAATGTTGCAATTAATTGCTAAAGCGTTTAATGGCGGTCGGCACATTGATGATCCTAGGATTATATACAAAAAGACCAATACATTTGAGGCTTTTCCTGGGGATGATAGTCGCTTACAGATTAATCTTGATGGCGAATACGGTGGTGATGCTCCGATGAAGTTTGTCGATCTAAAGCAGCGAATTAGTATTTATTCCAACCTTAAGACTGATGATATCAGTGAGTCGGCTAGTGTCGCTCCTCAGGTCAAAAATGTTGAAAAGAAGTTTGTCAGAAAAGTCGATGAACTTCCATCTGATAGTAAAAAATAAGTTTTGCCGTGTAACGGCAAAACTTTTTAGTAAGGAGAACAAATGAGCGCTAAAAAAGAAGCTCCAGTACAGAAAAACCAAGACCTCACGGTAAACGTGATTGATTTGACTTACCAGGGAATGGGGGTTGGTAAGGTTTCCGATTTTCCGATTTTCATTGAGGATGCTCTTCCAGGTGAGAAAGTCCAGATCAGGGTGATTAAAGTTAAAAAGAACTTCGCCTTTGGAAAATTAGAAAAGATTATCGAACCAAGTCCCAATCGAGTTCAAGCAATTGATCGACGGTATACGCAGTCTGGGATTGCTCCATTACAACACCTTGCATATCCAAAACAATTAGAGTTTAAACAACATCAGATTGAGGAATTGTTTAAGAAGGCTCATTTAAACGTTGCTGTTGCTCAAACAATTGGAATGGATAATCCATCAAAATACCGAAATAAGGCTCAGATTCCGGTTAGGAAGATGAATGGTCAATTGGAAACGGGTTTTTATCGGCGCCACAGTCATGATTTAATTCCAATTGAAGATTTTTACATTCAAGATCCTCACATCGATGAAGCCATTATTAAAGTTAGGGATGTTTTACGAGATTATCATGTTAGTGCTTACAATGAGGGAACTCACAAGGGTTGTATCAGGAATATTATGGTCCGTTATGGAAAAGCAACCGGCGAGATGATGGTAGTTTTGGTTACCAATGGTAAAAACTTGCCACATAAAGATGAAATTATTAAATCCATTAATGATCAGTTGCCTGATTTAGATAGTTTAATTCAAAATGTTAATGATTCTCACGGGAATCGACTGATGGGGGACACGAACATCCTGTTATCAGGTAAAGCTTACATCAAGGATGAACTCTTAAACACCAAGTTTTTGATTTCACCAATGTCGTTTTACCAGGTTAATCCGGTTCAGACTGAAAAACTTTATTCTTTGGCCATCGATAAGGCGCAATTATCGAAAAATGATGTGGTGGTTGATGCGTATTGCGGGATTGGGACAATTTCACTGGCAATGGCACCAAAAGTTAAGCATGTGTACGGAGTTGATGTAGTTGCTGAGGCAATTGAAGATGCCCGAAAGAACGCTAAATTAAATCATATTGATAATGTTAGCTTTGTGGTTGCAAAGGCTGAGGACCAGATGAAGAAGTGGGCAGAGCAGGACATTCGACCAGATGTCGTGGTAGTTGATCCGCCAAGAAAGGGCCTTGATCCAACCTTTATTGCTAGTGTCTTAGAGATGAAGCCAGAACGATTAGTATATGTTTCATGTAATCCTGCTACTCTTGTACGGGATTGTCAGGCTTTAATTGATGGTGGCTATGAAATTAAACAACCAATTCAACCAGTGGATCAATTTCCGCAAACACCGCATGTTGAAAGTGTAACGGTGTTGGAAAAGAGTAAATAAAAAGAATCTAGCGAGCTAGATTCTTTTTATTTTTCAGTTGAAGTTTTGTTTTTCATCATTTTATGCCAGTAATAAACTGGAATTCCGATTAAAGTGGCTATGATACCAATGATAGCCAAAACGGTTTGGGTCAGGATCGTTGAAACTAAGATAAAGATTCCCCCGGCTAGTGCGAGAATTGGGACAATTGGATACCAAGGTACTTTGTATGGGCGAACCAACTCCGGTTCACGTTTTCTTAAAATGAATAAAGCAACGAACAAAAGGCAGTTAAATATCCACATCACGAAAACTAACATGTCAGTTAGCATATCAAAACTACCCATGAAAATCATAATGACAGCGATCATAAACATAAATAATCCCGAAATATAGGGAGTAGCAGTGTGTTTAGAAAGTTTTGCAAAGTATTTACTAAATGGTAATTGATCGTCTTTACCCATTGCATACGGAACTCTGATCCCGGTTAAGATGTAACCATTCATAGCGCCATAAACGGAAATTAAAATGCCAATGGTCACTAATTTTCCGCCAATGCCACCAAATAGTTTCATAGCAACTTCATAGGCGGTGTTTTGGTTTCCTGCAATTTGGTCAAGTGGCATATTTTTTAAGAAAACCCAGTTTACCAAAACGTAGATGATCATAATAAAAGTTAAACCCAAAATAATGGCCTTAGGAAGGTCCTTTTGGGGATTTTTCATTTCGCCGGCGATGCTTCCGATGTTGATCCATCCATCGTAGGCAAACATTGTGGCCAGTAATCCGCCACCAAAAGCAGTTAATAGGTTAGTGGAGCCATGGTTCTGGATTGGAGGCCAAAAAGATACGTCAACGTGACCCGGGAGTAATAGTCCAGCAATTACAATGATAAAGATAGGAATTAATTTGACAATTAGTGTCAAAGATTGGACTCTTCCGGCCACTTTTGATCCTAAAAGGTTAATTAACGTAACACTTAATGCACAAATAATTGCAATGGTAATTGAGAGTGATGTTGATAAGTGAAACAAATTAATTAGTTGAGTGGAGAAAACAATTGAGAGAGCCGCTAAGTTGGCCGGAAAATACACAAGGATTTCGGCCCATCCCAGTAGGAATCCAGTTAGCGGTCCATAAGTATATTTTAAGTATTGAATGGTTCCTCCAGTTTTAGGAATGGCCGCAGCCAATTCTGAAACCGTTAGTCCACCACAAATTGTTAAAAGGCCACCAATGATCCATGCTAGGATGGTGAGAGTGACAGAATGAGTATTAGATACGACACTGGCAGTTTTGAAAAAGACTCCAGCACCGATCACGGTTCCCATGACAGTTGACAGGGCAGCACCGATTCCAATGTTTTTCTTTAAGTTGCTTTGAGGCATTTGATCCACTCCTTTTTGCGTAATGGTTAATTATAGCATGGGGCCAAATCGAAGTCAGTACATAAAATAAAAAAGCATCCAATTGGATGCTTTTTAGTGATATTGATTTAGTCTTCGTCTTTTGGACCGGTTTTCCAATCATTTTCATGTTCACGTTGGTAATTAGCAATGTTCTTGTATTCTGGTTGAAGATGACGACTTAGACGAATGTAAATTGGGATCAATTCACGATAAGCTTGGTAATTCTTTGGATTTGGTTTATGAGTATTGGTAACCCCAACAAACTTGCTGACGTCGTAAAGGCTGTCAATCATGCCTAAACTGTACATTCCAAGGGTAGCAGCTCCAAGAGCCGTACCTTCGAAGCTTTCTGGGATGTTGACGTCTTGTTCAAAGATGTCGGCTAACATTTGGCGCCAAAGTTCTGAACGAGCAAAACCACCAGTTGCTTGAATACTCTTTGGTTCGCCAACAACTTCTTCAAGGGCTAACATAACGGTGTAGAGGTTATACACGATTCCTTCAAGAGCAGATCGAATCATGTGGGCACGAGTGTGTTTTCTGGTCAAACCGAAGTATGTTCCACGAGCGTCGGCATCCCAGATTGGAGCTCTTTCACCACCCAAGAACGGCAAGAAGATTAACCCTTCGGATCCTGCTGGAATCTTAGAAGCAATCTCAGTTAGAAGATCGTAAGCATCAATGTTCATCTGTTCGGCAGTGACTTTTTCTGGCAAGCAGAGTTGGTCACGAACCCAACGGAAGACAATTCCACCGTTATTAACGGGTCCACCGACAACCCACATATTCTTAGCTAGGTAGTAACAGAATACACGGCCCTTAGGATCAATCGTTGGCTTGTCGTTAACGACACGAACGGCACCAGAAGTTCCAATTGTGACAGCTACTACACCAGGTTTAATGGCGTCTACCCCTAAGTTAGCCAGAGGACCGTCAGAAGCACCAATGATAAATGGTGTATCTTTATCAATTCCAATTTTATTGGCGTATTCTTCGTTTAAGCCCTTTAATTGATAAGTGGTGTCTACTAATTCAGGCAGTTGATCACGCTTGATGCCAGCAACTTTTAAGGCTTCATCGTCCCAGTCCATGTCAAAAATATTGAATAGGCCAGTTGCATTAGCGATCGAATAGTCTTCTTTTAGAACCCCAAATAATTTATAGTTGATGTATTCTTTAACACCAACAAAATAACGGGCTTTTTTAAACAATTCAGGTTTTTCATTTCTGAGCCACATGGCCTTTACAAGTGGTGTCATTGGATGAGTTGGAACACCAGTCTTTTTGTAAAGTTCCATTCCAATGCCGTTTTCTTTTAATTTATCTGCGTATTCAACGGCACGATTATCTGCCCAAGTGATTGCGCGGGTGAGTGGCTTGTGGTTCTCATCCAAGAGGATCAAACTGTGCATCGCACACGAATATGAAACTCCCTTGATGGTGTCTCTTTTAGGGTCTACTTTTTTAAGAACATTTTGTAGACCTTGAATCATCGCTGAGAAAATCTCCTCTGGATCTTCTTCTGCCATGTCGGCAGTGTCTTGATACAAAGTATATCCATCGTTTGAATAACCTTTAACTTCACCTTTGTCATCGTATAAAACGGTTTTGACACTTGTAGTTCCGATGTCGACCCCAATTACGTTTTCCATTATAATCTTTCCCTTCCATGCTAGTTGATGCACTCTATGACAGATTTCATGCCAACTTTATTAAGTGATCGAGTAAAAAAATTATACTACTTATAACGCTTTCATTATATTGAAATCAACGTTTGAATTCAAGCGAATATCAATAAATAGTGATAATATTGATTTATAATTATACTAATTATAAGAAATGATTGAGGAGGTCCAAATGACTGAGATTAACCGGTCCAACCTTCGAAAAAAAGCAAGAAAAGAAAAATTAACTAGGTGGGCATTAATTGGACTGGTTAGTGTACTGCTACTAGTTATCGTTATTTCCATTTGGATGTACTTTGCTCATAAAAATCGTGATCGCGAATTACTTTTGAAAAAGTATCCAGTTCAGGGTGTGACGGTAAATCAAGACGATGGGTACATCGATTTTACGGCACTTAAACAGAAAGGCCAAAAGTTCGTGTACATTCGTTCTACTCAAGGAGCAAGCTTTGCTGACGATAATTTTGACAATAATTACAATCGCAGTCAGGGATCTGGTTTAAAGATTGGGGTTTATCATACCTATGGATTTAAGAGTAGTATTGAGGACCAGGAGAGTAATTTTATAACTCAAGTCAAAGATAATACCGGGACGCTTCCAATCGTCATTCAAGTTCAATATTACTATCCGTATGATGAAAACAACGTGAATTTAAAGCAACAAAAGAAACGGATTAATGAATTCGTTCAGTTTTTGTACCAGAGATACGATCGACCTGTTATTATTAATACTAACGAGAAGATGTACCGAGAATTTAGATCAATTCCACATGCCGCTTTTTGGTTAAATAGTGAAAGCGATGCAAAGAAACCGCACGTGCGCTTTATCAACATGAATTCTTCCGATCATTTAAACATTGATGGGCAGAAGGGAAGCTTTGATTCCGTAGCTTTTAATGGGAACCAGAAGCAGTGGAATCAGTATCTAGGTCAGGTAAATATTGTGAATAATGAAGAAGTACAATGGGAGAATTATAATGATTAAATTAGGAATAATTGGAACTAACTGGATCACACAAAAGTTTGTTGATGCTGCTGTTAGTACTGGCAAGTATAAGTTGAACGCTGTTTATTCAAGAAAATTAGATACGGCGCGGAAATTTGCTCAGCCAAATGATTGTGACAACATTTTTGATGATTTACAGGTTTTCTTTGAATCTGACAAATTCGACACCGTTTATATTGCTTCACCAAATGCCATTCACTATCAACAAGTCATTGAAGCACTTAAGCATGACAAGAATGTCATTGTTGAAAAGCCTGCTTTTATTGGACCATATCAATTCCAGTCTGCCATCGACACGTTAAAGCAACATCCCAAAGCTCGCTTAATGGAAGCAGCACGGAACATTCACATGCCTGCTTTTAAAGCGGTTCAAGATCAAATTGATGATATTAAAATTGATGGGGCAGAATTTACTTTTAGCAAATATTCTTCTCGATACGATAAGGTTCTTAAGGGTGAAGTTCCGAATGTCTTTAACCTTCAATTTGGTGGCGGAGCCTTGGAAGACCTCGGAGTTTATCCTGTGTATGATGCCGTTGCTCTATTTGGATTACCAAGAACACAGATGTACTATCCTAAATTCATTGAAACCGGAGCTGATGGTGGTGGAGTCGCTGTTTTAAACTATGGTACTTTTGATGTTACTTTAAACTTTAGTAAGGTTACTACTTCGTATCAACAATCAGAGATCTACTGTGGAAAGCAAACGGTCTTAATTGATAATGCTGGTGAGTTTACGGCAGCTAAATTAATGAATGAGGGTAAAGAAAGTGAGATTTCTCCTCTTTATACCGACAATCCGATGATTCCAGAAGCAAATGATTTTGCTGAAGTCATAAATCATCCAGGGAATCCTGTTTACGAAAATCGATACGTTGGAGGACTGAATTTAATGCAGAAAGTTAATGCTTTAATGGGACGTCTTGCTGATAGTGCTGGAATTCATTATTTACAAATAGGAGAATAGTGTGCTCGAACAATTTGTTAAGCGTTTTGAAAAATTAGGATATGAAAAACAGACCCCAATCCAAAAAGCAGTCTATGCACCGATGATTGAGGGTGAAAATGACATTGTCGCACTATCACCAACTGGTTCTGGCAAGACCGTGGCGTTTACAATGCCGATTTTGGCTAATTCGATGCCAGGTGTTGGCACACAGGTCATTGTGATCGAACCTACTCAAGAACTTGCTATGCAAGTGGCAGGTGTGATTAGAGATTGGGCGGTTCCTTTTAAAGTGAAAATTTTGCCATTGATTGGTGGAGCAAACGTTAAACGGCAACAGGAACAGTTAAAAAAACATCCAGAGATTGTTGTGGGAACTCCCGGAAGAATTCTTAGCTTGATTAATGAACGAAAATTAAAGGTTAATGACGCTGAAACAGTGGTCATTGACGAAGCTGATGATTTGCTCAACGATACTTCTTTAGATCAGGTTAAAAATATTATTGCTGCAGTTCCAAGAGATGCTCAGGCTGCCTACTTTTCTGCTACAGACACTGATGTTTTGTATCATCTAAAGGAAAAAATGGGTAAAAGTGCCGACATAATTGACGTTAGGGATATTGATCAAACCAGGGGTAAGGTAACCCATGGCCTCTTTCAAATCTCACGAGCCAAGCGAAATGAAATGTTAAACCGGTTATCTAAAATGCAAGGTTTTAAAGCATTAGTATTTTTTAATCAGACTGATACGCTTAATCGGGCTTTTAATTTCTTCAAACACGAGGGAAATGGCAAGGTACAAAAATTAGCCGCAGGTGAAAGTAAACAGAGCCGCAAAAAGGCGCTGGATGATTTTCGTTTGGGAAGAATTAAATTATTATTAACGACTGACGTGGCTGCAAGGGGACTTGACATTGCAAAATTACCAGCTGTGATTAATTATGATTTGCCAAATGAATCGAATACCTACATTCATCGTGTTGGTCGAACAGGTCGAATGGGTGAGCCAGGGTTAGTAATTAATTTTGGAGATGACCATGATCTTCGCGATTTAAAGCACGTTTTAGATAATAGTGAATATGAATTAAAACCAATTTATTATTTCAATGGGGAGATCGTTGATCACATTGATGACTCACAGTTAGAGCATCAAAAAGAAATCAAACAACAGGCACTGACTAAAAAAAGACAGGTGCACGAAGCTATCCAGGCTAAACCAAAAAAGAATAAACACCGAAAACGAAAACAAAAAGATAAGGGTAAACCAAGTAGTCATAAAAATCACCATTAGTTTGGTTCTTTACTAAATTTTTTATTCGTGAGAGAATAGAAAATGTTTTTGGCCCCATAGCACAACTGGATAGGGCAACCGCCTCCTAAGCGGTCGATCTCAGTTCGAGTCTGAGTGGGGTCATTTATATGCGCTAAAACACTTCATCTAAATGAGGTGTTTTTTATTTGGGCAAATGTTGCTGATAATAATTAATTAATTGATTTTTGGGCTTATGGGCGATTATAATGTGTTCTACACGGATTTATATTTTAGGAGGAAATTATATTGAATATCTTAATTGCTTTACTCCCAGCGTTAGGTTGGGGTCTTCTTCCTATTGCAACTGGGTTAATCGGTGGTAAACCAGTTAATCAGTTGATGGGAACTACATATGGAGCGTTAATTATTGCCATCCTTGTGTTTATTTTTAAACAGCCAGTGATCACCATGCAGGACTTTTGGTGGTGTTTACTTTCAGGGATGGCTTGGGCAGTTGGTCAAATGACTCAGTACATGGCCTTTACTCAAATTGGTGTATCACGAACGATGCCAATTTCAACTGGTTTGCAGTTAGTTGGTACTTCAGTTACCGGAGTAATCTTCTTTGGTGAATGGGCTGGCTTAATTCCCAAGCTAGCTGGTTTTGGATCAATTATTTTGATTATCATTGGGGTCTTACTAACAACTTTGAAAGACAATGGCAGTAATGAACCCAAGACGGCTGAAGAGAATGCCGCTCAGCATACTCGGAATGGTTTAATTCTGTTAGTAATTGGCATGTTTGGATATATCGGTTACTCTGATTTTCCAAGGATTGCTAATACCAATGGTTGGTCAGCCTTTCTGCCCCAGACGATCGGGATGGTCATCATGGGAACGATCTTTGTTATTATTAGTGCTTATAAAACCAAGGTTAATCCGTTTAAACAAGCTGTTTCATATAAAAACATTATTACCGGATTTTTGTTCGGATTTGGTGCCTTCTTCTATCTAATCTCGACTGAATTAAACGGAGTGGCCACTGGATTTACGATTTCACAGATGTGTGTTGTCATTTCAACCTTTGGTGGAATTATAATTCTTCACGAACACAAGACAAAGAAAGAACTAGTATTTGTCACACTTGGAATGATTTGTGTCATTCTTGGTGGTGTCATTACAAGTTTTATTTAAAATTTTATCTTTTCAAAAAAGGACACATTTGGTGTCCTTTTTTTGTGACTTTGAATATCGGTTTGATTTAAAAGGTAGTATATTGAACTTGAAGAGAATGGTTAGAAATTATTTTAATTCGGGGGATTAAGTTTGAATATTTTAATTGCATTATTACCAGCTATTGCTTGGGGTATCTTACCAATTTCAATCGGTTTGCTAGGTGGAAAGCCAATTAATCAACTAATGGGTTCTACATATGGAGCCATTTTAATTGCTGTTATTGTCTATTTCATTAAGCAACCAGTGATTTCAAAAGAAGTTTTTTGGCTTTGTCTTCTGTCTGGGATGGCATGGGCAATTGGACAATATACTCAGTACACTGCATTTTCACTGATGGGAGTTTCGTTGTCCATGCCAGTGTCAACTGGTCTTCAGTTGATTGGCAATTCATTAACTGGAGTAATTGTTTTTGGTGAATGGGCGGGTTTGATTCCAAAGTTAGCTGGATTCGGATCGATTATTTTAATTATTTTGGGTGTTTTACTAACTACCAAAAAAGACAGAACGTTAGCACCAAAAACTGAGGAAGAAAAGCAACAGGTTAATATTAGAAAGGGTATTTTAGTTTTAATCGTCGGAACTTTTGGGTATGTTGGCTATTCGGCATTCCCAAAAGTTGCTAATACTAATGGATGGGCAGCGTTTCTCCCTCAAACCATTGGAATGGTCGTGATGGGAACTATCTTTGCCTGCTTTATAATATTTAAAACCAAGGTTAATCCGTTTAAAGAAGTGGCTACCTATAAAAATATTATCAGTGGTTTCTTGTTTGGATTTGGTGCTTTAACCTATTTGATTTCAACCGAATTAAATGGAGTAGCAACTGGATTTACGATTTCGCAAATGTGTGTTGTCATATCAACCTTTGGTGGAATCATCTTTTTACACGAACACAAAACTAAAAGAGAACTTTTATATATTACCATTGGAATGATTTTCGTCATTATCGGAGGAGTCATTACTAGTTTTATTAAGTAAAAGAAGAGGTGGCTAGTGCTATTTTAAAGCTTAATTTTAAAAGATGGTGTTGAAAACTGGCATGAAACCGTATACAATTAATTTATAGCGTTGTTTTAATTTAATAATTGGAAAGAGGAAAAGAAATGTCATACATGCCCTTCATAGTGTTGATTTTAGGAATCGCACTTCTCCTTTTCATGATCATCAAACTTAAGCTAAATACTTTTGTTTCCTTGATCATCACAGCTATTTTAGTTGCGCTTGGATTAGGAATGAACCCAGCATCAATTGCCGATGCCATTAAGACTGGTATTGGTAGTACATTAGGTGAATTGGCCATCGTCTTCGGATTCGGTGCCATGATCGGTCGTTTGGTTTCTGATTCTGGTGGTTCGTATCGAATCGCCAAGACGCTGATCGACAAATTTGGAAAGAAGCGATTACAGATTGCGATCGTAATTGCTTCGTTCATTATCGGAATGTCATTGTTCTTCGAAGTTGGATTGGTATTACTTACCCCAATCGTCTTCGCGGTTGCCCTTGAAGCCGATGTACCATTTGTTTATCTAGGAATTCCAATGGCGGCTGCATTGTCAGCAACCCAGGGATTCTTACCACCACAACCTGCTCCAACTGCTGTTGCCACAGCCTTGGGCGCTAATATTGGTGAGGTATTGCTCTTTGGTATCATTGTTGCAATTCCAGCTGTTTTAATTGCGGGTCCTGTCTTTACGAAGTTTGCTGAGAAGTTTGTTCCGAGCGCGTTCGTAGTCAAGAAGAGCCTGCCAGCTTTTGGTGAAGTTAAAGAATACAAATTAGATGAAACTCCTAGTTTTGGTCTTTCGGTTTTAACTTCATTATTACCAGCTATTTTCATGGCGGTTAATACCATTTACCAGTTAGTTTTCCATGGCGGGAAAGCAGTTGCTAAGCCATCAGGATTTGATGCTATTATCTCGATGTTAGGTAACCCAATGATTGCCATGGTAATCGCTTTAGTATTTGCCATCTGGTCAATGGGCTTCCATCGTGGTAAGAAAATGAGTGACGTTTCTAAGAGTATTGAAGCCTCCGTTAAATCAATTGCCATGCTTCTATTGGTTATTGGTGGTGGTGGTGCCTTCAAGCAAGTCTTGATTGATGGTGGTGTTGGTGATGCCGTTAAGAACATCATGATGCACTCATCACTATCTCCAATCATCCTTGGCTGGTTAGTTGCCGTTATTCTTCGTGTATCGCTAGGTTCAGCTACGGTGGCTGGAATGACTGCTGCCGGACTTGTTATGCCACTGATGTCTTCATTGAACGTTAACCCAGTAATGATGGCCTTAGCCATTGGTGCTGGATCACTTGCCGCATCACACGTTAATGATGCCGGATTCTGGATGTTCAAAGAATACTTTGACTTAACTATGAAACAAACTTTCTCAATTTGGACGGTGTTAGAAACCGTGATTTCAGTTGTGGGGCTAATAATGGTCTTGATTCTGAATGGAATTCTGGGAATGTTCTAAGTTAGTTAATAAATTCAAAAAGACTTCACTTTATGTGAAGTCTTTTTTGTATAAAAAAGCCACCTATAATTTATAGGTGGCTACCAGTTAAACTATGCTTCGTCCTTAATGATGTACTGAGGACGGTGTTTCGTTTCTAAATAAATTTTTCCAATGTATTTTCCTAGAATGCCCAAACAGAAGAGTTGGATTCCACCGATTAGGAGAATAATTGATACTAAAGAAGGCCAACCAGATACGGCTCCTCCAAAGAATAATGCCCTGATAACGACAAAAGCAATCCCAACGAGTGAGAGTAAAAATGAGATTATCCCAACGTAAGTGGCAAAGGTTAGTGGGGCATCAGAGAAATCAATAATTCCTTCCATCGAGTATTCTACCAATTGTGAGAAAGACCAATGAGTTTCTCCAGCAGCCCGAGGGACCCCCTGATATTCTAAATATTTGGTGTTAAAACCAACCCAAGCAAAGATTCCTTTTGAGAATCGATTGTATTCTGTTAGTTCATTTACTGCATCGACGTAACGTCGAGACATTAGACGATAATCTCGAACGTTAGGTTTAATTTTAACGTCTGACATTTTATCGATGATCTTATAAAACATCGAAGAACAGAAAGCTCGAACTGGATTTTGCTTTCTGCTTGTTTGGACACACCCAACGCAATCATAGTCCCGGGTCTGAATAATTTTGAGCATTTTAGGAAGGAGTTCCGGCGGATCTTGGAGATCAACGTCCATTAATGCAATGTAATTGCCTTTGGCATTTCTTAGCCCAGCAGCCATTCCAGCTTCTTTCCCGAAGTTTCTTGAAAATGAGATGAAGTGAACGGTGTCAGGATGTTTTTCGTGAAGATTTTTAATGATCTTAAAGGTATTGTCACTTGATCCATCATTTATAAAAAGGTAATCAGGCTCATACTTTTCACCGTCTTTATTCATTTGTGCAAAAACCTTTTCCACAGTTTTGTAGAAAAGTTCAATTGATTCCTGTTCATTATAACAAGGAACAATCAGACTAATTTTTTCCAAAATTAATTACTCCTTAGTACTTGGCAATTAAACTTTTAAATTCAAAAATACATTACCAATTATTTACAGATTGTTTAATATCATTTTATCATTATTTAAAGTGGTTTGGCATCGGAATTGGGTAAATCTTTTGATATACTTAAGGTACTAGGCAAATGGGAGGGATTAAATGTGACCAGACCAATTAAAGTTATGACTGTTTTTGGAACTCGACCGGAGGCCATTAAGATGGCTCCAATTATTTTAGAGATGAAGCGAAATCGAAACAAGTTTAAACCAATCACAGTGGTCACGGGTCAACATCGTGAAATGCTTAAGCAAGTTCTCGATATTTTCAAAATCACCCCCGATTATAATTTAAACATTATGAAGAATGATCAAACACTTGGAGATATTACTGTTTCTGTGATCACTAAGTTAGGTCCAATTATTTCTAAAACTAATCCAGATATTATTCTAGTTCATGGTGATACTACGAGTACGTTTGCCGCTTCAGTGGTTGCTTTTTATCATAAAAAAATGTTAGGTCACGTTGAAGCAGGGCTGCGTACTCATAATAAATATTCCCCATATCCAGAGGAAATGAATCGTCAATTAACGGATGTTTTAGCTGACTTGTACTTTGCACCCACGGAGTTAAGTAAGCAAAATTTAATAAAAGAGAATCATCTGGGGTCAAACATCTTTGTTACCGGGAATACTGCCATTGATGCCCTTCATCAAACGGTGAGTGATAATTATCATCATTCGATCTTAGATAACATTGATGATGGACAGCGGATCATCTTACTTACAATGCATCGGCGCGAAAATCTAGGTGAACCAATGAAACGAACGTTTCAAGCAATTAAACAAGTTGTTGATTCACATCCTGATGTGGATGTGGTTTATCCAGTTCATCTTAATCCAGTGGTTCAAAAGATGGCCCAACAGATTTTTAAGGGCGATTCTCGTATCCATTTGATTGCACCTTTAGATGTGGTTGATTTTCATAATATGGCTGCTCGGAGTTATTTTATTATATCTGACTCTGGTGGGGTTCAAGAAGAAGCTCCTTCACTTGGAAAGCCCGTTTTGGTTCTTAGAGAATCGACTGAACGCCCCGAAGGAGTTAAAGCGGGCACTTTGAGATTAGTTGGGACTGATCCTAAGGCCATTAAAGATGCGATGGAGGACTTACTTGATAATCCAGATGAATACCGAAAGATGGCTGATGCTCATAATCCTTATGGGGATGGAACGGCAGCTAAGCAAATTTTATCTGCAATTGAGGCAACTTTTAAAGGAGAGTCCTAGCTTGTGGAACTAAAAACAAATCAAAAAGTAATTTCATTTGTTAAGTTAGTTATGAAACATTTTAAGATGGGAAACGTTTCTGATTCTGCCATCGTCTTGGCGTATTATTCCCTCTTATCACTGTTTCCAATTTTAATTATGATTGGTAGCATCATTAAACTTTTACATGGAGATCCTAATGATATCTTAATGTATATCAGAACCGCGGTTCCGTCATCGATTTATACGATGCTTTTGCCCATGATTAAGTCAGCTTTTGATAATAATAATAGTGGTGGTAGCTTATCGATTGGGTTGTTGCTGGTAATTTGGTCAGCTAGTCAGGCGATGGCAGCATTTCAACGAACGGTTAACCGAACTTACGGAGTAGCTGACACTCAGAATGCCATCACGAATCGTTTAATTTCATTTGTATGGATGCTTTTACTGGTACTCTTATTGATTGTTTTAATGATTTTGCAAGGGTTTGGTCAAGAAATTATCACGTACTTGAGACCAATTCTGCATCTTTCAACCATTGCAACGCAAGTGGTGGCATCCATTCGAATTCCATTTATTATTTCTGGGTCTTTCATAGTTGTGATGCTTTTGTACTATTTTGTGCCAAGTGTTAAGACCAAGATTCGTTATACAATTCTAGGATCAGCGATATCTGTGCTTGGTTTAATGATTTTGTCACAAGCTTTTTCGCTAATCATTGAGTACTTTTTTAGAAATATTACCGCTTATAAGACGTTAGGAACTTTTATAGTAGTGATGTTGTGGTTATATTTTATTGGACTCGTGCTGATGTTTGGTGCCGTTATTAATGCCAGTGTACAAGAGTACTTTACTGGTAACATTGAATCAACAAACGGATCCGTTCGGTCTATTATTTCTAGTGCACGTAAATTTCGTTCCAAAAAGAAAAACACCACCCAGGATTAGGTGGTGATGTTTTTTGCTAAATTATTTTTCGGTGGATTTCACCAGTTCACGAGAAAACTGGTCAAGAACTTTGATGTCATCTTCATCAGGTTCAAGATTGATTTTGACGCTTTTAGCTCCTTGAGTAGCGTTAGTTTTCCTTAAAGCTTTGGTAAATGCGTCGACGGCAACGTTATAATATTCTTGATAAAAAACGTCTCCAGAACCAGCCACTCCAAAAACTTTTCCTTTTAGGTTCAGTGAATCTAAATCTTCAAAAAAGTCCATCCCTTCTTCAGGGAGAGCTCCTTCGTCGTAAGTGTATGGACATATAACAATAATATCGGTATCTTTAAGTTCGTCCGCGTCGGTTTGAGAAATTTCAGATTCTTCGACATCTACGCCGAGGTCCTCAAGTCCCTCGGTGACGATATCAGCAACGTCTTCGTTATTACCAGTAATGGTGGCGTAAATCACGTGTGCTTTTGGCATGAGTGAAACCACTTCCTTTGTAGTGTTTTCAAATAAGTATATCAGAATAGTTTCAAATTGTTAATTTGATGGGAGTTAGCGCTGATGGATAAGCAAAATGCAAATAAATTAAAGGTCACAAAAATTGCTTCGCAAAAAAGACCGGGAAGATATAATGTATACGTCAATGATCATTATGCTTTTCCTGTGAGTGAAGAAGTGATGATTCAGTTTGGGATCTTCAAGGGATCTGAGTTAAGCCAAGGTGAGATTGACAAAATTAAGGCGGCGGACGATGTTTCAAAGTTATATAATAAGGCTATTGATTTTATTTCGTATCAGACTCGTTCAAAAAAAGAGGTTAGAGATAAGTTAAAATCATATTCAGACAACCTTGAAGCAGTCGATGAAGCGGTTGAAAAACTAGAACAGATTAATCTACTTAATGATGAACATTATGCTGACACCTACGTCAAAGGAATTGTTGAACAACAGAATAAGGGTCCCATGGCTGTTTCAAGGTATTTAAAACAAAAGGGAATTGCAGATGAATACATAAATGAGGCAATTTCAGTTAATTATTCGAGCGAAATGACGCTTAAAAATGGTAAAAAGCAGGCCCAAAAAATCTTTGCTCATAATCAGCGATATCCCTTTAACAAACGGATGCAAAAAACTAAGACGGCTTTGTACCGAAAGGGATACTCATTTGATTATATTGATACAATCATTAGTGAATTAGACTTTCAAAGTGATGTCGATCATCAAAATGAGTTACTTGCTAAAGAGGGTAACAAGGCTTGGAATAAGTATAAGAAGTATAATGATATGAGTCGACGTCAGAAAGCCAAGCAGTTGTTATATCGAAAGGGCTTTGATCTTGATGATATTGATCAATTTTTGGACACAAAAGAAAATTAATTGGAGTGAATCAAATGAATAGATTTAAAAATTCGGCTTTATTTTTTTGGACGGTTGAGATTTTGATTGCAGTTGGAATCGTTTATTTATGTTCCAAAATTAGTTTTGTTTTTTCGCCGATTGTAATTTTTGTGTCAACGATCTTCGTTCCACTCTTGTTAGCGGGATTCTTGTATTACATGTTAAATCCGATCGTTAACCTCCTAATGAAAATAAAAATCACAAAAACAAAACACATTAATCGTACCTGGGCCACCGCCATCGTATTTTTGATTGTGATTGGGGTTATTGTTTACATGGCGTTTTCATTTGTACCACGGTTGATTACTCAGGTGGCTAACATGGTAGGGGCAGCGCCTGAATTTGCTAAACAAGGGCAGACATTACTAACTAAAATCACACGTTATGGATTTTTAAAAAAAGTGGACTGGCGTCCCATTGTTGACAAGATTCAGTCCTCATATTCATCGTATTTGAAAACAGTTTTGGCTAATTTGACGAATAGTGCGGGAACGATTATTTCGATGGCAACGAACGTGGTTATCACGGCAATTACTGTTCCTGTCATTCTGTTTTACATGTTAAAGGATGGAAACAAACTACTTCCAAGCATTGAAAAGTTAACTCCCGGACTTTCCAAACACCACAGGAAACAAACGGTAACGCTACTTAAAAAAATGAATCATACCCTCTCACGTTACATCGGTGGCCAGGTTATTGAGTGTCTGTTTGTTGGAACGTTTACCACTTTAGGATACTTTCTGATCGGCCAAAAGTATGCTCTTTTGCTCGGGGTCTTTGCCGGATTATGTAATATCATCCCGTACGTTGGTCCCTACATTGGAATTATTCCATCACTTTTTGTTGCTTTTTCAGATAATATTATGCAAGTTATCTGGGTAATTGTGGTAGTCATTATTGTTCAACAAATTGATGGAAACTTGGTGTACCCGAATGTGATTGGGAAATCATTAAAGATTCATCCACTAACTATTATTATCATTTTACTTGCAGCTGGCCACATTGCTGGGTTGTTTGGGATGATTCTAGCCATTCCAGTTTATGCGATTGCGAAGGTTGTGATTGAATATTGTTACAATATTTGGTTAGTTCAACATGACGATTCGAACTCCACTAATTCAGCAAAAACTAATTCATCTGAAAATGAGCCAAATTAAACTTTAGTTATGGATCGTGAATTTTATTGACGATAATGGAAGATATGCTAACATTTAGTTGTTGATAAATAGGAGTATTAATTATGGTCTTCTGACAGGAGATATTATGACGAAAGTAATTACGTATGGCACATTTGATCTGCTTCACAAGGGTCATGTGCGTTTATTAAAACGTGCTCGTGAATTAGGTGATTCATTGACGGTAGGTCTTTCGACGGATGAGTTTAATGCCGTAAAGGGGAAACGTGCTTATAATTCTTATGAGGATCGTAAGTACATTTTAGACGCTATCCGCTACGTTGACGAAGTAATTCCTGAAAAGGGATGGAACCAGAAGATTCAAGATATTAAAGATCATAAGATTGATATCTTTGTGATGGGTGACGATTGGAAGGGTAAGTTTGACTTTCTTAAAGAGTATTGTAAAGTAATTTATTTGCCGCGAACCCAAGGAATTTCAACGTCTAAGATCAAGTCTGATTTAGGCGTCACGAGCCAAAAGGATTGGAAAGATTAGTTTGAGTCCAAGGATTCTTCGTTTTATTTCTTAGAATGTTTTAGTTTAAGGGGAGCAAAATGAAACAAGCATTTTTTTTGGTAACTTCAGTTCATGGAGCTGAAAAGCCCCGATTTAAAGAACGATTGGAAAGAATGATCGATGACGGGAATTCAGTTAAAGTTGTAATTTCCATTTTAAACTATGATCAATCACAGTACGTGGCCACTTTGATTAGGAAGTTATCTGATTCTTTTCATCAGCAAGTGCAATTAGAAATCACCCAATTGTTTGACGTTTTTAGTAAACAACGTGGAATTTTTGATCAAAATCATGATTTAAATAACGATTTAACCCAATTTGACGTTCACGACAGAGTGGTTAAGGGTCAGTCCGTTCAAGTCTACAGTGACCATAATGGGGTGGTTCGAGCTGAACGAAAGGAAATTTTGGCTGGGTCAGGTTTATTCAAAGTGATCTTTTATGATGGGCCCTACGTTAGTAAAACGATTTATTATGACAATCATGATAACGCTACTGCTGTTTTCAAACGGATTAATGATGAACATCAAGTAATTAAATTTTTAAATCAACGTGGTGACGTGGCATGTCGGGTGGATCAAAGTAACGGTGGAGCAGCTCAGATTTTTTATCTTAGTAAAACCTCGGTTGTTTCACCTCCAGAAACAAGTTTAAAGATTGCTAGACCAACTAGTGATTTAATCGATTATGATGTTAATCTTGGTAATTTGAAGTATTTGTCTAAAGGTTCAGATGCTCGATCATATGTCATTTCAGACTATGGCAATGCAAGCCGTTATAGTGATATTTCAGCATTTAACGTTGCTTTAGTTAATAAGTATGCTGAAGGTAAGGAGACTACCATTTTTATCGATTTGGATGATATGGTTAACTTTTCTAAATATCTTGGTCAAAACGTGATTTTCAACTATTAAGGAGAAATAATGCGAGCAATACTTTCTAACGTTATACCAAAACAAACAAAGTTGAAAATTGAATTTGAGTTAATTAATCCTAGTTACGCTGATGAAGATGCAACTGTTACTTTGATTGAAAAAGAAAGCTTAGCCTCAATCACCGTCCCTATTCTTAAAGGGGATGTAAGTGGCAATGAGGCAGCAATTATAATTGATCCAAATAAATTTCACTTTGACTCCGTGGGACAGGATGAATTTGAATGGCAACTCTATTATTCGTGTGGTAATAGTGACCATCGAACCCTTATTCAAGTTGAAAGTGAATACGTGAATGCCGTTCGGCGGATTGGGTTAAATGCTTATTATCAATATGAGATTGACCCGTCTGGCATGGCAGTCTTTTATGTCAGAACGAACCGATCTAAAAAGCAATTTGTGATGAACTCGGTTAATTTGCTTGGTGGCGGTAATTTACGATTAACGGGGTTTAACCACATTGACGGTAAAAAACTTGATCAAATGGCAATTGTAATTAAGCAAGCAAGTGATCAAAGCAAACGACTTTATCCGATTACCGATTCACCTTTTCAAGGGATTTTTGCGATTACCATTCCGCTTAAAGAGCTAAAGGATGAAGATACATATCGTTTGTATATCAGGTATGACTATCATGGTAAGCATTTTCAGCAAAGATTGGTGATGGATGTTTCGCTTTCATCGTTTAAAACCGTTTCTCACTTAGGTGATAATCGTGAATTAGTATTAAAAGAGGGAAAGCAGGGTCAACTTCGTGTTATTAAAAGAAGATGGCCGTCTCCTACAAAAAGACTTACTAAGTTTTACGGAAAAGCTAAGCATTTGTGGAAATTGTTTAAAATCTTATTAAGTAAAGTTAATCGTTTGCGCTTACGAAAGTTGTTTAAACGGGGGCATACACCATTTGCTACTACGACGATCGTGTTTGAGAGCTTTGGTGGACGTCAGGTGAGTGATAGTCCTTATGCTATCTATCAGGTGTTTAAAAAATTACATCCTAAGATTAACTTTGTGTGGTCCATTCAAAAGTCACAAAAGCAATTTTGTAAGGATCATAACATTAATTATGTAATTAAAAATACGGGACGTTGGGTTCGTACCATGGGAAAGGCTAAGGTATGGATTAGCAATGCTAGATTTCCTGCCTGGGTCGTTAAACCAGACTATGTAACGTATGTTCAAACTTGGCATGGCACACCATTAAAGAAGTTAGGGTTAGATATTGAACGAGTTTCAATGCCTGGTACGACAACCAATAAGTACCATGATAACTTTGTTAAAGAAGCTAATCGTTGGGATGCATTGATTTCACCAAATGATTTTTCAACCAAGGTCTTTAGAAGTGCCTTCGGGTATGAAAACAAGATTTTAAAGGTGGGATATCCAAGAAATGATGAATTGATTAACGGGAATAATCCTACTGAGATTAATAAGATTAAGGATCGATTGGGAATCCCACGGGACAAGAAAGTTGTCCTATATGCTCCTACTTACCGAGATAATCAGTTTGAGAGCAAGGGGAAATATACTTTTAAGCTACCGTTTAGTTTGGAAGAGTTCAAACAACACTTTGGAAGTGATACTGTCCTAATTCTACGGATGCACTACTTGATTTCGAATGCATTAGACGTCTCTGATTACAAAGGGTTCGTCTATGACCTATCGAACTATTCCAACATTTCTGATTTATATTTAATTTCAGATTTGCTGGTAACCGACTATTCCTCAGTCTTTTTTGACTACGCCTACCTTAAACGGCCAATTTTGTTCTATCCTTATGACTATCACGTGTATAAGGATGAGTTGCGTGGCTTTTACTTGAATTATGAACGAGATTTGCCTGGAAGGATCGTCTATGATTCTGATGAGTTAATGAAGGGAATCTCAACTGATTTAAAAGACGAAAACGTTGAAAACGATCCTAAATTTATGCAATTTTACAATCGCTTCTGTCGGATTAACGATGGACTTAGTTCGATTAAGACGATTGATTATGTGATGCAACAAATTCGTTAAAAATAATCCGGAGTTTTCCGGATTTTTTGTTTGTTTGATGGTATACAATTAATCTATAACAGAAAGGAAGTAAAGATGAAAAAAGCAGACCTAGAAAAAGAAGTCGATAAACGAAGAACGTTTGCCATTATTTCCCATCCTGATGCTGGGAAAACCACTATCACCGAACAGCTACTCCTCTTTGGTGGGATTGTTCGGGAAGCTGGAACCGTTAAGGCTAAAAAAAGTGGAAATTTTGCTAAGTCAGATTGGATGGAAATTGAACAGAAGCGTGGAATTTCAGTTACTAGTTCGGTTATGCAGTTCGATTATCAGGGAAAAAGGATTAACATTCTTGATACACCGGGACATGAAGATTTTTCAGAAGACACTTACCGGACTCTTATGGCAGTGGATTCTGCCGTGATGGTGATTGACGCCGCTAAGGGGATTGAACCGCAAACTAAAAAGTTATTTAAAATTTGTAAAATGCGTGGAATTCCAATTTTTACTTTCATGAATAAGCTTGATCGTGATAGCAAGGATCCCATGGAATTAATCGATCAATTGGAAGATGTACTGGGAATTGAGGCTTATCCGATGAACTGGCCCATTGGCTCTGGTCGAATTTTAAAGGGGCTGTACGACCGTTATGATCATCGAGTTGAACTTTATAAACCAGAAACGGATGGTCAGAACTTTATTAAACTAGATGATGATGGCAATCTTATTGGAGATAACTCACTAGCAGACGATAGCATTTATCAAGATGCTAGAAGTGAAATGGATTTAATCTCTGAAGCTGGGAATCAATTTAGCAGAGAAAAAATTGCCAAGGGTGATCAAACACCAGTCTTCTTTGGCTCAGCGTTGGTTAACTTTGGGGTTAAAACTTTTTTAGACGCTTATTTGAAGCTCTCACCAGCTCCAGGTCCTCACAAAACTCTTCAAGGAAATGAAATTGAGCCAACAGCACCAGAATTTTCTGGATTTGTGTTTAAGATTCAGGCTAATATGAATCCACGTCATCGTGATCGAATTGCCTTTGTACGAATTTGCTCTGGTGAATTTCAAAAAGGCATGGATGTTACCCTTGATCGTACCCGGAAGCCGATCCGTTTATCAAACGTTACTGAATTTATGGCTAATACGCGTGAAAACGTTCAAACAGCGGTTGCTGGAGATATTATTGGTCTTTATGATACTGGTAATTTTCAGATTGGCGACACCATTTATACCGGCAAAAAACCGATTGCGTTTGAAAAGCTGCCACAGTTCACTCCAGAACTATTTATGAGAGTTTCAGCCAAAAACGTTATGAAGCAGAAGTCGTTTCATAAGGGCATTCAACAATTAGTACAAGAGGGAGCCATTCAGCTCTACACTAATTACAGCACGGGACAGTATATCTTGGGAGCAGTTGGTCAGCTTCAGTTTGAAGTATTTCAGTTTCGAATGAAAAATGAATATAACTCAGATGTTGTGATGGAACCAATGGGGCATAAAATTGCCCGGTGGATTGACCCTGACCAGCTGGACGAAAAGATGTCTTCGTCTAGAAATATTTTAGTACGGGATCAAAAGGGGGATCCGTTATTCCTTTTTGAAAATGAGTTTGCAGAACGCTGGTTTAAAGATAAATATCCTGATGTCAAGTTAACTGCCAAGCTTTAGGATTGAATTGACGTAATATTCGATATAAACTAGTTTTTGTGAAAGGTGGATATGAATTATGAAAAAGTTAAGTGCTTGTACCAGTGTGATGGTTGGTAAAGACGCTAGTGTTGATGGGTCAACGATGATTTCTAGAAATGATGATACCTTTTTACCATTAACTCCTCAACGTTTTTATGTTCAACCTGCATATCATGACGAGGACAAAGTTTGGAAATCCAACCAAAATGGTTTTACTGCCCCAATGCCAAAGTCGGGTTACCGAATTTTGATGACACCGAACGCTGACGTTAAAAAAGAAGGCGTTTATGCTGAAAGTGGATTTAATGAAAAGAATGTTGCAATGAGTGCCACTGAAAGTGTTTATGGAAACGAGCATGCTTTAGCTCATGATCCGCTTGTTCAGCACGGACTGGCTGAAGATTCTTTACAATCGATGGTTCTCCCTTACATTAATTCTGCAAGGGATGGAGTTACTTATCTGGGAAATTTAATCAAAAAGTATGGTTCACCAGAGGGAAATGGGGTCCTTTTTAGTGACAATAACGAAGTCTGGTACATGGAGATCGTTACTGGTCACCACTGGGTCGCACAGCGAATTCCTGACGATTGTTATGCGGTCGTAGCAAACGAAGTTGCAATTCAACAGGTTGACTTTGATGATCCAGAAAATTTTATGTATTCCGATGGGTTACAAGAGTTTGTTGAAAAGTACCAGTTAAATCCTGATAAAGAGGGATTTAATTTTAGACACATCTTTGGAACTCATAATGAATTTGATCACCATTACAACACACCTCGAGTTTGGTATGGCCAAAGGGTGCTGAATCCCGAGATTGAGCAGGAGCCAACCTCAAATGACCTCCCGTTTATTAGAAAAGCAAGCCGTAAAATTGAAGTTAGTGATGTTGAGTTTATTTTGAGTTCTCATTATAACGAAACCAAATATGATCCATTAGCTAAGGATCCAGAGGAATCGAATACTCAGTTTAGACCAATTTCAATGAATCGAACCCAAAATTCACATGTTCTGCAAATTAGAAATGATGTAAGTGATAAATGTTCGGCAATTATGTGGCTAAATTTTGGAATTCCCGCCTTTAGTCCATATGTTCCTTTTTTTGCGAACGTTGACGAGACTGATCCAAGTTATGAGGTTACCCCTCTAACGATGGATGATAAGAGCGCATACTGGATGTATCGTAAACTATCGATGATCGTTGAATCTCATTACAGTAATTTTATTCAACAGGATCGTGATTTTAAGAAACATGCTAACGAGTTATTTTTAGGGCATATATCAGATACGATGGGTCAAGCTGCTAATATGAATGATCAGGACGCATCTGAATTTTTGAAAGATCAGAATCAGCAATTGGTCAAAGAAATGAGGAGTCGAATCTATCAATTTATGCATGAATTGATGGAAAAGGGTCTTACACTCTCTAAATTGACGTATAACATGGATAAAAATTTGTAAAAAATCCCACTCAATAAGAGTGGGATTTTTTTAGGTTAGACGTTTGTCATTGTTATGGGTACGAATCGTGGATCGCTTTTTGATCCATTGTGATCCGCCGAGATTTAACCAATCATCTTGATTAGTTCGAATTTCTGTAAAGACACGCCAAGTTGATCCAGCTGGCAAAATTTGATCGTATTTTTGCTTTCGCACCGGTGAATCATAAACGGAAGTGGGGATTTTCATTTTGACTAAATAATTGACTGACTGAACCACTTTCCAGTTAGAACGTCGGTAATATAAGATGATATTTTTGGTTTTATTTGTGAATTGACCGGTTAAGTCACCAACCGATAGGTGAAGCTGGTAGTTAGGAATCACAGGAGCCTTTAGTGTAAACTGCTGGTTTAATGGACCATTCACGATTTTGGGAGGGAGAAGCAAGCGAAATGAATCAAAATCAAAACAGTAAACGCTAACTGGTTGGCTTAACTTAGGGATGTAATGAAACTTGATTAGTTGTTTTTTTGCTTGCATTTTTTTAGTCATTCCATCAACACTAACTAATATGTAGTTTTTTATTTTGGGAACGATGAAATTAATTGGATCACCAACTGAACCACTAATGATTTCAGTTGATTTTAATTGATTCCCGTTTTGATCGACAAATTCCATAAAAACTGTACTTGGGGTTCTGATAACCTCTTTTTTAGGAGTTGATTGATGATTTTCGGCAGGTAATGGAGTGGTGGTATGAATTGATTTTGGTTTGTTTAAAGAAATTTCGGATGGATCTATGGAGGTTGTCGTCTTTTTAACGTTGTTTTGTCTGATTGGTCTTTTCATCCGATGTTTTGAATGCTTGTAGTTATGATTATTTTTTGAAAAGATTTTTTTCATCCAATTAAACATAATTTTCCTCCAAAGATGGTTTATATTGATTTTACCATTTCTGGAAATAAAAAAAGACCTAGATTAGAATTCTAATCTAAGTCTCTTTCACTACTTAGTACTAATAACGATATTGTTGTTCTTGTCTGTATCAGCAACAAGATTGTTAGTTTCTGGATGATTCAAGAAGTAGTCGGCCGTTTGGTCTTCTAACTGTTCTTGAATTACTCGTCGAAGCGGACGGGCACCCATTGACGGATTGTAACCGAGTTCGACAATTTTTGCTTTGGCCGATTTGGAAACATCAATGTGAACGTTTCTTGACGCTAACATGTTATTCATATCTTTAATCATCAGATCGACAATTTGATTTAAGTTATTCTTAGAAAGCTGGTTGAATTCGACGATGTCATCAAAACGATTGAGAAATTCAGGTTTGAAATAAAGTCCTAATTTATCCATCACAGAATGAGTTTTACCAGTTGCTTCTGGTGTAAACCCAACGCTTGCTTCGGCATTGCTTCCGGCGTTACTAGTCATAATGATGACAGTGTCCTTAAAGGAAACCGTTCGACCTTGTGAGTCAGTCAAACGACCGTCATCTAAGATTTGTAAGAATGTGTGAAGAACGTCTGGATGAGCTTTTTCAACTTCATCTAACAGAATCAAGCTGTAAGGATTACGACGGACTTTTTCGGTTAATTGGCCAGCTTCATCGTATCCAACGTAGCCAGGCGGTGAACCAATCAATTTAGCAACTGATTGTGGTTCACGATACTCTGACATGTCAAATCGAATCATTGAATCTTCGGATCCAAATAATTCTTTGGCAAGTTGTTTAGCCATCTCAGTCTTACCAATCCCAGTGGATCCAACGAATAGGAATGAACCAATCGGACGACCGCTACCATTAAAACCAATTCGATTTCGTTTAATGGCTTTAGCAACAGAATCAACAGCCTTGTCCTGTCCGATCACATGTTGCTTTAAATTTGGAGCTAAGTCCTTTAATTGTTGTTGTTCTTTGGTTTGTAGTTCTCCAACTGGGATATTGGTCATTTCTTCAACAACTTGTTGCATATCCTTTTCAGTAACGGTGTTGTGTTTCTCACTTGTAGCACCCTTATCCTTATTTTGATGAAGTCGTTTGATCTTATCACGGTAGTAAGCGGCTTGTTCGTAGTCTTCTTTATCTAAAGCCGTCTTCTTTTCGTTTTCAGCACTGTCAATCTCTTTGTCAATTGTTTTTGGATCAACAATGTTTAAAGTTAAATTCTTTCTGGAACCAGTTTCATCAAGTAAATCAATTGCCTTGTCCGGAAGGTAACGATCACTGATATAACGATCGGAAAGGGTAGCTGCCGCTTTCACTGCTTGCTCGGTATACTTGACTAGATGATAGTTTTCATAACGATTTTGTAGACCCTTTAGAATCTTGATGGACTGATCAACCGTTGGTTCTTTGACCATGATTGGTTGAAGTCGTCTTGAAAGAGCAGAGTCTTTTTCAATGTCACGGTATTCTTTTAGGGTGGTTGCTCCAATTAATTGAAAGTCCCCACGAGCAAGAGCGGGTTTTAAGACGTTACCTGCGTCCATGCCACCTTCAGCATTACCTGCACCCATGATTTCATGAATTTCATCAATGAATAAGATGATGTTACGGTTTGACTGAACCTCTTTAATTAATTGTTGCATTCGTTTTTCAAATTGACCACGAATACCTGTGCCTTGAACCATTGAAACCATGTCTAATTGAATTACCTGTTTGTTTTGAAGTTTTTCTGGAACAGTACCATCAGCAATTTTTTGAGCGAGACCCTCAACGATTGCTGTTTTTCCAACTCCGGCTTCACCAATCAAGACTGGGTTATTCTTGCCTCTACGATTTAAAACTTCGATTGCTCGAGCCGTTTCTTTATCACGACCGATTACTGGGTCAAGTTTTCCGGCTTTAGCTTTTTTAGTTAAATCAGTTCCGTAAGTTGAAAGAATTGATTTTGAACCATTTCGGCCGTTGCCGCGTCCACTTTGTGGTGGAACTTGATAATCATTGACTTGGCCATTTTGCATGGCACGAAGAAAGTCATCTAGACTACCAAATCCGTATGAACCTTGTCCTTCCATAGTTTAAGCCTCCTTTTGCTTAACTAAATTGTCAGACGAAAGTCTGACCTTTATTGACCATTCATGAATATTATACGCACTAATAACATTCAATCAAGTATTTTGACTGATCTAGAAATTATTTTAATGTGGTAACATTGAAACCGATTAGGAGGCAATAATTATGGATAAAAACGAAAATGACTTTACCGGACTCTTAAACCAATTAAAGGATGGAAAAATCAAATATTTGACGGTTGAACCAAAGGATTTTCCGAAATTTCAGCAGGCTTTTATGAGCTTTCCAACACGGAAAAGAATCGTAGGGAAAGCCAGCGAAAAGGGCATTTTAACCTATCATTATTCGTCTGAAAATTAGCGTCATAACAATTATGTAAGCGATTTATGATAATTACTTGTTTTTTAGATGATAAATTGATATTCTTAAACTGTAAATAGAGTTAAATAAACGATTAAAGGAGTGCGTTCATTATGGAGAAACGTCAATTCAAAATCACGGCAGAAACTGGCATTCATGCTCGTCCAGCAACTTTGTTAGTTCAGACCGCTAGCAAATTTGATTCAAATATTAGTCTTGAATATGGTGATAAATCTGTAAACTTAAAATCAATCATGGGTGTTATGTCATTAGGAGTTGGCCAAGGTGCTGATATTACTATTTCAGCCGATGGTGACGATGCTAAAGAAGCCCTTGATGCAATTGCTAAAACCATGAAAGATGAAGGATTGATCGACTAATATGACTACCTTTAAGGGTATTGGTGTTAGTGATGGGATCGCATTTGGAAAAGCTTATTGTTTAACTAAACCAGATTTAACTTTTAATAAAGAAGCCTTTTTGGGTATAGACGAAGAAAAAGCACGCCTTAAAAAAACGTTTCAAGATACCAAAACTACTATTATAAAAATCAAACAAAGTAATAGAGTTGAAATGGCTGAGAAATATCTTGATATTTTAGATTTTTATTTAGAAGTTTTATCTGATCCAGAGTTGATTAATGAGGTTAAAAGAGTCATAACAGAAGAAAAAAAGAATGCTGCATTTGCATTGAATCGTGTATTCAATCAATATGCAGCTATTTTTTTGAATATGAATGATCCGTATTTAAGGGAACGGGTTCATGATATTGAAGATATCAGAGACCAGCTTTTGGGACGTCTACTTGGCGTCGATACTCCCGATCTATCACTTATTAACCAGCCAGTTATTATTGTTGCTAATTCCATTTCTCCAACTCAGATTGCACAAGTTCAAAAGAAAAATATTAAAGGGATTGTTACAGCTGTTGGAACCAAGAATTCTCATGCAGCCATTATATCTAGAAGTATGGACGTTCCAGCTGTACTAGGGTTGCAGGACAGCCTAAATCATTTAAAAAATGATGAACAATTGATTGTTGACGGAAGTAGTGGAAACGTTATTGAAAGTCCCAATTCAGATGAAATCGAGAAATTCCAGACAAAGCTTGAAAAATTTAGAAAACAAAAAAGGTCATGGGAAAAGTTCAAGGGCCAATCGACCAAGACATTAGATGAGCACCCTCTGCTATTGGGGGCTAATGTTAGTAACGAAAATGAAGTTGATAATGCTTTAGAAGTTGGGGCTGATTCAATTGGATTATTTCGTACCGAATACATTTACATGGATTCTGACCATCTCCCGAGCGAAGACGAACAATTTTTGATGTACAAAAACATTGTTTCAAAAGTAAAAGGAAAGCAGTTAACTTTTAGGACAATGGATGTTGGTGGAGATAAACTAGTTAATTATTTGCCTAATATTTCCCATAATGAGACGAATCCCTTTCTTGGCTATCGTGCCATTCGTTATAGTTTAGGTGAAAGCAAGGTTTTTCGCACTCAAATCAGGGCACTCCTTAGATCTTCATCTTATGGACCAATTCGGATCATGTTTCCTATGATATCAACGGTCTCAGAGCTGGATCAGGTTCTTTCGATTTACACTGAAGAACGCCAGAATTTGATTGATAAAGGAGTTAAACTTGGAGATGTTCAATTAGGAACGATGATTGAAGTTCCGGCGGCAGCAATTATGATTGATAAGATCATTTCAAGAGTAGATTTTGTAAGTATTGGCACTAATGATCTAGTTCAGTACACGGTTGCCGTTGATCGTTTAAATGAGCGTGTCTCCTATTTGTACCAAGCTTGTGATCCAGCCGTGCTTCGTTTAATTGAAAGGGTCGTTAGGATCGTTCATAGCGCTTCTAAGACCGTGGGTGTTTGTGGTGAGGTTGCGTGTGATCCACAAGTGATTCCTTTTTTGATTGGGTTAGGAGTGGATGAATTATCAGCCACTCCAACTCAAATTTTAAAAACTAAAGCATACATTAGTAAAATTAATTCGAAATCAGCAAGTAAGTTAGCTGATAGTGTCATTAAAAATGCAGATACCACTAGTGACGTTAATAAGATGATTGATGACTTTATCTCTAAGATGCCAGAGTAGATGGTTTACTTAGGTTTGAGTAGTTAGGCACAAAGTTGCAAACCATGCGGGAAACCCATATAATTACATTTGTTTAACGTTAAAGAGAGAGGGGAAAACAACGTGAATATTGGTTTGTTTACAGATACTTATTTTCCACAAGTTAGCGGAGTTGCTACGTCAATCAAAACGTTAAAAGATGAGTTAGAAAGGCGTGGAAATCATGTCTATATTTTTACTACAACTGATCCTAACGTTGAAAAAAATGATGACGATGAAAAAGACATTTACCGTTTTTCAAGTGTTCCCTTTATTTCTTTTACCGAAAGAAGAATCGCCGTCAGAGGAATATTTCAGGCTTATCAAATTGCTAAGCAATTAAAATTAGATATCGTTCATACCCAAACTGAATTTTCACTTGGAATTATCGGGAAGTTCGTTGCTAAAAATTTGAATATTCCTTGTATTCACACTTATCACACAATGTATGAAGATTATTTGCACTATGTTGCTAACGGCAAATTATTAAAACCAGTGCACGTAAAAGAAATGATGTTAGCTTTTTGCCATCACATGGACGGTGTGGTGGCACCAAGTAAGCGTGTCTTGGACAAGCTTACTGATTATGGGGTTAAGAGTCCCATTCGAATTATTCCAACTGGGATTGACGTTAAGCATTATGAAGAAAATGACCATGTTGATATTAGAAAAAAATTAGGCATTAGTGATGAGACCCCATTGATGGTTTCCGTTAGTCGAGTTGCGTATGAAAAAAACATCTCCGAAATGATCGATGCACTACCTAAAATTTTGGATCAAGTTCCAAATGCTATGCTTGTAATTGTGGGTGAAGGACCTGCCGAAGATGATTTAATGAAGCAAGTGTCTGACATGAAACTTAACGACCATGTTATTTTCACCGGGGAAATTAATAATAATCATGTCAATGATTATTATCGAATGGCAGATGTTTTTGTTTCTACGTCTAATTCTGAGTCTCAGGGGTTAACGTACATTGAAGCAGTTGCTGCTGGCACCAAAGTTGTCGTTGCAAGAAGTCCGTACACCGATGACTTAATTGATGATAAATCAATTGGAATGACGTTTGAGTCAGAAGAAAGGTTTGTTTCTGAAACGGTGGATTATTTGCAACACCGAGGTGAATACCCCGATTCCGAAAATGTCCGTGAAGAGAAATTACACGAAATTTCAGCTGAGTATTTTGTGGATCAGATGTTGAGCTTTTATGATGATACAATCAAAGAGTTTGATCGAACTAAAGCTAAGCAAACTAACACATCTGACTGAGGAGTTTTGTTGATGTTAAAGATCGATATGTTTTCAACTGCTGACAAAGTAAAAGGTCAAGGAGTTGGTAGTGCATACATTGAGTTAATTAAGATGTTAAAGAAACATTTTCCAAACGAGTTTGACATTGAGATTAATAAATTTAATCAAGCGAACATTAGTCATTATCACACCATTAATCCAACGTTTTATTTGTCTACATTTTCAAAAAAAATGGGACGAAAGATTGGATACGTTCATTTTTTGCCGGAAACGCTTGAGGGGAGTTTAAAAATTCCTACTCCATTTCGACAAATTTTTTATAAGTATGTAATTGCCTTTTATAAACGGATGGATCATATTGTCGTTGTAAATCCAACTTTTATACCTAAACTTGAAAAATATGGGATTGATAAAAAGAAAATTACATATATTCCAAATTTTGTAAGTAAAAAAGAATTTTATCCGGTTTCAAAGAGCCAGAAAGAAGCTCTTAGAAGTAGTTATGGTTATCAAACAAAACGGTTTACGGTGCTCGGAACCGGTCAAGTTCAGACCAGAAAGGGCGTTCTTGATTTTGGTAAATTAGCAATGCAAAATCCAAACGTTCAATTTGTTTGGGCAGGAGGATTTTCATTTGGAAAAATGACAGCTGGATATTCTGAGTTGAAAGAATTGGTTGATAATCCACCTCAAAACCTGAGTTTTCCCGGAATCGTTGATCGTAAAGAATTAGTAAATTATTATAATATGGCTGATTTATTTCTTTTACCGTCGTATAATGAGTTATTCCCGATGTCAGTCTTAGAGGCATTCTCGTGTGGAATTCCTGTTATGTTGCGGGATTTATCCCTTTATAAAAAAATTATTGACGGGTATTACATTTCAGCAAATAATGAGGCTGAAATGGATAAAAAACTTAAGATGTTGTTAAATGATCCTAAGCTTCTGAAAGCATATGCTGAAAAATCACTTAAAGCATCTGATTATTATTCCGAGGATCATCTAGCCAAGATTTGGCATGATTTTTATTTTGACCAGGCGAAAAAGGGGTAATTGAATGTCCAGGAGAAATAAAGTCTCACTACTTATCATGATTGCCCTTGGATTACTTATTTCATGGTATGCAGCTAGAGACATTAAGTTTAGCGTTCTTATAAGAGATATTGTTGAGATTAATCCATGGTGGTTATTAGTTGCTTTAGGGTGCATTTTGCTTTATTTTGCTCTTGAATCCGTGATTACTTACATGTTAGTTCGAAATAGTGATCCTAATTTTACTTTTCGGGATGCAATCCGGGTACCTTTAGTGGAGCAACTTTTTAATGGGATCACTCCGTTTTCATCTGGTGGTCAGCCGGCTCAACTATTTGTTTTAATTCAATCGGGAGTTGATGGTGGTCGGGCTAGTTCTGCACTACTTATGAAGTTTGTTGTTTACCAAGCCATGATAGTAATTAATTTTTTTATTGCGTTAATAATCGGTTTTAACTACGTTATTGATAAAATGCACGCTCTGGCATGGTTTGTTGTGTTCGGATTTGGAATTCACATGTTTGTGATCGTCTCACTACTTATGATCATGTATTGGCATTCATTTACTAAAAAATTTGTTAATATTTGTATCAAACCAGTGAAATGGTTTGTAAAAGATGCTACATTTTATAAGTTAGTAAATACATTAAATAAGAAGATTGATAACTTTTATAAAGAGAGTGTGAGAATTGGTCACCAAGGGAAGTTGATGGCTAAAATATTCATAATCACTTTTTTTCAATTGCTTTTTTATTACTTAATTCCCTACTTTATTATGCTTTCGTTAGGTTATACCAATGCTAATGTGGTAATGGTAACCAGTCTCCACATTTTGATTGTGATGATTATCTCGATTTTTCCCATTCCTGGAGGAGCAGGTGGAGCTGAGTATAGCTTTGAGATGATTTTTAGAAGTTATATTACTAATGGAAGTAAGCTAGTACTTGCGATGATCCTGTGGCGGATTCTTACGTATTACTTAGGTTTGATTTTGGGAGCCTTTGCCCTCGTGATGAAGCCAAGTAAAAAGGCACAAAAGAATAGGAAAATACTTAAAAGCGAAAGTCATAAGAGTTTTGGAGGAAACTAGAATGTCTCGAATATTAAAAAGCATTCGTAATTTTTTTAATACTACTATCGGTTTCTTCGTGCTGGTAGTCGTTTTATATTGGATAACTACTTTGGTTGTTTATAACGTCGACTTTAGTTTGGGTGTTAAGGGTGGCATGCAAACCTTTTTGATGATTGTTAATCCAATTCCATCAGGACTGCTCTTGTTTGGGATTGCTTTATACTTTCGCGGCAAGCTTTCTTATTGGCTGATGCTGATAATTGATTTTCTACAGTCGACTTGGATGTTTGCTAATGTTTTATATTATCGAGAATTCTCTGACTTCTTGTCAATTGGTATTATTAAAGGAACCGGAGACGTCCAAAATAATTTGGGCAAGAGTATGATGGAAATTCTTCATCCAACGGATTTTTTGATTTATTTGGATGTTGTGGTTTTAATCTTACTATTAGTCTTCAGGATTATTAAAATTGATTACCGTCCCTTTAAGTATCGCTATGCCATTGGAATTACTTTACTTTCGATTTTGCTTATGGGGGGAGAATATTCTCTTGCTAATTCGGATCGGAGTGGTCTTTTAACTCGGACGTTTGATAATAATTATATCGTTAAGTATTTAGGCTTAAATGAATACGCTGCTTTTAATGCATATCAAACTCACCAAGAGAGTTCTACGCGAGCAAAGGCGAAAGCTTCAGATTTGAATAGTGTCAAGAAATTTATTAATCAACATCAGACGTATCCAAGCGTTAAATATTTTGGGAAAGAAAAGGGTAAAAACGTTTTTATTATTCATTTGGAGAGTTTTCAACAGTTCTTAATCAACTATAAAGTTGATGGACAGGAAGTTACTCCGAATATTAATAAGTTTTATAGTGATAAGCATACGATTTCGTTTGATAACTTTTACCATCAAGTTGCTCAAGGTAAGACTTCAGATGCTGAAATGATGCTTGAAAATTCATTGTATGGATTGCCCCAGGGATCTGCGATGGTTACTTATGGTTCGCAGAATACTTTCCAGGCGGCTCCAGCAATTTTAGACCAAAAGGGTTATTCGACGGCTGTCTTTCATGGAGATGTTCCGAGCTTTTGGAATAGAGATAATACTTATAAGTCTTGGGGATATCAGTACTTCTTCGATAGCAACTACTATAAGAAGAAACCTTCGTATAATGTTGGATATGGAATGAAAGATAAGATTATGTTTAAAGATTCAGTTCCTTATCTTGAAAAGCTACCACAGCCGTTTTATGCCAAAATTATCACTTTGACTAATCATTATCCTTATGAATTAGATAAACAAAATGTTTCTTTTCCTGCTCTTAAAACGGGGGATAGTACCGTTGATCCTTATGTCCAAACGGCTCATTATTTAGATCAATCTTTTGGTGAGTTTGAAGCATATCTAAAAGCAACGGGATTAATGAAGAATAGTGTCATTGTTTTATACGGTGACCATTATGGGATTTCTAATAATCATCGTCCTGCAATTGCTAAGATGTTAGGTAAAAAGTCGGTTAATAACTATGATTTGGCTAACTTTCAGAAGGTGCCATTTATGATCCATGCTGATAATTTGGATGGGCACGTTGATCATACTTATGGTGGAGAAATCGATGTCTTACCAACGCTGCTTCATTTATTAGGAATTAAGAATGATGATATGATCCAGTTTGGACATGATTTGTTGGGGAATAATCCTAATCAAATTGTTCCATTTAGGGATGGAGATTTTGTAACTCCTAAATACACTAAGGTTGGGGGAACAATCTATGATTCTAAGACTGGTCAAGTTATTAAGCCGAATAAGCAACAACAACAGGAAGTAGATGGAATTCAGAACTATGTAACTAGTGATTTGTCTCTTTCTGATAGAGTTATCTATGGTGATTTACTTCGTTTCTATCATCCTAAAGGATTTAAGCCTGTGGATCGAAAAGACTATAATTATAAGCCGAAGAATGCAATGGAACAGTTGGATAAGGCTGACAAAGAACGTAAAACTGATCTAATTGATCAGAATGGTGGCAAATCCACGGTTCCGATGTATCATACTGATGCTCCTGAACTAAAATAATTAGAAAAAGCATTTAGATAAAGATCTAAGTGCTTTTTTTGTAAAAAAGTCTTGACGTAATTTTGTTTCCTTGGTATAGTAGTTCTTGTCGTTAAGTGCGCCAAAACAATTTGGTTAAAATTAGTCAAACTTTTCTATTGACAATAAATTAACCACATGGTATATTATTACATGCGGCGTTGAGATACAATAAGACGACGTTGCGTCAGAGTAGATCTTTGAAAACTGAACAAGATTTTGATTACAAGTGTAAGGTAATTTTAAGTTGTAGAACTTAAAATTAA